>DATHMQ010000061.1:0-51373 GCA_035486935.1 Solirubrobacteraceae bacterium
AGGCCGATGATCTGATCGCCGGCCCAGATGATTTCTTGGACAGCGGGAGGAGCCGACATGGGGGCCGCGGCAAGACCGTCGACCACCCGCGCCGTGCTGCCCGGTACGAGCAGATCGGGCTTGGTGTCGGCAGCGACCCCGACCACGCTTCCACCGGTCGAGGAGGTGACTTCGCCTGGCGTCTGCGGAGCGACGTATGGGATGACCTGGCCAGTCACCGTCTTCTCGTAGACCGCGCCTTTGTAGACGAGACTCGTCGATTTCGAGGTAACCGGCGCGTGCGGCTTCTTGACAGCTGGAGTGGTGGTGGTTGTGGTGGGAGCGGCACCGCCAACGGCTGCGGGTGGAGCGACGGTCGCCGAAGCGCCTCCGGCCGAGACACCGCCTGTCGCGGCCAGCGCCGAGACAGGGGCGACAGCCAGGAACAGCATGCAGAATAGCGTTGAGCCCGCGGCTCGCAATCGCAAAGCAACCTCTTTCGTCGGCCTGCGGGGTTAGCTGACGGGCTAGCGCTGAAAGAGCCTGCGCTTCTCACGGATCTACCGCGGGATTCGCCCCAACAACTTGGGTCCCCCGTTCCTTGGCTTCTGACCAAGGATTCGGCGTTCGGGGCGGCAGGCTATCAGAGTGCAATGACGGTTGCACACGATGGAGGCGTTTTGAGACGTTTTCCCCGCAAATACGGTGATTTTGGGCGTCAAATTGCAGTTGAGGGCATTGTCGGACTGTCCGCTGAGCTCCATCTTCAAGCCCTCAAAGCGTCGTAGCTCTCCGTTCGGGCCGGCCCGAGGAGGCCGGGCTGCCTCCGCTGTCGTCGGGGAAGGCGGGTAGCGTGGCGGGCATGCATCTCAGCCATCTGCGCGCCGCAACCCTCGTGCTCCTGTCTTGTACGGCGCTCGCCGGATGCGGCAAGGCGCTCTCCCCACGAGCCACCGAACATGCGGCCGCCACGGTTCAGGCGCTCAGCGAACACGCGGCCATCGGCGCGAGCACGACGAACACCACCCGCCTTGGTGGTGCCACCCCGGCCATCGACGCCGCCGCGGTCGCGCTCGCCGCATATCCGGGCCTCACCCCCGCGACTCGACCAGCGCTGGTGGTCGTGGTGGACGACAACGACTGGCCGGCGGCGCTTGCTTGCTCTGTGCTCGCCGGCACACCGCTGCGCGCGCCGCTTCTGTACAGCGAAGGCAGCACATTGCCACAGCCAACCGGTATGGCCCTCCAAGCCATGCAACCCACGGGGACCGGCGCGCTCGGACCCTCACCGAGTGGCCCGGCTGGACACGCCCAAGTGCTCGATGTCGGAAGCGCCCCCGCCCCGGCCGGCTACGTGACGCGGTCGCTGGCGGCAGCCGAACCGGCCACCCTGGCCGTCGCGATCGAGCGGCTCTCGAGCTTGCTGGACGGTCACTCGCCGCACGATTTGATCGTGACCGCGGCGAACGGGCCGCCTGCAATGACTATGCCGGCCGCGGGACTGTCCGCGCAGACAGGCGCGCCGATCCTGTTCGTGCAGCGCTCGAGCATTCCTCATGCAACCGCCGCCGAGCTGGCGAGGCTCGCCGGGGCCTCCATCTACGTCGTCGGTCCACGCGCTGTAGTAAGCGAGCGCGTGGTCAGAGAGCTTCGACACTTCGGTCCGGTGACGCGCATCGACGGTCCTACTCCGACGACGAACGCGATCGCCGTGGCGCGCTTCGGCAACGGCTCCTTCGGCTGGGGTGTGCTGGAACCGGGCCACGGACTCGTGTTCGCGAACAGCTCACGACCCCTGGACGCACCTGCCGCTGCGCCACTGTCTGCGCGTGGCGACTATGGCCCGCTACTGCTCCTTGAAGGATCCGAAGCGCTGTCGAGCAAGCTGAGCAGTTACCTAAGCGACCTACAGCCGGGCTCGCCGGCATCGGGCCCTGTACATGGCGTCTACAACCGTGGCTGGCTGATCGGCGACGAAACGGCGATCTCCGCCACGACCCAGGCCCGCCTGGACACGCTGCTGGAGATATCCTCCCGAGCGGCGCCCGAAACGAGCTTCTCATCGCCGACGACGCCTTCGGACGAACCGACACCCAGCGAATCGACACAGGGCAGTGAACCGTGAGTCAAGCCGAGAACCCGCAACGCCTGATCAGAGAGCGCTCCGGAGAGGTGAGCGTGGAGGACGTACGTGAGCTGATGGGCGCCTCCACCCCACACTTCGCGTTGCAACTGCGCAATCGCATCGTACGCTTGATCGCCGAGCTTCCCCCCGACCATCCCGCGCGAATCGAAGGTGAGCGTGAGATCGCGCGGCTGGAGCGGCTTGGCTTTACCGGCGAGACGCGCGGCGAGGCCGGCAACGAGGGCGAGTTGCCGCTACCTTCGCTGAACGTCGGCTGATCGACCCCGTCTCCGTCTATCTAGTCGCGCCACCCAGGCCGGCTCACCAGGCCGAGCCTGACTCACCAAGCCTCCACCCTGTTGCGATCGACAGCAGGCCGTCAACTGCTCTCATCAATTCCGAATCATCGCGCGTGCGCGAGCGTCCAGGAAGCGTGTGCGCAGCAGTCTGAACAGGAGCACGAAGACGGCTATGTCGACTGCGAACATGCCCACGTTCAATAGCTGAGAGGCTTTCGCGAGGAACGTGTAGCCCAAGACGACGACCGAATGCAGCACGATCACCGGCAACAGCGCCAAGAGCAGTGTGTGAGAGCGATATCCGCTCGAGTGCTCGCGCCAAGTCACCTCGATCGTGCCAAGGGCGACGGCGGCGATACCCGCAAGCAGTAGCGGACCGCCAGCCGCCGGGCCGTTGCGCAGCCGCGTGACGGCAACCACGAACGCGACCCCTCCGGCCAGGATGAGCAACTCTGAAAGCGGCAGCGGATGCCAGGGTGCTTGCGGGCGCTCGCCGAATGTTCTCTGAGGCGAGACCGGCGGGCGCGCTGCACTCGGCGCACGCCTACGGCGAGAGGACTTGGCTCGCCCTGCCCGCAACGCAGTCTGCCCGGCCGGCGAGGTGGATTGTTCGTCCGAGACAGACTTGGACCCACCGCCTGCGACAGGCGCGCTTGGACGCGGCTTGCGCGAACGTCCCCGCGGACCCTTGGTGTTGCTTGCCACGACTACAGTTTACGGTCCTGTTTCCGGGACCTTCTAAGCTGAGCCGCTGTGCCTGAGCACGGGAATACCTGGGAGCGCCTGGAGAGCTTGCCACTGCAGATCGAGCGGCACACCTTCGAGCCGCTGCAGGCGCTCGTGTCGAGCGAGTTCGAGCGCAAGAGCACCGTGATCCAGATCTCGGGCGCCGGCCAGGAGGGCATCGGCGAGGACGTGACCTACGACGCCGTCGACCATGAGATTTTGCAGGCCTCGGGACCGCACCTCCCGCTGGAAGGCAGCTGGACGATCGGCTCGTTCTCAGAGCATCTGGCGACGCTCGACCTCTTTCCGCAGGAGCCTCAACGTGAGGTGTCCCGCCGCTACCGTGTGTGGGCATATGAGTCTGCGGCGCTCGACCTGGCGCTGCGCCAGTCGGGCACGACGCTGCATGAGGCCTTGGATCGCAGACCGCAGCCGGTGCGCTTCGTGGTGTCGCTGCGCCTCGGCGAGCCACCCAGCATCGATCCGCTGCGCCGACGCCTGGAGGCCTACCCATCGCTGCGCTTCAAGCTCGATCCGACGAGCTCGTGGGACGACGAGTTGATCGCCACGCTCGTGGCTACCCGCGCGGTGGAGTCGGTCGATTTCAAGGCCTACTACTCAGGCTCAATCGTCGACCAGCCGGCGGATCCCCTGCTCTACCAGCGTGTCGTCGAGGCGTTCCCCGACGCATGGATCGAGGACCCAGCACTCACGCCGGAGACCGACGCGGTGCTCCGGACCCACCGCGAGCGCTTCTCCTGGGATGCTCCGATCCACTCCGTCGAGGACATCCAGGCGCTGCGCTACCCGCCGCGCATGGTCAACATCAAGCCGTCACGGCTCGGAGGGCTCAGAAATCTGCTCGATGCATTTGACTACTGTGCCGCGCGAGGAATCGGCAACTACGGCGGCGGGCAGTTCGAGCTTGGCGTGGGTCGTGGACAGATCCAGTATCTCGCGTCGCTGTTTCATGCGGACGCTCCCAATGACGTGGCGCCGAGTGGCTACAACTTGCCCGAGCCGCCCGCAGGTCTACCGCAGAGCCCTCTGCGACCGGCGCCCACGGCACTCGGGTTCCGCTGGGGCTGACGGCCCACGGGCCCCGCGAGGGCGCAACTTCTCTGGCGCGCCTTGGTTGGGAGGTCCATAGGCTTTACGGTCCTGCCAAACGACTCCACGGGAGAGGATGTTCGTGGCAAGCGCAAGTGCCAAGCAGCGATCTATCCGCAGCGCAGCCGGGGCGATGGCACTGGCGCTCTGCGCCGGCTGCTTCGCGTTGATCGACCCCCCGCCCTCCGGCGCCGCCTCGAACGTCGGCGGCTCGGCGGCGCCCTCGAAGCCCTCGGCGCCGACAACCAAAGCGACAGGCGGCAGCTCGCCGAAGTCCGCCGCCAAGAAGAAGACGACCGCGAAGCACGTCAACCCCTTCACGCTCTCGAGCGCTGTTTGCGTGCCGGCTGTCCACTGCTCGACCAACTCGCGCCAGGTGTCCGTGGGCGGCGAGCTGCTCATCAAAGGCAAAGGGCTGCGCACCGGGATGGTCGTTGCGTTTCCCCACAGCTGGAACGCGCGCATCGCCAGCAACTCGCCCACAGCCCACCTGACCAACTCATCCCTGGGGATGGTTGTGCATGTGCCGAGCAGCGCCCACTCCGGGCGCATCATGGTCTTGATCAGCCACGGTCGCCACACCAACTCCTTCGGCCCGATGCAGGTCGTGCCCTATGCGCTGCACCCGCCGACGCCGCCCAAACCGACGGTGGCCCCGCCGGCGCCGACGCCAAGTGGCACCGCGTTCGACGGCCAGGGCATGTGGATCTGGTACGTGAGCCAATCCGACGGCGGCAACCTCGCCTCGATCGTCGCCCAGGCTCATGCCGCGGATGTGACCACTCTCTATGTCAAGAGCTCCGACGGGTCCTCCAACTATTGGAGCCAGTTCAGCCCCGAACTCGTCCAGCAACTGCACGCAAACGGCTTGAAGGTGTGCGCATGGCAGTACGTCTATGGCAGCAACCCTGCAGGCGAGGCCGAACTCGGGGCGCGCGCCGTAGCGAATGGAGCCGACTGCCTGGTAATCGACGCCGAGTCCGAGTACGAAGGCCACTATGGCGCCGCCCAGACTTATATCGCTGACCTACGTGCCAAGACCGGTGCTGCCTATCCGCTCGGGCTGGCGTCCTTCCCCTACGTGTATGACCACACGTCCTTCCCCTACTCCGTCTTCCTCGGCCCAGATGGCGCTCAGTTCAACGCGCCGCAGATGTACTGGAAGGACATCGGCAACTCCGTGGACACCGCATACGCCAACACCTACATCTCAAACCGTGTCTACGGTAGGCCTATCTTCCCGCTCGGGCAGACCTACTCGAATCCCTCGGCCGAAGAACTGGTGCGCTTCCGTGAGGAGGCGCCTCTCTACGGAGCGACAGGCACCTCTTTCTGGGACTTCCAAGAAACACCGGCAAGTCTGTGGGCGGCGCTGGCGACTCCGCTCGCTCCCCTGGCTAGCGTCACCCCCAATCCCTCCTGGTCGGAATTGGGCGAAGGCAGCAAAGGCGATCCGGTCCTGTGGATGCAGGAGCACCTCGCCGCGGCGATCCCCGCCCAGGAAACGACCGGCATCTTCAACGCGGCGACCACCGCCAACCTCGAGCAGTTCCAGAACGCCCACGGGATCGCCCCCAGCGGCCACACCGAAGCGGCCACCTGGCAGGCGCTGCTGAGCCTCACGCCGGTCGCGGTCGACTGGACCGGCGCAGGGCCAAAGGGTTGACTTGTGGGTGGAGCCCAGGCCGCATGCGGCCTGGGCTGAGGGGGCGCATGCGCGCCCTCAAGGACTCGCACATGTGCGAGTCCACCGGGCCGCACATGTGCGGCCCGGCCGCCCGACGCATGCGCCGGGCGGAACAAATCATCAACCGGCTACGGCTGACGCACGAGAGCCAAGCGAGACAAGGACGCACCGACCGCAGTGTGCTGCGCACACAAGGGAGGGAGGACGCAGTATCGCGCCGGCTATCGTGCGTCAGACGCGCTGAATCAGCGTGCCGGTGCCCAGCCCGCCGCCGCAGCACATCGTCACGAAGCCGATCTCCTTGTCGGAGCGCTCGAGCTCGTGCAGAAGGGTTGTGATCAGCCGCGCACCGGTCGAGCCCAAGGGATGACCCAGAGCCATAGCCCCGCCGTTGACGTTGACGCGATCCATGTCCGGTGAGAGCTCGCGCTTCCAAGCGGCCACAACCGGGGCGAACGCCTCGTTGATCTCGATCAGGTCGATGTCGTCGATCTTCATACCGTTGCGCTCGAGGATCTTGCGCGTGGCGGGGATCGGGCCCTCGAGCATCTTCACCGGGTCGCAGCCGACGGTGGTCTGATCGACGATGCGAGCGCGGGCGGTCAGGCCCAGGTCTTTGGCCTTCTCGGCGCTCATCAGCAGCACGGCGGCGGCGCCGTCTGAGATCTGCGAGCTGTTGCCGGCCGTGATCTTGCCGTCGGGCTTGAACGCCGGTTTGAGCTGGGAGAGCGCCTCCAGGTTCGTGTCGGGGCGAATGCCCTGGTCGGTGACGTAGGTGTCGCCATTGACCGCGAACGGCACGATCTCGCGCTCGAAGCGGCCCTCCTCGGTGGCCTGATGAGCCAGTTTGTGCGAGCGCACCGCCAGCTCGTCGAGCTCTGAGCGGGGAATCTCCCACTCGTCGGCGATCATCTCAGCGCCAAGGCCCTGGCCGACGATGTTGTGCTTGGCCATCAGCTCCGGGGTGAAGGCGAAGCCGAACTCCTGCTGGGTCTTCATCGCCGCGGAGAACGGGAAGTGGCCCATGTGCTCCACGCCGCCGCCGATCATCGCGTCGTGCACGCCCGCGGCGATCAGCGCCGCTGAGAAGTTGACCGCCTGCTGGGCGGACCCGCACTGGCGATCGACGGTCGTAGCGGGGGTCTCGATCGGCAGACCCGCTTGCAGCCACGCGTTGCGAGCGACGTTGAGGCCCTGCTCACCGAACTGCTGCACGCAGCCGGCGACGACGTCTTCGACGACGGCGGGCTCGATGCCGGCGCGGTCGATCGCCTCGGTGTAGACCTTCGCGAGCAGCGCGTTGGGATGGGTGTCCTTGTAGTAGCCCTTCTCCAGGTGCCCGCGACCGATCGGTGTGCGAACAGCCTCGACGATTACGACCTCGCGGCCCTCTGCTTGCCTCATTTTGGAAGTCCTTTGCTTGTCTGTTGCCGGTGGCGCCGCGGCATCTCGCCCGGCGTGTGCTCAGAAAGCGGCGCATACGGGCTTCTGGTGAAGACGCCGCGCGTTCGCTATCTCTACTGTACCGCTCAGCATCACTAGATTGACTGGTCAGTCAACCAGGACCCGGCACGACCGGGTCGGGGAGCCGTACTGGCCACCGATACCAGCAACCGCCAGCTACACCGCCAGAGGAGCGAGAGACCTTGAACGAACGCCTAGCCATAGTCGGCAGCGGAGCCATTGCCTGTGGGCTGGCCGCCACTGCCGCACACCACGGACCCGTGCTCCTGCTTGCACGTTCGGACAGCTCAGCCGAGCGCGCACGCGCAACCGTAGAGAAGACCCTCAGCCGCTTGGAAGCGGAGGTCGATCCCCAGCATGTGCAGATCGTCACAGATGTCGCGGCTCTTGCGCAATCATCGTTCGTAGTCGAGGCGGTTGTGGAGGACCACGACGTAAAGGCTGGTCTGCTGGGGGAGCTGAACAGCCTCCTCGACGAGCAGGCGGTGCTTGCCTCGACGACCTCCTCGCTGTCGGTGGAGCGCCTTGCGGAGGCCTCTGGCCGACCCGAGCGGTTCGTGGGTCTGCACGTGTTCAACCCGGTTACGCGCATGAAGCTCGTGGAGCTCGTGTTTCCGAGGGCCGCATCACGGGAGACGCGCAGCCGCGCTCTGGCGCTGTGCGAGACCTTCGAGAAGACTGCCGTCGAGGTGCCGGACGTGCCGGGATTCGTCGTCAATCGACTGCTTTTCCCGTACCTGTTCAACGCAGTGCGCCTGCTCGAAGAGACAGACATGGACCCCAAGGACATCGACACCTGCATGAAGCTGGGCGCCGGCCACCCGATGGGACCCTTCGCGCTGCTGGATCTCGTGGGGCTCGACGTCTCCAAGGCGATCGGCGAGATGATCGGCGAGCCAATCCCGCCACGCGTGGATCGACTGATCGACGAGGGGGCCCTGGGACGCAAGACAAAACGGGGATTCCTCGCCTACTGAGTCGGTGAGAATTTATTTAGGCTCACCAGACTTTTAGGAGAGCTTCATAACCGGGGGCATACTTGTCCGTGCGACACAAGATCGCAACGCACACCCGCCTCCTCCCAGTGCACACGCTCCGGCCCGCTCCCCCCGCGGGCCGGACGTGTCTTTTGGGCCCTATAGCCCAGGGCCAGGCGGGGCCTCGCGACGGGACGGTTCGCGCTGGTCCCCTTCGTGCGAGTGCACAACACGGCGTGGGCGAATGCGCACTGCCTCGACGCGATTGTGGTTGACCGACTCGACCCTGATCGAGAAGTCTCCAGAGCTGATCGTGTCGCCTCTACGGGGCAGCCGCCCGATCTCCGCAAATACGAAGCCTCCGACCGAGTTGTATGCGTCGCTGTCCACCGGCAGCTCGACCCCATAATCGAGCAGGTCGGCGATCGAGACATGCCCGCGCACGAACAGGTCGCCGCCGGAAAGTCGACGAACCTCGCCGGCGGCCGGGTCGGTCTCATCGGCGATCTCGCCGACTACCTCCTCGATGATGTCCTCGATCGTCACGATCCCCACCACGCGGCCGTACTCGTCGACGACGACCGCCATCGAGGTGCGCTGGCGCTGCAGATCGGCGAGCAGGTCGTCCAGCGGCTTGGTCTCCGGCACGATCGGCGCCTCGTGCATGATCGGCTCGATCGAAGCATGGGGGCCGTCCTGCATCAGCCGCTTGGCAAGCGAGGAGGAGTGCACCAGTCCGCGCACGTGATCGCGATCGTCGCCCTCGATCACGACGAGTCGAGTGTGGCCGCTGGAGATGCACAGCTCGAGCGCAGTCTGGGCGTCTTGAGAGACATCGACAGTGACGACCGCGGGAATCGGAGTCATCACCTGGCGGGCCTCCTGCTCGTGCAGATGGAATACACCGGTGAGCATGCCCGCCTCGCCCGGGTCGAGCTGACCGCCGGCATAGGACTCCGCGATCAGCCGCTTGAGCTCATCGGGCGAGCCGCCTCCTTGCTGTGCACTCATCTCGACGCCGAGCAGACGCAAGATTCGACCGGAAATGACCGTCAGGGCGATGATCACAGGGTGAAACAGCACGCTGAATGCTTGTAGCGGGCGGGCAATGCGACGGGCAATCGTCTCGGCCCGGTCGATCGCGTAGAGCTTTGGCACCATCTCCCCGGCGATCAGCTGCGTGGCGGCAATCACAGCGAATGCGAGAACCACCGATATGACTACCGCGGCGTCATGGCTTGGCGTGCTCCCGAGAGCCCCTTTGAGGATGTCCGCGAGCGCAGGCGTGGCAAGCGCGCCGATCCCGATCGAGGTCATCGTCACGCCGATCTGGACGGCGGAGATGTATTCGTTGATGCGGTCGAGCTGGCTCAGGGCAAGGGCTGCGCCGCGAGAACCTTCCTCGCGCATGAGCTCCAGCCGCGCCCGCTTGGAGCGCACCAGCGCGTACTCGGCGGCGACGAAAAAGGCGTTGATCGCGATCAGGACGACCGCGAGTATGAGCTTGAGCCCGTTCACGCCGGATCGGCGCCCGTCCGGGCCGATCTACTTCGAGGAGGTTTTTCTTCTTCGTTCATCGATAGCCGACGGCACAACCGTAGCAGGGCCGCTGGTCGACTTTGAACGTGGCTAAGGGACCGTTCAGGCCAGAGCGTCGATGCGCGAGGCCATGTCGAAGTCAGCCTGCGTGAGACCGCCTTGGGAGTGGGTCGAGAGCTCGAGACGAACCTTGTTCCAACCGTGTAGATGGATGTCGGGATGATGGTTGGCCGTCTGGGCGACATCGGCGACGCGGTTGACGAAGGCAATCGCTTGGCCGAAATCCGCAAACGTCCATTCGCGGGCAATCGCTTGGCCGTCGCGTTGCCAATCGCCGGCTGCGAGGTTAGCGTCGATTTCAAGGTCGGAGAGAAGCATCACGCAGACGAGGATACCCCGCGCTCGGGCGATATCTCAGAGGATTCTGCAGTCGCACCAGCTCAGGCAATACCGGCTGCTGTAGAGCTCGACACTGCAATAGCCGCGAAGACCGATGCCGCGGATAGAGCCACACAGGCCGCAAGACCAGCCCAGGAGCGATGACGGTCATCGGCGGTTCGGATCGCCAGCCCTGCGAGCGTGCCGCCGATGAGCCCACCGATGTGGGCTCCCACCGAGATGTTGGAGAACGTGAAAGAAAAGATCAGATTGATGATGATCAGCCCGCCGATGCCCGACTCCATGACACTCATACGGCGAGACCTGAGCTCGATCACCGCGGCGCCCATCAGCCCAAAGATCGCGCCCGAGGCGCCCAGGCTCGGTGCGCCGGTGGCAAACAGCGCGCCAAAGGAGCCTGCCAACAACGAGGTGAAATAGATCGCGGCGAACTTGACCGATCCGAGCGCCGGCTCGAGCATCATGCCGAGCAGGTAGAGCAGGTACATGTTGAAGCCGATATGCAGCAGGTTCTCGTGCAGGAAGCCACTCGTGAGAAGCCGCCAGTACTGATGTTCGCCAGAGATCGGGAAGCGGGTGACGAGGAGTCCCTGACCATTGACGCCAGTGAGCATGCGGGCGAGGATGCCTTCTTCGATTACCGGCCCGTGGATCGAGCTACCCGAGATCGTCAGCTGGCCCTGCTCGCTGAGGAACGCGATCACGTTGATCGCGATCAGCGCGAACGTGACCCGTGGTCGCGTAGCCATGTTGCGCATCGTCATGACGCGCGTCCCCTGTTTGGAGCACTCCGGACAGCGCATCCCGACCGGGGTGGGAGTCATGCAATCGGGGCAGATCGGACGCCCGCAAGATGAGCAGGCGACTCCGGTCTCGCGCGAGGGGTGGCGGTAGCAGGTGGCCATCGGCCGCGCAGACGCTAGCAGTGGGTGGGCTGGAGTGGAGCGCCTGCTCGGGCGATCAGCGCAAGTCGGCGCCGGCGACCGCCATCTTGCGCAAACCGAGTCGCATGCGGCCCTTGATCGTGCCGACCGGAGTGTCGAGCATGTCCGCGATCTCGGTGTGGGTATAGCCACCGTAGTAGGCAAGCGTGATGACACGGCTCTGCTCGGGTGGAAGACCGCCGAGCGCCGCGAGCAGTTCGCGAGCACCCTCGCGGCGCCCGACCTCATGGTCGGTACGCTCGCTTGCTTCGAGGAGATCCTCCACCTGTCGATTCGCATCGGCAAGGTCGTGTGCGACGTTTTGCCGCAGGACGTCGATCGCGCGATTGCGAACGATCCCCAGCACCCAAGCTCTGACATTGCCTCGTGTGCAGTCGAAGTGCCTGCTGCTACGCCAAAACGACAGGAACGCCTCCTGGACTACCTCCTCGGCAACCGCACGCCTGCGACACATCTGTGTCGCGAGCGCCAAAGCGGCGTGCACATGGCGATCGTAGAGCACTTCGAACGCACCCGGATCGCCACGAACGACAAGCACCATGAGCGCATCGTCCGGGAGTCGGGCGAACACGCTCGGCAGCAGCTCCGACGTGGCCCCCGAGCCGGCACGGGCAGACGAGGAAGTTGCGTGAGACTTGCCCGAGATCGGCGCCACATGCCTAGGCGCCTTGTCATCAAAAAGTTCCATATGCCTGACAGTCGGAACAGTTCCGAGCTAAATACTGTGACCGCTACATCCCGAAATTGCAAGGAAATCTCGACGATCTTTGCGCTCACAGCGCAAAACAGAAGTGTGTGTCCACCGATCTGGACGCATCTCGATGGTCGTCGAAGCCTCGATACGGGAGTCCGGAGTGGCGCCCGAGTACGACACAGCGAAGCAACTTCCAATGGCGCTAGCGCTCTCCGATCATGCGCCGCGTGTGCTCGCTGAGATCGGCCACAGCCCGCTCGGCGGCACGGCGAGCACCCCGCAGGCCCCTCGCGTCCGGACGTGGACGGTGCCGGACGCGCAGCAGCACGAGCGCGACACCAGCACCTCCCCCGACAACGACGGCCGTCGCCGGGCGGACCCAGTTGCGCGGGTCGCGCATCGCTGAGAGCTCCCAAGCCTCGAGCTCCTCCACAGCGCTCTCGGTGATGCTCGTGAGCGCACCCTCCAGGCGCCGCACGAGATCCTCGGGCGGGTCTATCGGGGAGAGCGCCTCGTGGAGCAACCCCTCGAAGCTTGGCAGCACCTCACTCATCTGACACCTCGACGCTCGACTCGCCGACGAGGCCCTCCAGTTGCTTTATCGCACGATGGATGAGCACCTTGGTAGCCCCGTCGGAGCGGCCCATGGCACGTGCGATCTCGCGATTGTCCATGCCGAGCGCGAAGCGCATGATCAGGGCCTCGCGCCTGTCGTCGGGCAGACGCTTCACCCCATCGAGCACCCTGATGAGCTCGTCGCGGCCCTCGACCAAGTCCTCGGTCGTGTGCAGACTCGCCAGCTCTGAGCCCTCGTCGATCGAGGAGGAGGGCCGGCGCGAGCGATCGCGATAGAGATTGGCTGCCAGGTTGTGGGCGATACGGATCAGCCATGGGCGCAGCGGCCTCCCGTGAGACTCGCGCTGGGCGCGCTCGAAATGACGGTAGGCCTGCAGGAAAGTCTGCTCGGTGAGGTCCTCCGCGTCGTGATGGTTGCCGACCCGATAGTAGGAGTAGCTGTAGACGTCGCGTAGATGAGCGCGGTACAGCTCGGAGAACTCGGCATCGAGCTGCGCCTTGGATTTCGTTTGTTGGGGAGCCACTCATCGCACCCTACCCTCCGAGGCATTTACCCAAGTCCTCAGGCAGCGCGCGCGTGACGCTCGGAGCTACTCGGTGGGATCTCCGCATTGGGGGTCGCGCTGGCGCCGCCAAGCCACTCCCACTGCAAGCTGACACAAGCCCAGATACGGTCGGCCACACCAAGGGCCATCGCAGGCGTTGGCCGCTCGGCTTGCGGGAAGCGAAGCGGACGCCCACAACGGAGGCTTACCTTGCGGGGACGTATTCGCCAGCCTCGGCGTACGTCCTCGGTGCCCAGCACAGCCACCGGAACGACGGGCGCCCCAGTTTGCAGAGCAAGTCGTCCAACCCCTCGATGAGGATGGGCGAGCGGGCCAGGTCGCACACGGGTCCCCTCGGGAAAGATCACGACACAATCGCCCCGTCCGAGAATTGCGCGAGCGGTGGCCATCGCCTGTTCGTCACTGCGTCCACGATCGACGGGGAAAGCCCCAAGGCCGTTGAGTACCCAAGCCTGCCAGCGATGCTCGAACAGCTCGCGCTTGGCCATGTAGTAGACCGGCCGACGCGTCAGCGCGCCGATCACGAACGGATCGAGAAAGCTCCGGTGGTTCGCTGCCAGCAACACTGGCCCAGAGCTGGGAATGTGCTCGCGTCCAAGGCGGGCGATGCGAAAGTAGAGCAGGAAGAAGGGCACCAGGACGGCTCGTGCAAGCCAGTAGAGCACTGGGTTGACGCCGTGGGTGAGTGCATGCTCACGAAACGCGTGCAGCTCGTTGGACTCCGTGCCCGAAGCGCCCCGAGGATCTGCGACAGCCTCAGCGAGACCGGATCGCGCGTCACCCTGCACAGGTGCAAGGCGAACTCCGGCGAGTCGATCGGCCCCTTTGCCGCTCTCTTGGTGGCGGTCAGTGGCTGCGCTTGATTCCATGCATTGGATACCCGCTTGCGCAGACGGCGTTACAGCCCCAGGGTCGCTACGCTCGACGCTTCCCGCCGGAGTAGCTCAGCTGGCCAGAGCACCTGTCTTGTAAACAGGGGGTCACGGGTTCGAATCCCGTCTCCGGCTTGGCGGACTGGCCGCTTCATACGCCGCTGGACCGTGAGCCACGAGGACTCGCAGGGCTGTGGGATCGGTTCACTCTGGTGCGAGTGAGTTGAGACGCCGAAGATTGGGGGCCATCATACTGTACGAATGATCAAAACTGGATTCCTTGCGATGTTCATCTCCATG
Source organism: Solirubrobacteraceae bacterium (assembly GCA_035486935.1). Taxonomy (GTDB): domain Bacteria; phylum Actinomycetota; class Thermoleophilia; order Solirubrobacterales; family Solirubrobacteraceae; genus Palsa-744. Next base: position 14,258 of record DATHMQ010000061.1, read on the forward strand.
CTGGTCGTCGCGACCGCGAGTGCGGCGAAGGCTCATGTCCGTCGGTCGGATGTGGCGGCTACCCGCAGCTATCTGCGCGCGATGCACCAGCTTTCGCAGGACGCCGGGCGGCACGGGGCGGCTTCTGAGGCATCTGTCCACGCACTCATCACGCATGTGCAGAGCCAATGCCCAAACGTGATGACGGGCGCACCGGAAACCAAGGCGGTGGCTGACCTCGCGTTTCAATCCATCACACAGATAGCCCACGCGAGCAATGAGCCCGTGCACCGAGCGGAAATCACCTTTGCCAAGACCGTCAAGCGACTCCGATGGAGCAATCGCAAGCTCGACTATTACATCCATGGCTCGGCGGAAGAAACCCGTGCAAACGCGGAAATAGCCATGCCGGACGTGTGCTCGGAGGCTCAAGCGATTGTTGCGAGCGGCTATCAGACCGTGCCGGAAAGCATGGCTCGCTTTGAACGACAGCAGAACGCTGCCAACAGCAAGGTGACGATCGTCATCCGTCCGCACGAAAAAGAATCGTCTGGACTTCAGCAAAGGATTCTCCAGATGCTCAAGCCCTACGAGCTTCCAAACGAGAAGAGCCTGGTGCCTCGCCAACCGACTCCCCAGCAGAGGGAAGAGATCCTGAAGTTCTTCTTTGGCTTGGCCGACGAATTGACTCACGCCCTCGGATTTCCAGAACGATGATCACGCTCGAGTGCGGCCCTTACAGCCCACCACTCGACATCGACGAGGCTTCGACGCCAGTAGCGTCAGGCGCCTTTGCCGCCACCACGCCATCCCGACAGCGTGCCCAATCTGGAAGACAACGGCGAGCCACCGTCATGCATGAGACGCGCGAAGCTGTCCTCGGAACCACCTGTCATGACGCGCCGATCGACGTCGTGGTTGAGATAGCGCAGCAGCAACGGTGCAGTTAGCGAATAAGCCACTCCGAGCGCCAAGGACAAAGCCAGTTGGCGTGGGGCCGCCAGCGCCACGACCCCGACGATCATCCACGCTTGGAGCACAGCCGCGACCACGGTCAGACGTATCCATCGATGACCCTCGCGCGCCTGCGCGGGGGTCAGATGACTTCCTTGCCTGGGCTCCTTTTGCTCCATACAACCGGATCGACGCTCGAATGGCTCGACTTGAGCCACATTGGGGAATCACGGCAAGCGTCCGGTAGGCCAGACCCTCGGTGGGACCGAGCAAATCGGATTCCGAACGATAGAAGCACTCGCGTGCGGTCTCCTCGAAGCGCACTGCCGGTGACAACATGTGCGTTTGTTTCTGACTTTAAAAGCACGAAATGACGAATGAACGGCGCATCCGCGCCGAGGACATCCTGAGCAATGGCCCTGGGATACGCCGATCTTGCTCGTACGGCCCGAAGCCAAACCACCAGCCAAGCCGCCATGCCTGGACATCGCAAAGCGCACAATCCACCAAACCTGAGCATCCTTCGACTATCGTCATCTTCTTGTACGAAGTCCACTGGTTAGAAGGCGGGTCGTAGGCCGGTGTCTGCTAAGCATGCCGTACTCGGGCTTGTAATCGAGCAGCCAAGCTATGCCTATAGGATCGCCTCAGGTGTGCGCCGACAGCTGCGATTTGCCGATCTGGCCGATTCCTATCCGTACTGGGCTCTCGAAAAGCTCGAGAACGAAGGTCTTGTGCGCAGGGTCGACGAGAATGGCGACCCGCTTCGCAATGGGAGCTCGGGTCGCAGGGCGATATACGAGGCCACCCAAAAGGGAGTCGAGTCCTTTGAGGGTTGGCTGCTGTCGACGACCGCGGAGCCGCCGTTGCGAGACGACCTGCATTTCAGAATCGCACTGTGCCGCCCGCGTGACGCACCACGCATGATCGAGCTGATCCATGGGCAGGAGCTGGTGTGTCTGGGGCGCGTGCAGGATCTGAAGCGCGCCTCCGAAGCCGATGGCGCGGACGGCTCGGAGTGGGACAGGATGGTTCGCGTTGTATCGCGTGACGCGGAGCTTGGCTTTTGGAACGCAAGAATCGAATGGCTGCAGGGCGTGCGCGAGCGACTCGAAGGACTGCCAGCCGAACCCAAGTAGCTCTCCAGATGCGCCTTCAGCCCTTTCAGCTCTGAAAGATTCAGGGCTGACTAGCCCAAATCGTTCCACTTGAGCACCATTGTGTTCGTTCCTCGTCCCGCTGTGGGAGGAGGCTGACACGTAGCCGAGGCGCGTGCAAGGAAGGCCCGTTCTATGACGACCATGTCCCCTATCCGCGGAGGCATCTTGCATCTGCCCAACTCCCAAGAGGGCCGCTACTCGCAATCGTTGGAGCGCGGCTTGGCAATCCTCACCGCCTTTACGCCGGAGCGAACGTGGATGGGGATCGCCGAACTCGCCGAGACCCTGGAAATGAGCCGTCCGACAACCCACCGCTACGCCTCGACGCTCGTGGCCCTCGACTACCTCGAGCAGGGTCCCAGACGCAAGTACAGACTCGGGATGCGCGCTGGCGATCCCGGGCGCTCGGCGATCAGTTCGACTGCATTGAGCAATCTGCCGCAGGAATATCTGGCCGAACTGCGGGACCGCAGCATGTGCACCGCAAGTCTCGCACTGCTGCACGGCAAGGACATCGTTTACATCCACCGGGCCAGGAGCTCCTGGCAGGGAGAGAGCGAAGTCGCGCAGAGAATCGGCCGTGGTTCGCGTCTGCCGGCAAGCCGCACCGCGATGGGCAGGATGCTGCTAGCGCACGTATCCCGTCAGGAGCAGTGCGAGGCGATTGACGCCGGCGCGGAGCACCCTGACTCTGCCGATGCGCTGGCGGCAAGGGAAAAGTTGATCGCCGAGCTCCGTGGCATCCGCCAAAAGGGGATCGCGATAGCCGACCAGGTGCGCGTCGATGGCCAAAGATGCGTGGCGGCACCCGTGATGTCGAAATCCGCAGAGGTCGTCGCCGCGATCGATGTGGCCGCAGGCAAGTCAAGCTTCTCGCGAGCGCAACTGCTCGAGCAATTGGCGCCGTTGGTGGTGAAGTGCGCTGAGCGGATGTCGGCGCATCTGGGCTATACACCGACTGAGTAGCACCTACAGCCCACAACTGCCCACTCAGGCGAGCTCGAGCCCCGTGCGCCCCAAGTGGGTGATTTTGGCTCATATCGCGAGCCGCAGAAACCCCATCCGACCGATCGCCTCCTCGGCGCTTTGAGATGCCGGATACCTTCTTCAGTAGTCCGCCACGCAGGCGTGAGGCGAACCGCTGAGGCGTGGACGGTTTGGAGCAGGAATCATTCGGGTATGCGCCTATCTGTAATGGGGATTGGCCAGGGATGAATCAGCGTGTGCGTTGTCCGCACTGCCACCGCTGGACCGACGCGCTGCTCGTGTGGGCCGCAGGCGACTGCTGCCCCAGCTGCAACACCCAGATCGCGGGCTTCGGTAGCGAGCGCGAGAGATCGGACGACGAACAAGTCTTACGCGGCCCGGGCCGGATCTTGGGTTCGAGGCCGGGACGTACCGGCCTCGAGCGCCTGAGCGAGCGCGCGTAGGCACCGGCGACTACAGACTTTGCGGCCGATCACTTGACCGGCCGCAAAGCCCGTGGACTAGGACTGACCTTCGGGTGGGACCGTTGTGTTTTCCGACGCTTCGGGCATCAGCGTCGATGCAAGCGCCGGATTGACCTGGATCGTAAACGAGGGACTGGCTGCCCCTTGATTGTCGGGCCCACCAGGGATATACACGCGTAGCAGCTTGGTGCCGGCGTCGTAGAAGCGGTGCACGATCGTGTAGCTGGAGCCGGCTCCCACGAACGACAACTGAACCACGTGGAATCCGGGTCCACGCGCGTTCTGGCGTTCGAGATAGATGACGTGACCGGTTTGATCGGGAGAGACCGTGCCCGAGAATGTGACGCTCTGGCCCGCCTGAACCGTGGTTGGCAGGGCCTGAGCGGTGAGCACGTCCTTCACGCCCTCGTAGAGGACAGCCGAGGAGACCGGCTTGAATGCGATAGCCGGACACAGGGCATTCGGAGGGCATACGAGCTGGCCGGCATCCACCCTGTAGAAGGTGCTGTTGGCCGGCGACTGCACCGGGAAGCTGTATTCGCCTGCGGAGTTGCCGGTCGTCTGCGCCACAGCGACGAAACCGGGCTGACGCGCAGTGTGGGCCATCAGCGTCAGCGAGCGACCGGTACCCGGGGTGAGCTTGCCGCTGATCGTGACCCCTTCGCCGGCAGCGATCGGGTCGCTAGATGCTTGAATCGTCAGTTCGGGGTTCTGGGCTTGGGAGACGGTGTCGGTGAGGATGTTGGATTCGCTTGGCACGTTCCGTCCCTGCGAGTGCACGAGCACCCTGAGGTTGGCATCGCCCGCTACGACGAACGTGTGTGTGATCGTGAAGTCGCCAGTCGATTCCACGAAACCCGAGTCGATACGGCGCCACTGGTTGCCCGTGAGGGCATTCTGGCGCTGCAGGATCACCCGTGCACCTACGTCTGCCGGCGACACCGCTCCTGTGAAGGTGACGCGATTTGGGTATCCGGTGAGCAACGCGCCTTCGGCTGAGCCGCTGAGCGTCACCTGCGCGGCAACCCTGATTCGCTTGGTGGCACTGCGAGCGCCATGCGAGCGTACGAAGAACGAACGGTTGGTTTCGACCACTCCGTCGGCTCGACCGAACTCATAGAAGCCGTGAGCGTCGGTGGTGACGCTCTGCACAGGGGTGAATCCCGACAGGCCGGTGAGATGGTGATAGAGCACGACCTGTTGACCGGCTGCGCTCGCCCGGTTGACACAGCGGAGGCGTCCGAAGATGACCACCGGATCGCCCGCCACTATCTGGCGCGGGGCAACCTGCATGCCTACGATGCAGCGCCCGCTTGGACTGGGGTGCTTGTGTGCGAAGGCGCCCGATGGTGTAAGCGCGAACAGCGATATGACGGCCGTAATGGCCGGAATGAGCGTACGTGAACGCATCGACGCCTCCCTTGCGACGGCTGCAGTTGTAGGTTCCGCCCTCGCTAACACACGCACGCCGTGTTTGATGCGCCAAATCTTTGCGAAATATTTATGTGAGACCTGCGCGTCGCGAGCGTAGTCCCCGAGCGCGGCGCTATCTCGCGCGCTTGGTCTGCTGCTCGAGCACCTTGCCGAAGGCCCGCTCGACCTGGGTTGTCATGCGCTGCTTGAAGATCGCCAACAGCGCCTCCGAGGCAATTGGGCGCAGCGCGTCGGTCGCCGCGATCATCTCCTCCCAGCGCTCGTCGGGCTGACCGGCCTGCTCGAAGGGCTCCCACAGCTCGGCCAGGAACAGCCTGACAAAGGCCTTGGAGATCGATTCGCAGTCACGCGACACCCGCTCGACCAAAGCCAAAGCAGCAGGTAGAGGAATCCCCAGGGCGGTTACTTCTTCAGCTGCTTTCATCAGGGCCGGGCTGGGAACTTCGAAACGGTCGTCGCCCAGAGGGATCAACAGCTTCAGCTTGCGGATGCGCTCGACACTCTTCGCGTCGACCTCGCCGAAGCGTCTTTCCAAGTCCTCCGCGGTCACGACCTCTGGCGACTCGGTCGCATAAGGCGTTGTCATGGCGTTGCGCAGGCCAAGCAGTCGCGAGGCGACGCCGCCAGAGGAGGTCATCAGGCGCTCGATCGCCGCCAGGTTGAAGCCGTCGGCTTGCAGGTCGAGGATCAAGCGCAGACGTGCAACGTGCTCGGCGTCGTAGTAGCCGACACGTGCGCGTACCTCGGGGGCGGGCAATAGGCCCCTGGACTGGTGGTTGCGGATGTTGCGCACCGACATTCCCACCTCGGCTGCAAGCTGCTCGATCGTCAGGCCGTCCTCTGCCGTCTCCTCGTCACGGTTTGCGGAGGAGTCGTTCTCGCCTCTTCGGGGTATGTCAGCGGTATCGGTTCGCGATCCTGCCACCTCGATCTAGGATACCATTTTACATGTAACCTCATTTGAGGTAGCATTGATCCAGGTCAGATGAGTTTGCTCTCCAAAACCCGCTCCCAGCGCCCTGCTTGCGATCCCTCTAACCTCGTGCGTCCCCGTGGCTGAGCGCGGCGCACCCCCGCGCGTACCCGCCGGACGCCGCCGAGCCTTGGCGCTGGTGCGTTCGTTCACCTCGCCGCTGCTGCCCGACGACTATCTGGAGCTGGTCAATCCACTGTGGTCGACACGAGAGCTACGTGGCCGGATCGAACGGATCGAGCGCGAGACGCCGAGCGCCGTAACCGTCACGATCAAGCCCGGCTGGGAATGGGAGGGCCATCGACCAGGGCAATATCTACGCCTGGGGATCGAGGTCGATGGGGTGCATCACTGGCGCGCCTACTCGCTCACCTCCGCGCCAAAACGTCCCGACGGATTCATCTCGATCACGCCGAAGCTGGTCGAAGGGGGCAAGGTTTCGCCCTTCCTGTTTGGACGAGTGCGTCCCGGGACGATCGTGCGACTCGGCGGCGTGGAAGGTACCTTCGTGCTGCCCGAGCCCCTGCCCGCTCGCCTGCTGTTCATCAGCGCCGGCAGCGGCATCACCCCGATCATGAGCATGTTGCGAAGCATTGCCGCTCGCGGAGCGGTCGCGGACGTGGTTCACGTGCACTCAGCACGCTCTGCCGATGGGGTGATCTTCGCGCGCGAACTGGGCGAACTGGACGCCCGCCATCCTGGCTACCGACTGCATCTGCGACTGACCGGCGAGCAGGGGCGCGTGACACCGGGACAACTTGACGCTCTCTGTGAGGATTGGCGGGAGCGCGAGGCGTTTGTTTGTGGGCCCGCTGGGCTGATCGAGGGGATGGAGCAGCGGTGGAGCGAAGATGGCGAGCACGAGCAGTTGCATATCGAGCACTTTCAGCCAAGCACGACAGTTGGCGAGGGGCAGCGCGGATCGGGTGGCAGGATCCGCTTTCGCAAGAGCGATCTGGAAGCTTGCAGCGACGGCGAGCAGCCGATCCTTGTGGCCGGGGAGAAGGCGGGCGCAAGCTTGCCGTTTGGGTGTCGCATGGGTATTTGCCATACGTGCGTGGGGAAGCTGCGCACCGGGCAGGTGCGCGATCTGCGTACCGGACTCGTGCACGGCCAACCCGGGGAGATGTTGCGCACCTGCATCAATGCGCCTGAGGGCGCGGTCGAGATCGACCTCTAACCGATAGAAGACATACGACCTACCGAAGGAGCGCCCATGTCAACGATCCACGCCGAGAAGCCATTTATTCCTCCCAACTCTCCGCCGTCGCCGGCTGGGAGTGTGCCGCCCCCCCACATGCCGACGGCCGATGCCGATGAGCTCGAGAGCCCGCTCGCTCGATTGACACCCGAGCAACTCGAGCAGCTCGGGCGCGAGTTCGACGCGATCCACGACGAGGTCTTTGCCGACCTCGGCGATCGCGACTCGCGCTACATACGCTCCACGATCAAGCTGCACCGCCAGCTGGTTCTGGCGGCGCGCGCGATGCTGCTCGGCTCGCGCTACAAGCCATTGTGGTTTGCCGGTACCGCCTCGCTGTCGATCGCCAAGATCCTCGAGAACATGGAGATCGGCCACAACGTGATGCACGGGCAGTGGGACTGGATGAACGACCCCGACATCAACTCCCAGAGCTGGGACTGGGATACGGCCTCGCCGGCCGATGCTTGGCGGCACTCGCACAACTACGAGCACCACACGTTCACGAACATCCGTGGCAAGGATCGCGATCTGGGCTACGAGATCATGCGCATCGACCCCCATCAGAAATGGCACCCCGTATATCTGCTGCAGCCCTTCTACAACCTGCTGCTGATGGGGTTCTTCGAGTGGGGCGTGGCCTTTCACGACCTCAACTTCGACGCGATCCATGCTGGCGAAAAGTCCAAGGAGCAGCTGGTTGAAGAGCTCAAGGCGATCGGCCTCAAGGCGCGCAGGCAGGTCGTCAAGGACTACGTCGCCTTTCCACTGCTCGCCGCGGCGCTTGCCGGCGCGGTTCAAGTAGCCAAGAGCCGGAGAGCCATGAGTCGCGCCGGCACACGGCCACGAGGCACAGATCCTGTAACCGAGTCCCAAGTCAGGGCCACAAGCCCCGCGGCCCGAGGGATCGGAGCAGCCGCTGGGCGCGCGTACAAGTCAACGCTCACGGCCGACTTCACAGCGAACATCGTTCGCAACATCTGGGCCTACTCGATCATCTTCTGCGGGCACTTCCCGGACCAGACGTATACGTTCAGTCAGTCCGAGGTTGCCGAGGAGACGCGCGGAGGCTGGTACGTGCGCCAGCTACTGGGCTCGGCAAATATAGAAGGCGGCCCGCTGTTCCACTTCATTGCGGGCAACCTGAGCTTCCAGGTCGAGCATCATCTGTATCCCGACATGCCCTCCAGCCGCTATGCGGAGATCGCGCCGCGCGTACGGGACGTGTGCCACCGCTACGGGTTGCCTTACAACACCGGACCCTTCAGCAAGCAACTGGGCAACGTTCAACGCACAATCCTGCGTCTGGCGTTTCCCGGCGGAAAGGCGCGGCGCAAGCCAGGCCCGTATCGACCCAGCTGACCGCATAAGCCAAGCCCTGTTTGGCCCAGCTGACCGGCACAGACAGACCCTGCCGATCTCGACCGGTGCTACCGCCGGTTGAGTCCGGCGGTAGCAAGCTCGCTCAAGAGGCCACCATCCGCGTGCGCAGATGCGCGCCGACCTTGCGCTTGACGCGCTGCAGGGCGTTATCGACCGTCTTGGTGTCGCAGCCCAGGCGTTCGCCGACCTGCTCGTAGGAGCAGCCGTCCAGGTAGAGCGAAAGCACCCGACTCTCGAGCTCCGACAGGGCCGTGGAGAGGCATCCGACGAGCGAGCGCAGCTCCTCGGATGAGATCACGCGGTTGACCGGGTCGTTGACTGACGGTCCGGCGATCGTCTGGTCGAGTGTCGGCACATCCTCGCCTGCTGCGGCTGGAGTCGAGGAGAACGAGACGTACTGGTTCAGCGGCGTGTGCTTGTTGCGCGTGGCCGTCTTCACCGCGGTGATGATCTGACGCGTGATGCACAACTCGGCGAAGTTGCGAAAGCTCGACTCGCGGTCGGTACGGTAATCGCGAATCGCCTTGTAGAGGCCCACCAGACCCTCTTGGATCAGATCTTCGGAGTCTCCCCCGGCGAGGAAGTACGAAGAAGCCTTCAACCGCACGAAGCCGTGGTAGCGGCGCACAAGGCGGTCGTAGGCCATGCGATCGCCCTGCTTCGCAAGGGCGATCAAAAAACCGTCATCAACCTTGACTTCAGATTGAGTGTTATGGAAGGTACGTGCCACGAGCAGATCCTTTCTTGGCTTATTCCAGCCAAAATATGCTCAGTGGCGCACTCCTCCCCTGGCGCCAAAGCTATGAAGTCAACCTTAGGTTGAGCGTTATGGGCGGCAGCTTCGCACAGTTATGGAGCCTTGTCAAGCGCGACATCGCGAGACTGCAAGATTCCGTACAGCAACGCGGCCGCGGCCGCGGCCACTCCCAACGACTCCATCTGTCCGCGCAGCGGCAGCGAGATGATCTGATCGCAAGCGCTAGCCACACGCGGGCGCAAGCCGCTACCCTCGCTGCCGAGCACGAGCACGACGCCACCGCTGTAGTCGGGGGCGGTGTAGGGCACGGGCTCATGCCCGCGGTCACTACGCGCTGACCGTGCTGGCGCGGCAGCGCGGGCGCTACCCGTGACCCCCGCCTGCGCTCCGGCATCTCGAGCGCCCACAGCCACTCCGCTGTCGGGGCGAGCACCATACCCGTCGGGGTCCGCCGGCGCACGAACGAGCGCGCTCGCGCCATAGGACCAGCAGCCGGCCTCGCGTGCTTCACCGAGGAAGTCGGCGATGTTGCGTACGCGCGCGATGCGCACATGCTCGACCGCTCCCGCCGAGGCCTTGCACGCGGCCGGAGTCACCTCGGCCGCGCGACGCTCGGGGATGACCACACCCGTGACTCCGGCGCACTCTGCCGTGCGGCAGATCGAGCCGAGGTTCTGTGGGTCCTGGACCTGGTCGAGCGCGACGATCAGAGACGACTCGACGGCTAGGAGCTCGCGCGCGCCGACGTACGGATAACCACCCATCTCCGCGCAGACACCCTGATGGGCAGAGGATCCACAAACCCGCTCCAGCTCATCCGCGCCGCACACCTTCGTCTCGACCCCCGTCAACCAGGGCTCATGCGCGACGCTCGCGGTCGCCCACACTCCAGCGACGCTACGAGCTCGACGGCCGCGCAGCGCCTCGCGTACAGGGTTACGTCCGTAGACGATCACGAGCGCGTGAGCGGCAGCAGCTCGGGGCCCAAGGAGCCGTCCCGCACCTCCCAGCCAGACTGGGCGATTTCCTCGCGGAGCTTGTCGGCCGTTGCGAAATCGCGCTCGGCCCTCGCCTGCTCACGCCGCTGAGCGAGATCGCGCACCTCAGCGGGAGCCTCGACTACCGGCGCGAGCAACCCGTCGAGACCGAGCACCCCCAGCATCTCGCCAAGGTCGGCGTCACCTTCCACACCAAGGTGGCCTGCACCCCGAATCCACTCGTACAGCTGGGCCAGGGCCCCGGGCGTATTGAAGTCGTTGGCCAGCGAATGAAAGAAGCCGTCGCGAAACGAGCGCAGGTGTTCCTCATCTCCAGGACCGCGATAGACAGTTGCGCCGGAGCCGAGCCGCCGACCCGCCTCCCGGATTCGACCGACATTCGTGCGAGCTTGCTCCAGCTCCGTCTCTCCGAAGGCCAGCGGCTGGCGGTAGTGACCGGAGATCAGGTACATCACGACCGCGTCGCGGCCATAGCGCTCGAGCACCTCGTGCAGCAACGCGATGTTGCCAACCGACTTGGCCATCTTCTCGCCGGTGAGCTGGATCATCCCGTTGTGCATCCAGATCTGCGCGAGTTCCCGACCGCGTGCAGAGCGCGTCTGTGCGGCCTCATTCTCGTGGTGAGGGAACAGCAGGTCAGAGCCGCCACCGTGAATGTCAAAGCCCACGCCGAGGGCCTCCTCGGCCATCGCCGAGCACTCGATGTGCCAGCCGGGGCGGCCATCGCCCCACGGCGAGGACCACCAAGCGTCCTCCTCAGGCTTACGCGCCTTCCATAGGGCAAAGTCGAGCGGGTCCTCCTTGCGCTCAGCGCCTTCCACGCCTTCTCCCTGGTCGAGCTCTTCGACGCGACGGTGCGAGAGCGAGCCGTAGCCGGTGTCGGAGCGAACCCTGAAGAACACGTCGCCGCCGCTCTCGTACGCGTGGCCGGAGTCGATCAGGTCGCGGATGTAGGAGACGATCGCGTCCATCGTCTGCGACGCGAGCGGCTCGCGATCGGGGCGTCCGAGGCCCAGTGCGTCTGTGTCGGCTAGGTAGTTGGCGGTCATCTCCACTGCCAACTCGGTGCTGGGACGGTCCTGCGCTCGCGCGGCGTCGTAGATCTTGTCGTTGACGTCGGTGACGTTCGCGACGAAGCTCACCTCGTAGCCCTCGTGTTGCAGGAACCGCTTGAGCACGCTGAATACGACGAACGGACGCGCATTGCCAATGTGAATGCGCGAGTAAACGGTCGGCCCGCACGCGTAGATCCCCACCCGGCCTGGATCGCGCGGACGCAGCAACACCCGCTCCCCGCTGCGCGTGTCGTGTAGCTGGATCTCTCGCATAGCCGAGCAACAGTAGCGCCACCGAATCTCAAATCACCGCTTCGGCAACGCGCCGACGCTCGTGACCTGTCACAGCTTGTGAAGCGCGACGCCCCCCTTTGTAGATGATCTAGGCGCCTATATGGTAGATTGGACGGTGTGAGCACAACAATAAGGGTGAGCGAACCGACCCGTGATCGCTTCGCCAGATTGGCAAAGACCACAGGTCGCCCCATGAGCCAGTTGGTGGAGGAGGCCGCCGACGCGCTGGAGCGTCGTGTGTTTTTCGATCGGCTGTCTGATCGCTACGAGGCCCTGCACGCCGACCCGAATGCGTGGAGCGAGATCGAGGCCGAGCGCGCCATCGAAGGCAGCGCGCTGCGCGACCGTTCGTCGTGAACCCGCGCCGGGCGGAGGTTTGGCTGGTCGATTTCGGCGATCCCGTGGGACGCGAGCAGTCGGGCAGGCGACCCGCCGTAGTCGTATCCGCCGATCCCCTGAACGACAGTCGCGCGGGCGTCGTGATCGTCGTCCCAACCACCACGACCCCTCGGGGCCTGCCGTCTCACGTCGAGATTGATCCACGCGACTCAGGGCTCGACGAGACGAGCCACGCGAAGTGCGAGGACGTCAAGTCCATCTCCGAGCAGCGTCTGGTCGGACGGCTCGGAGCAGTGAGCGACGAGGTCATGTTCCAGATTGCCCGCTCCCTGCGCTTCCTGCTCGACCTCTGATCTTCAGTCAGCGAAATCCAGGCTCACAACCGCCAGCGCCGCGACACCCTCCCCGCGCCCCACGAACCCGATCCCCTCGCCTGTGGTGGCCTTCACGTTGACGCGTCCGGGCGCAAGGCCGAGCGCGACCGCCAGGCGCTCGCGGATCCGCTCACGATGCGGACCGAGCTTGGGGCGCTCCATCACGACAGTGCTGTCCACGTTTACCAGCTCCAGGCCCCGCGCAACCACACGCGGGAGCACCGTCTCGAGCAGCTCGATCGAGTCGGCGTCGCGGTAGCGCTCGTCGCTGTCGGGGAAGTGCTCGCCGATGTCGCCAAGGCCGGCGGCGCCAAGCACAGCGTCGATCACCGCATGAGTGAGCACGTCGGCGTCGGAGTGGCCTTCGAGGCCTTGCTCGCTTGGGATCTCCACGCCTCCGAGGATCAGCGGGCGACCTGCGATCAGTCGATGGGAGTCATAGCCGATGCCGGTGAGGGTCATGGGACATACACCTCGACGGGGGTAGTGGCGCCAATCGGTGGGCAGCGCCTGACCCACAACCAAGCCGTGGCGCTCACACTACACCCGCGCCGATTGGCTCCAGGCGGCGCTCGCGGCGCTCGAACACGCACAGCTCGCTGACACCGACGCTCTCCAGCAGCTCGAGCGCACGCTCGTAGTCGGCGCCGACATCCTCGGGACGATGGGCGTCGCTCGACAGCGCCACTGGTACGCCCGCTTCGACGCACATCTGCAGCAGCGCGGGCGCTGGGTAGATCTCCTGGGCACGCTTGCGCAGGCCGGCCGTGGAGACCTCGATCGCCACTCCGGACTCGGCGATACCGTCGAGCGCAAGCTCGTAGTAGCGACGTAGGTCACCTTCTGGCAAAGGACGGTCACGGCCCCATACCTTGACCAGGTCCGGGTGCGCGAGGATGTCGAACAGGCCGCTGCGAGCCGCCTCGCCAAGCGCCAGGAAGTAAGCACGCCAGATGTCCTCGGGGCTGCGCCCGCTGCCCCACACGCTGTAGTCGTCCATGTCCAGTGCGTGATCGCGCAGAAAGTGCACGGAGCCGACGACGTAATCGAAGTCACGCGCCTCCAGTAGATTGGCGATGCGGTCCTCAGCCCCGGGGATGAAGTCGGCCTCTATCCCCAAGCGCAGGTCGGTCTGCTCGCGCACGAAGCTGGCGTACTCGTCGATGTCGTCGTGCGCGAATTCGCGCCACAGCGGATGCTGCCAGACCTCGAGCGCTTGCTCGAAGCGGTAGATGTGCTCGGACACGCCCAGCTCTGAGATATCGCGCTCGCTCGCCGTATCGCGATAGCGCTGGACGTTGGTCTGCGTGAAGTACGCTACCGGGGTCGCGCCAAGCTCGTCGGGGCGTAGGTGTAGGTGGTAGTCGGTGAGCATTTCTTTTCAGTCGGTCGGGATCCTTGTAATCGTGGGCCACGCCAGGGTAGCTACCAAGAGCCTGATGTCCTGGGTCGGCCGTCGAGCACGGGCTGACGAACCTACCGTGAGGAGAAGCAGCGGCCTGTCGAGCGCTACTCCTCGCGCCGAGCCAGGAGCAGCTCGGCAAGGTCGAGATCAAGCGCAGTGGTGACCTTCAGATTGTCCTTCGGAGCTGGCACGATCGCAACCCGTCCTCCCGCACGCTCGATCAGCCACGCGTCATCGGTGGCCTGCGCCAGAACCTCCTCGGACACGTCGAGCGCTCGCTCGAGCACCTTGCGTCGAAACACCTGCGGCGTCTGCACGGCCCAAAGGCCGGCGCGGTCGAGCGTCTGCATCACGACACCCTCGCCGTCGGCCTGCTTGATCGTGTCCGTGACCGGTGTCGCGGCAATCGCTGCATCGACGCCCTTCTGCTCGATCGCCGCGAGCGTCGCCTGCACCAACTCGATGCTCAGCAGCGGTCGCGCGGCGTCATGCACAAGCACGGGATCGCCAGCCCCGGACACCTCGAGAGCACGAAGCACCGACTCGGAGCGAACGGCCCCGCCGAGCACGCCAACGGTCCCCACCGGCGCCTCTACGCCGGCTGGGAGCGCGACCACGATGCGTTCGATCTCCTCGACCGCGGCCAACACCTCCAGACTCCAATGCAGTAGTGGCCGCCCCGCGAGCTCGACGAGCGCCTTGGGACGTGAAGCTCCAAGACGCTCGCCGAGCCCGGCGGCAACGATCAGCGCGACGGCCAAGCGGCGTTACTTGCCGGCTACGGCCAGCTGGCTCGACGCGGAGTTCGCGAGCAGCTCGTCCAGGTAGGACTCTGCCTCGTCCTCGTCCTTGTCGAGCGCGTACATCAGCTCGGAGGCGAGGATCTTCTTGGCCCGCGTGTACATCTGCTTCTCGCCGGTAGAGAGACCCTTTTCGCTCTCACGCAGCGAGAGGTTGCGAACAACCTCGGCGAGCTCGTAGATGTCGCCCGTCTTGATCTTGTCGCGGTTGTGCTTGAAGCGCCGGTTCCAGTTCTTTGGCATCTCGGACACCTCGGCGGTGAGGACATCCAGAACCTTCTTGACCGTTTCTTCGTCGATCACGCGGCGTAGGCCCGCCAGGGCCGCATTCTCGGTGGGGACCTTGACGGTCATGTCGTTGTGGAGAATCTTGATCGTCAGATACTCGCGCGTGGTGCCAAGTACCTCCATGTCCTCCTTGCTCAGAACCTTGCCTGCGCCGTGATGGGGGTACACGACGTGGTCGCCGAGCTCGAACTCGATGCACTCGACCTCGCGAGTCGCCTCGAGCTCCTCAATGAACGATGTCTCATCAACTGTTGATACTGGGATGGTGTCCTCCTTCGTCGCGCCGGCAATAGGGACCGGCCTTGTGTCTGGGGCCGGCCACGGACCGGCTGTGGGTCAAGTCTTGTGGGTTGTGATTCGCGTCTGCTTCAAGTCTGTAGGTAGCGATCCACGAGATTGATCTCTTGCAGTCGGCGAAGGCCCTCGCGGATGTCCTTTGCCCGTATTTCCCCCACTCCCTCAACCGCCTCGAGCTCGGCGTCGGTCGCCGCCAAGAGCTCGTCAAGTCCGCCAAATTCAGTGACGATCTGCGTGACCACCAGCTTCGGCAGGCGCGGGATGCGACCAAGGATGCGGTGGCCGCGCGGCGAGACCGGGTAGTCAAGCGTGTTGAGCTTGCGGTCATAGCCGAGCAACTCGGCGATGCGCCCGAAGTCGAGCAGATCCTGGTGGGCCAGGCGACCGATCTGGTCGAGCGACGAGGCAAACGCCTCGTCGCCGTAGTCGGCCAGGTAGTCCTGCACAAGTGCTGCCTTCTCGGCAGTGGTGCCGAGGATCGTCTCCTCCAGTTGCATCTCGATCAATCGCCCCTCGCTGCCGAGCTCGACGATGTAGCGCTCAATCTCAACAGCCATGCGTGTGACGAGCTCCGAGCGCTGCAACACCGTGAGCACGTCGTGCAGCGTCACACCTCCCTCGAACTCGAGCGCCGTAAGCCGCGTGGAGACCTGATCGAGGCGCTGGCGATACTTGTCGAGCGTGGCCAGCGCCTGGTTGGCCTTGGAGAGCACGACGGTGATGTCTTCGAGGATGTACTTGGCCCCGTCCACGTAGAGCGAGACCACCTCGCGCCGCTGCGAGATCGCGATCACGAGCGCGTCTGTTTGCTTGGAGACACGCTCGGCGGTGCGGTGGCGTGTACCTGTCTCGTGCGAGAGGATCGTCGGATCCGGCATCAGCTGCACGTTGGCCATCGCGATCTTGGTCGCGTTGGTGCTGACGATGATCGCACCGTCCATCTTGGCCACCTGGTAGAGGAAGGCCGGGGTGTAGTCGATGTCGAGCTTGATGCCGCCCGAGAAGAGGAAGCTGAGCTCCTCCGGATCGCCGATCACGATCAGACCGCCCGTACGAGCGTGCAGGATGCTCTCGATCCCCTCCCGCAGCGCCGTGCCGGGAGCAACCATCTCGAGCGCCCTGACCAGACCGGGCTCGGGTCGCGCGTCCGTGTCGAATTCTTCGCCGGATCGTGAGGCCACAACTGGACATTCTACGGCATTTAGGCTTTTTTTATCGCGTCCCTAACGTGTTCCAAGGGCGCGAATTGGCCCGCTCACACGCGGGCCGGAGCGAAAACCCCCGGGGAGACATCTCACGCAGCCCGTGCAGGCCGACGCGCAACGGTGGGAAGTGCCGCCGCCAGCGACTCGCGCAGCGTCGAGGCCTCGCATGCCCTGTCGCCACTGCCGACAGGCGCATGCACGCCTGCGAGGCCATGTCTGGCGGCCTCGGCCAAGCGTCGCTCGGGATGACCCACCCAGCGCAACTCCCCCGTCAGGCCAAGCTCGCCGAAGCACCCACAGGGAGAGCCGTTCAGTGCCACGCCCTTGGCAGCCGAGGCGACCGCGAGCGCTATCGCCAGATCCACCCCAGGCTCGTCCACGCGTACGACGCCGACGACATTTACGAACACGTCGTGGCCACCCACTCCGACACCGCCGTGACGGCCAAGGATTGCGAGCACGAGCGCGAGGCGGTTGCGGTCGAGACCGGACACCACACGGCGTGGTTGTTCTAGCTCTGACGGGGCCACAAGCGCCTGCACCTCCACGAGCAGCGGACGCGAGCCCTCCATCGCCGCCAGCACCACGCTGCCAGGCGCACGCGTGGCCTCGGCGACGAAGCGAGCCGAGGCATCGAGCACCTCGATCAGTCCAGCCTGGCGCATCTCGAACAGACCGGCCTCGTTGGTCGAGCCGAAGCGGTTCTTCAGCGCGCGCAGCTCGCGATAGGGGCGCTCGCGCTCGCCCTCGAACTGGAGCACACAGTCGACCAGATGCTCGAGCACGCGCGGTCCGGCGAGCGCGCCGTCCTTGGTGACGTGCCCAACGAGCACGACCGCGATCGAACGCGCCTTGGCCACGTCCATGATGCGTGCGGCCACCTCGCGTACCTGACCGACCGAGCCCGGAGCCCCGGAGAGCTCAGCGCTGCGCAGCGTTTGCACGGAGTCGATCACGCACACGCTCGGGGCATGCGCGGCGATCGTGTCGAGCACCGCGTCGAGGTCGGTCTCAGCCAGTACCGGCACCTCCAGCGCACTGGACTGCAGTCGCTCGGCGCGCAGGCGCACCTGCTCGGCTGACTCCTCACCGCTCACATAAAGCGTCTTGTGCCCGGCCGCTGCGACGTTGCCCAGCGCCATATTGGTGAGCGTCGACTTGCCGATACCCGGCGAGCCGCCAAGCAGCACCAGAGAGCCTGGCACAAGCCCACCCCCGAGCACGCGGTCAAGCTCGCCGATGCCCGTCTGCAACCGAGCTAACGGAGCGCTCGTCACCTGTGAAAGCGCTACCAGCGGTGCGCCGATGCCCCCCGCGCGCGCAGGGGGCGAACCATTTCGACGACGATCTCCACCGCTCCCCGCCGAGCGCTCCTCAACCAATGCGTTCCATGCCCCGCATCCCGGGCACTGTCCATGCCATTGGGCAGAGGAGAGCCCGCACTGCGAGCAGATATGGACGGTATGAGCTCGAGTCATCGGCCCAGGTTACGCGTCGACCCCGACGGTTCTCTGCGCGGGATACATCGGCTTGGAACCTCTGGAGCATGTGCCGCCTACGGTCCACCAAATTCGCGATGCTCTCCGCGCGCGCAGGAGTACATGCCGATCGAGAGACCCACAACAGAACCAGATCAGGCGCGACCGACCACTTCGCTGCGGCGCTCATAGAGCATGACGTCGCGCCAGCGACCGTCGGGCATCTGGCCCAGCCGCGCTTGCGTGCCCACCAAGCGAAAACCACACCCCACGTGCAAAGCAATCGATGCCGCATTCTCAGGAAAGATTCCAGCCTGCAGCGTCCAGAAGCCGGCGCGCTCGGAAGCTCTGACCAACTCTTCGAGCAACGCCCGTCCTACGCCACGGCCCGCCACCGCAGCATCGACGTAGATGCTGACGCCACCCACACCGCGGTACACGGGCCGGGCCGAAGCAGCAGTGAGGGCCGCCCAGCCGATCACGCCCGACTCGTCGCGTGCGACCAAGCGCGGCTCTGGGCAGCGCGCTGTCGACCACTGTTCCCATCCCGGCGCCGAGCGCTCGAACGTCGCGTTACCACCAGCTATGCCCTGCTCGAAGATGCGCGCGACCGCAGGCCAGTCCTCGGCGCCCATCGGCGCGAGCGTCACCTGCTGACTGGTACTCAGCGGAACCTTCTCAGGAGCCTACGGCTCGACAGGATGCTCGTCGTCATCGTCGTGCGTGTCCTCGCCCACCGGCAACTCCGCACCAGGCTCGGGCTCGCCACCGCCGGCACCGACTGCTACGGGGGTCTTTGCCTTCTTGGGCTTGACGATCGTGAGACGCACCTCGCTGTCGTCGCCCTCGGGAGCAGGATCCACGACGACGGTGGCACCTGGCATCAGCTGCTCGCGCAGGACGAAGTCGGCAAGTGGGTCCTCGATGTAGCGCTGGATTGCGCGACGCAGCGGGCGAGCACCCATCGCTGGGTCCCAACCCTTGTCAACGAGTAGATCCTTGGCCGAATCGGTCAGCTCGAGCTGCAACTCGCGTTCGGCCATCGACTCGCGGATCCGCACCAACAGCAGCTCGACGATCTGGCGGATCTCCTCCTTTTGCAGCTTGTGGAAGACGATCACATCGTCGATGCGGTTGAGGAACTCGGGACGGAAGACCTTCTTGAGCTCGCCCATGATGCGGTTCTTCATGTCGTCGTAGGTGATGCCGGTCTCATCGTCGGACACGGCAAAGCCGAGCGGCGTGTTGCGCGCGATCTCAGCCGCCCCGATGTTGGAGGTCATGATCACGATCGCGTGGCGGAAGTCCACCGTACGACCCTGGGCATCGGTGAGCCGGCCATCCTCGAGGATTTGCAGCAAGATGTTGAAGACGTCGGGGTGGGCCTTCTCGATCTCGTCGAGCAGCAGTACGGAGTAGGGCTTACGGCGCACGGCCTCGGTGAGCTGGCCGCCCTCGTCGTAGCCGATGTAGCCCGGAGGCGAGCCGACCAGGCGCGAGACGGCGTGCTTCTCCATGTACTCGGACATGTCGATGCGGATCATCGCTTCGTCGTCGCCGAACAGGAACTCGGCGAGCGTGCGCGCGAGCTCGGTCTTGCCCACGCCTGAGGGGCCCAGGAAGATGAACGAGCCGGTTGGCCTTTTGGGATCCTTCAGACCCGCGCGCGAGCGACGGATCGCCTTCGAGATGACCTCGACCGCGGGGTGCTGGCCGATGACGCGCTTGTGGAGTTCCTCCTCCATGCGCATCAGCTTCTGGGTCTCGGCCTCGGTCAGCTTGAACACGGGAATGCCGGTCCACATCGAGACGATGTCGGCGATCTCCTCCTCGCCAATCGCCGGGCGCTCGACGGACTCGCCGGACTCCCACTCTTCCTCGAGCTCGCGCTTCTTGCCGGCGAGCTTGCGCTCCTGGTCGCGCAGGGCTGCAGCCTTCTCGAATTCTTGGGCCTCGATCGCCGCCTCCTTCTCGCGGCGCGTCGATTCGATCTCCTCTTCGAACTCGCGGTTCGCCGGTGGAGAGGTCATCGACTTGATGCGCATCCGCGAAGCCGCCTCGTCAATCAGGTCGATCGCCTTGTCCGGCAGGAAGCGGTCTGAGATGTAGCGGTAGGCGAGGTCGGCGGCGGCCTGCAACGCCTCGTCTGTGATCTGCACCTTGTGGTGCTGCTCGTAGCGGTCGCGCAGGCCCTTGAGGATTTCGACGGTCTGCTCGATCGTCGGCTCCTCCACGCGGATCTGCTGGAAGCGGCGCTCCAAAGCCGAGTCGCGCTCCAGGTACTTGCGGTACTCGTCCAGCGTGGTAGCGCCGATCGTCTGCAGCTCACCGCGTGCCAAGGCCGGCTTGAGGATCGAGGCGGCGTCGATCGCGCCCTCGGCAGCGCCCGCTCCCACCAGGTTGTGGAGCTCGTCAATGAACAGGATGATGTCGCCGCGCTGGGTGATCTCCTTCATCACCTTCTTCAGGCGCTCCTCGAACTCACCGCGATACTTCGAACCCGCCACCAACGCTGCCAGGTCGAGCGTATAGATCTGCTTGTTCTTCAAGAGCTCAGGCACGTCGGAGTTGGTGATGCGTTGGGCCAGACCCTCAACCACTGCCGTCTTGCCCACACCGGGCTCGCCGATTAGGACCGGGTTGTTCTTGGTGCGCCGCGAGAGGATCTGCATGATCCGCTCTATCTCGGTCTCGCGACCGACCACCGGGTCCAGCTTGCCCTCGGCGGCAAGCTTGGTCAAGTTGCGCCCGAACTGGTCGAGCAGCTTCGAGGACTTCTTGCCCTCGCCTGGACCCGAGCCCGAGCCGGCACCGGCACCTGAGCCCTGACGACGGCCGCCTGGGCCGGAGAGCATACGGATGACCTCGTTGCGGATCTTCTCGGAGTCAGCGTCGAAGTCGAGCAGGATGCGGGCGGCGACGCCCTCGTTCTCGCGGACCAGGCCGAGCAGGATGTGCTCCGTGCCGATGTAGTTGTGACCCAGCGACAGCGCCTCGCGCAGGGCGAGCTCCAAGACCTTCTTGGCACGCGGCGTGAACGGGATCTGCCCCGAGGTGACCTCCTCACCGGAGCCGACGATGCGAACCACCTGGGCACGCACACGCTCGACGGTGATGTCAAGGCTCTCCAGCACGCGTGCGGCCAAGCCCTCCTCCTCGCGCAGCAAGCCGAGCAAGATGTGCTCCGTGCCGATGTAGTTGTGCTTGAGCGTACGCGCCTCCTCCTGCGCGAGAACGACGACCTGCCGGGCCCGTTCTGTGAATCGCTCGAACATGGGGTACGTCCTTCCTGTGCGGAGCGCAAGCCTCGCGCTTACGGTCCTGTGGCGCCTTTCAGGCAGTCTACCAACCGGGTATCCGGGCTCCCGTCACCGCCCTCGCGACGTTGGATGTGCATGCTCTAAAAGACCTCCAGCCAATCACTAGTTGCGCATCGCCGGGAACAGCACGACCTCGCGGATCGAAGTGCGTCCCGTGAGCAGCATCACGAGTCGGTCGATGCCTACGCCGACGCCACCCGTCGGGGGCATGCCCTGCTCGAGCGCTTCGAGGAACAGCTCGTCGTGGGGTTGGGTCTCTTCGTCGCCCGCGAGCGCGAGCCGCTGCTGCGCCTCGAAGCGCTCGCGCTGCTCGTCTGGATCGGTCAGCTCGGAGAAGGCGTTGGCGATCTCCATGCTCCCCGCGAATGCCTCCCAGCGCTCGGCGAGACCCTCCTCGGAGCGATGCGAGCGCGCGAGCGGGGACAGCTCGATCGGGTAGTCGAGCACGAACGTGGGCTGGATCAGCTTCGGCTCGACGAACTTCGAGAGGAGGTCGTCGGCAAGCTGGGGCCAGGTTAGCCCGTCGGTGGGCATGCCCAGCTCGCGCTCGGCAACGGCCGCCGCGAGCTCGTCAGCCTCGCGCAGCACACGCAGGTCGATGCCGGTGGCGTCGCGTACCGCGTCGGTGAAGCGCATCCGCTGCCAGGGCGCTTTGAAGTCCAGCTCGCCCTCGTAGCCGACCACGGCGGCCGCACCCGCCACCATCGCCTCCAGGCGTGCGGCCTGATCGTTGTAGTCGGCGTAGGCCTCATACCACTCCACCACCGTGAACTCGGGGTTGTGCTTGGTGGAGAGGCCCTCATTGCGGAAGTTCTTGCCGAGCTCGTACACGCGCTCCAGCCCGCCAACGATCAGCCGCTTCAGGTACAGCTCGGTGGCGATGCGCAGGTACAGTTCGCGGTCGAGGGCGTTGTGGTGGGTCGTGAACGGCCGTGCCATGGCGCCGCCGTAGAGCGGCTGCAGGACCGGCGTCTCGACCTCCAGGAAACCCTCGCTGTCGAGATACGCACGCACGGCTGACACGATCCGGGCGCGATCGGCGAACAGCTTGCGCGCGTCCTCGTTTGCGATCAGATCCAGCTCGCGGCGGCGATGACGCGTCTCGACGTCGATCAAGCCGGCGTGCTTGTCGGGCGGTGGGCGCAACGCCTTGCCAAGGATTTGAAAGCTGTCCACGCGCAGAGTCAGCTCGCCGTGGCGACTGCGCAAAGGCGCCCCATCGACGCCGAGCAGATCACCGAGGTCGAGCGAGAGCAGCTGCTTGAGCGTGTCCGCGCCGAGCACGTCCGCGCGCGCGTGCAGTTGGATCTTGCCGCTGCGATCGACAAGATCCAGGAAAGCGGCCTTGCCGGCGCCGCGGCGCGCTGCGATACGCCCGGCGACGCGGTGAGAATCCTCGGTCTCCTGGCCTACCTCCAGGTGCTCATAGGCGGCACGCACTCCAGCGATCGGCTCTACGTCAGCGAAGGCGTAAGGGGCGATCTCGGCCCCGTCCGCACGCAGGCGCCGCGCCTTCGCGCGGCGCTCGGCGATCAGCTCGGACAGGCCGTGAGCGGAGCGCTCCTCGGCGCCATGCCCCGCGTGCGCGCGGGGGGCATCGCCTTTTTGGGCATCCACACCCAAACGGTCCGGCTGCTCTGCCTGCCCATCACCACGACCCTCGACACCAGCGCCGACCGGCCCTCCAGATCCCTCTCCCCCGGGCGCGCTCGGGGCATCGGCATCTGAACGATGCCCAGCCGGCTCATCATCGCTCTCGCTCACAACGCGAGAGACTATTTGAGTCCGACGTCGATCTTTGTGATCTTGAGCTTGCGGGCCGGTCCGCGCGGGACCTGCACGGCGACGACCTCGTTGCGCTTGTGCCCGATCAGCGCGCGCCCAACCGGCGACTCGTTGGAGAGCTTGGCCTCCTGCGGGTTGGCCTCGGCAGAGCCGACGATCGTGTACTTGACAGACTTGCCGGTCTTCTCATCCTTGACGTGCACGACAGAGCCGACGCCGACGACGTCCGTCGAGATCTCCTTGGAGTCGATGACGCTGGCCATGCGCAGCTTCTCCTGCAGCGTGGCGATCCTGCTCTCGAGCATCGCTTGCTCGTTCTTGGCGTCGTCGTACTCCGAATTCTCGGCGATGTCGCCGAACTCGCGTGCCTCCTTGATTCGCTGAGCCACCTCGCGGCGCTTGGCGGTCGAGAGCAGCTCAAGCTCCTCTTGGAGTTTCTCCAGCCCTTCGGGAGTGAGGATGACGTCCTTCGGCATGTGGGTGGGCGGGAACTAACTCCGCGAGGTTGGCTTTGGATGAGGAAATCCCTGCAGTTTCAGGCAGGGACCGCCACCGTCGGGTGGGCGGCGAGCGCAGCAGTATAGCGAGCGTCATCCAAGGTGGCGGCTCTTTGCAGGGACTCTCCCAAAGCCTTGGCTTGGGGCTTCTCCAGACCCAAACGGGCGACGTACCAAGGGTAGAACTTGCGCAGGTAGCGGGTGGCTCGAGGCGGGCCGAGGTGCTCGACGGCACGGTCGATCGTCCAGTCGAGCTCAGCCAGGACCTCGGCGCGTGTGGGCGCATCCTCACGCACACCGAGCAATTGCTCGAACAGCCAGGGGTTGCCGAGTGAGCCGCGCGCGAGCATCACGGCACTGGCGCCGGTCTGGCGGAAGGCGCCGAGCGTGGACTGAGAGCCGTGCAGGCCGCCACTGAGGATCACCGGCGCATCCAGCTCTTCTACGAGGCGGGCAGCCAAGGCGTAGTCGGGAACACCCTTGTGGTGGACGGCAGCCGAGCGCGGATGGAAGGCGATCGCCGCCACTCCTGCCTCTCGCACGAGGCGATGTGCAAGCTCGAAGCCGCTCGTATCTCCTGGGCGTCGACCGGAGCGCAGCTTGACGGTGACCGGCAGACCGCTGCCCTCGCGTGCGGCACGCGCAACCGCGACCGCGACGTCCGGGTCGTCGAGCAGCGCGGCCCCGGCGCCGGTCTTGCAGACCTTTGGTACCGGGCAGCCCATGTTCAGATCGATCGCGTCGGCGCCTGCTCTGGCGACCTCCCTGGCGGCGACGCGCATGACGGCCGGGTCCTGGCCGAACAGCTGGATCGAGATCGGGCCTTCGTATGCGCGCTCGCGCGGGTCGATGCGCAACATCTCCACACACGTGCGCTCGTTGCCGTGAAAGATGGCATGCGAGGAGAGCATCTCCGAGACCGCCATGCCGGCGCCGTGGCGCTTGGCCTGCAGGCGCACGAACCAGTTGCCGATGCCGGCCAGCGGTGCGAGCATCACGCGGTTGGGAACGCGCAGCGGGCCGAGCTGCCAGGGGTCGGTCAAACGGGCTTGCGTTGTCATCGGCCTATTATTGTGGGGATCGTCGTTCGTGCCCGCGATATTCACGCGCCACTGGCTGACGATCGTCGTGCACCGTTGGCTGCCGATCGAGCCGACCGTGCATCCCCCGACCAACTTTTCCAGCAGACGCACCGGTGTTGGAGGCGCTTACGCCGCGTTCATCTCGTGGATCAGGCGCAAGCCAGTGAGCGTGAGCAGATCGTCGACCTCGTCGATCTCCTCGGTGAATGGCACGACCAGGTGCCCAAGACCGCCGGTCGCGACGACCGCGACGCGCGCGCCGAGCTCGTCGTAGATGCGGCGCAGGATCGCGTCGACGGCGCCGGCGTAGCCGAATATGACCCCCGAGCGGATCGCGTCGATCGTGTTCTTGGCGATCACGCTCTTCGGCGGGGCAAGCTCCACCTTCGGCAGCCGCGCGCCGCGCTCGGTAAGCGCGTCCAGGGAAATCTCCATGCCGGTCATCAAGGAGCCGCCGACGTACTCGCCGGCGGCGCTGAGGACGTCGAAAGTGGTTGCGGTGCCGAAGTCCACGCACACGGCGGGGCCGCCGAAGCGCGCGCGCAAGGCGACGGCGTTGACGAGCCGGTCGGCCCCGATCTCGCGCGGGTTGTCGTAGCGGATCGCCATGCCCGTCTTCAGGCCGGGACCGACGACGAGCATCTCGTGGCCGAGATAACGCGCGGCCATCGCGGTCCATTCGGGCTCCAGGTGGGGCACCGTCGAGGACACGATCGAGGCCGACAGATCCCCGAAGGACAGCCCACGCAGCTCCAGCAGGTTGCGCAGCGCGGCACCAAGCTGGTCGGCGGTCGACTCGCGCACCGTGGCAAAGCGCCAATGCTCGAGCAGCTCCTCGCCTTCGAAGGTGCCGAAATGCGTTTGGGTGTTGCCAACGTCGACGACAAGCAGCATGGCCGAGGATTATGGGGCTAGCGGACCGCTGCCGCGCTCTGGGTCCTGGTCGGCGAGCCAGCCAGGATGCACAAGTCGTGCAATAGGGCCTATGCTCAGGCACGTGAACGTGAAGCTGTATGCACTGCCCGGATCGCACCCGTGCGCCGCTGTCGAGGTGGCATTGCGACTGAAGTCGATCGACTATCGACGCATCGACTTGCTGCCGCTGTCTCAGCTGGCGATCGGCCCACTGCGCTACGGAGGCAACACAGTGCCGGGCTTGCGCATCGACGGCGAGCGCCTGGCGGGCTCGCGCACGATCATGCGCCGCCTCGACGCGCTCGCGCCCGAGCCACCGCTGCTGCCGCCGCTGTCCGACTCTGTCGCACGAGCACGTGTGTTGGAGGCCGAGCGCTGGGGCGACGAGGTGCTGCAGGGCGTACCGCGGCGCCTGCTCGACGCGGCTTGGCTGCGCAACGCTGCTTGCATGGAGAGTTATGCGGGCGATGCGAAGCTGCCGCTCCCCCGGCCAATGCTGCGCCCGGCGCTACCGCTGACGGCGAAGCTGATGGCCAAGCTCAACAAGGCCGACGACGAGAAAGCAAAGGCCGACCTTGCGGCGCTGCCCGCGCAGCTGGAGCACATCGACGCGTGGATCGCCGACGGCGTGCTCGGCGGCGAGCAGCCCAACGCTGCCGACCTGCAGATCGGCAGCTCGATCCGGCTGCTGATGACGATCGCAGATGTACGCCCTCTGATTGAGGGCCCACCCGGCCATAAGGCACTGAGCCTCACGCGCTGGTTCGAGCCGCAGGCAGGCGAAATCCCCGCGGGGACGCTGCCGGCGCAGTGGTTGCCGGCGCCTACAAGCGCCTGATCACGCTCGCCCTTCTGGGCGATGGCGGCAAAACACACTGCACTTGTCGCGCTGAACGCTTGTAGCGCCTCGGAAGGTTGTGGACGCCCAGGCGTCAATGTAGGCAACGCCCACAACAGAGGAGACTCGATGAACAGTGCACGGCAGAACCAGATAGCGCGTTCGTCCCGGAGGCGGCGGTGGCGACCTTCGGGCCTGCTTGTGACCGTTATGGCCGCCACGCTGGTATTTGCCGGCTCGCTGACCGCGATGGCGCTTGCCACCGGCAGCACAACGACGGTCATCTCGGCATCGAACTCGACACTCGGTGAGCAGATCGTCGTCGACGCGCAGGGGCGGACGCTCTACGCCCTGAGCCCGGAGACCACGCATCATCTGTTGTGCAAGGGCAGCCAATGCCTGAAATTTTGGCCGCCGGTGACAGTGCACTCGAGCAAGACCAAACTCCTGGCCGGGCCCGGAGTGCACGGCCATCTCGCGATCCTGCGACGCAGTAACGGCGTGTTGCAGGTCACGCTCGGCGGGCTGCCCTTGTATCGCTATTCGGGCGACCAGGCCAGGGGCGAAGCTAACGGTCAGAGCATCCACAGCTTCGGCGGTACATGGCACGTGCTGAGCGCTACGGGCAGCACAAGCCCAGCGACACCCGCCAAACCGACCACGCCCAGCCCGACGCCTGAATACGGCTACTAACCGAGCACAGAAGGCTCCTGGGAATCTCGAGTGGCGGCTACGGCTACTGAAACGGTTTCCGGCACCGGTGCCGCTCACCGGTGCCGGACCGTTGTTCGGACGCCGAGGGCTACTTCACCGCGCCCCCTGAGGCGTTGAGTGCATACCACGAACCGCCGAACTGTTTGACCCCGACGTAGGAGGTCTTCCCGGGGCCGCTGTCCCCGCTGTAGAGGTAGAGCGGGTGGCCGGCATAAGTGACCTGCCCGCCGGAGGTGGAGAGCAGGGAAGCCCTAACGCCCGAACCGGCGGTGGGCCTGCCGTTAGCTCTCAGCGAGGGCCATATTTCTGAGCATCCCCTGATCGATGCGCAGCTGCTTTTGTTGGCGTGGTCACGTGTGAACTCGTACAGCGTTCGGCCCGAACTGCTGACGAGAATGCTGCCAAGACTGGTGTGACGCAGTTGCACGGTTGCCGCGCTGCTCGAGCGCGCGCTGGGGATAGACGGCTTCGCGCTCGCAACCGTCACGGCACCCGCCGTGACGGCGAGGGCAACGGCCAGGATGACGTATGGTCGCTTCATGGTTCCTCCGAATGTGTCGGGGTGGTGGGGCGTATGAATTTCATGTCTCCTTATAGACACCGACAACGCCGCGAACCTTCCGCCGACGTGTGGGTGTAGCTCTACGAGCCCCGAGCTGAAGTCCCCCTTGCGCCCTCAAGGTGCGGCCTCGCTCCAGAGCTCTCGAAACACCCCGACGCTCGAAGCCCCCCGCGCGCTCAGGTGACTGTCGAGCTGCCCTCGCTCCAACTGGCCAACCTCAACAGCGTGGCACTGGAGACACCACGGCCCGAGACGACGCAGAGGTGGCCGTCACGCAGCCACGTGACCACGGCAACGCCGTTCTCGTCGGACAGTCGATAGGACACGCCGCCACGCCATGTGACAACACCACCAATCCTGGACGTTGGAGCCCCGGCGAAGATCGCGTAACCGACACGCTGAGCGCGACCGTTTGCGTAGAAGACCGTCGTGACGGTACGCCCGTCGACCCGATCGGCGCGTGCCCCTATGCTGCGCCAACCAAAGCGCTCACCCCAATACGGGAACGGCACGCCGTCGACGGCGGCGTCGAGTTGGGCGTTGCGAGTGAGGCTCTCGCGCGGCGCTGGAAGCGTCGCCGCGCGCAAGGTCGGGGCAACCGTCTGGCCCACTGTCAGCGGCGCCGCACCGCTGCCGCTGCCGCTGCCAAACGCGATCGCAAGGGCGATGACCGCCACGACGGCAATCGCTCCCACGCCAGCGAGAACTGGGAAAGAGAGCCGCTGCCCGAGATGCCTGTGTGTATGAGGAGAACCCCCATGGTCGGCCACAAGCGAGTCGATCCGCCGGTGCAGCGACTGCGGTGCGGGCGCGTCGAACGAGCGCACCAGCTGGGCAATGCGCTGTTGGTCGTCTTCGATGTTGGAGGGCATGTCGGTCATGGCGTTCCTCTACTGGACAAGACTCCGGCCGGCCGCGTCTCATTCCCGCGGACCGTCTGGTTTGGTGGATGCTGGGTTGCGGGAGAGCCCTCGAGCTCGGGAGAGCCTCGCTTTGAAGATCGCGCCGCGGAGGAATCGGACTCAGAGTCCGTCGTCGCGTCCACCGCAGGCGCCAGCCGCTCAGCCACCTGCTTACGTGCCCGGAACAGCCTGGTCGTGACGGTTGCCTCGCGCACACGCAATGCTCGTGCGGCTTCTTTGTAAGAGAGACCGAGCACGTCCACGGCCACCAATACAAGGCGACGATCCTCCGGAAGCCCCGCAATCGTGGCATACACCTCCTGCATCTCAAGCGCACGCTCGGGCTCGCCCAACTGCCGCGGATCGGCTGGGTTGACGTCCTCGAGCGTAGCCACGGTCACCGGTCGTCTGCTCGCTGTGCGGCGGTTCGTGAAGAACGTGTTGCGCAGCACGCGCATCAGGTAGTACAGATCGTCATCGCCGGTGAGAACTCGGGGCCTGGCCAGCACCCGCGTAAACGTCTCCTGCACCAAATCCTCGGCATCCTCGCGCGAGCCGCACAGCGCCCACGCGGCGCGATAGAGGCGGTCCACGTGTTGCGTCAGCGACTGTGGGTCCAGAGTGCGCATTGGCCGGTGGCGGAAAGAGAGCGACCCTCGTGGCACCGAGATGCTCTCCCCGCCCTGCGACTGTAGCGCCAACGCCGACCGCGGTGGACGTAGCCCGTCGGCGAGGGACTGGAAGGAAAGCGCCTGCTTGGAGTCTTTGTCAGTACAGCGGGACCCACACGCACCCGCATGATGCCGAATCCTCACAGGAGTGAATACATGCGCAATCTACTGAAGCTGTCCGTTCCAGCACTCGCCGCGTCGCTCCTGATCGCCGCCTGCGGCAGTAGCTCATCCAGCAACACGACCAGCTCGGCCGCCAGCACACAGGCCGCCGCGCAGACAAGCAGCAGCCCATCAAGCTCCGACCTCGTGAAGACAGCCTCCAACTCGCTCGGCACGATCCTGGTCGACAGCCAGGGGATGACGCTGTATCACCTCAGCGGCGAGCAGAACGGCAAGTTCATCTGCACCAGCTCCGCTTGTGTCGGTGTGTGGCACCCACTCATTGCGCCGTCCAGCACTCCTAGCGGCGAAGTCGGCTCACTCGGGACCGTGAAGCGCCCCGAAGGCACCGTGCAGGTCACCTATAAGGGCACGCCCCTGTACACGTTTACAGGGGACCAGCAATCTGGTGAAACCAAGGGTCAGGGGATCAAAGACGTGGGCACCTGGAGCGTCGTCACGACCAGCTCCAACAGCACTCCCGCTACGAGCACAAGCAGCACCCCGGCGGCACCCGCGCCGAGCACGGGCGGCTCCTCAGAAGAATCCTCGAGCGGCAGCGGCTCCAGTAGCGGCGGCTACGGCTACTGAGCCCTCGCGGCTGGATCGGCGGCACAGCGCTCGTGGGTGCGGCAAGCCGGCCCCGGGCGCTGGTCGCCAGTTGCTTGTGCACGATGGGTGTAACAAGCTGGCCCCGGGCGCTGGCTGCCAGTTGTTTGTGCGTAGTCGCGCTCGGCGGATGCGCGAGCCAAGCCGGGTCGGCGGCCACAACGCAACGTGCTGGGCGGGCTGCGATCGAGCGCTACATTGGCGAGGTCGAGCCGATCAGGCTCGCGGTCAACAAGCTCCTGGGTGGGGCCGACCCGATCCTCGAGGCATTTCGCGACCGACGCATCGCACCCAGCGAGGCCGCCCGGCGCATGGGCCGACTGGAGCAGCGGTTCGCGGCCTACGCAGTCGACATCGCGGCGGTCGACCCGCCAACCGCTCAGTTGCGCGCGCTCAACGCCGGCTACGCCAACACCTACGTGTTCGAGGACGCCTACCTGAGCGCGCTCGTCGCCGGCCTCACCGACGACGAGCTCACCGACCTGCCCAATACGCAGGCAGCCCAGCGCGCGGCGATCATCCGCTGGCGCATCGACCTGACCGTCCTCGCCCGCACCGCCGACGCGCCCCTGCCGGCCGACCTGCAACAAGCTGGCCGCGGCGAGATCGCGCCGTCTCCAAACGGCAGCTAGATGAGTTACGGCGGCAGGCGCCTGCGCGATAGGGGTGCTCGGGTCCGCGGGCTGGCGACCCAACCGCACAGCGAAGAACGTCAGGATCGCCGCGAGGACGTCCCCGCTTGACTCGATCCCGGCGGAGACCAGCGCGAGGCTGCCAGCCGCGATACCTCGCAGGGAAGGAATCCCGTAACGCCGGAGTCAATAGGGGCTAGCGCGCGAAGCAGCTATGCGCTGGCCCCTGCTCTGCAAGCCGTCATCCCCGATCTCGAACGACAGGAGTAGTCCCCAGTGCCTAGAACCTCAATCCTTGCCCTCGCAGGCGTAGCACTCGCTATCGCCGGCTGCGGCAGCTCCAAAAGCACCAGCAGCTCCTCCAGCACGTCGGCCGCTGCGAATACTGCGACCACGAGCGCAAACTCTGGCCCGTTTCTGGCGAAGTTCACGAACGTCAGCAACGTCGCCTCGACCGTCCCGGCCAACGGCGATATCAACCCGTACGGCATCGTGATCGTGCCCACCAGCGAGGGCAAGCTTCATGCGGGCCAGATGCTAATCAGCAATTTCAACGCCAAGGAAAGCGCGAAGGAGAACGGTCAAGGCACCGGCACGACGATCGTGCAGGTCTCGACCGCCGGGAAGCTCTCGCCGTTTGCGACGATCGACGCCAAGACGCTCCCCGGTCCGTGCCCAGGCGGCGTCGGGCTGACGACGGCGCTGAACACCCTCCCGGGTGGCTACGTCGTCGTGGGTAGCCTGCCGACCACCAACGGCAAGACAGCGACCGCGAAGTACGGCTGTCTGATCGTGCTCGACTCAAGCGGCAAGCCCGTCAGCACGATCTCGGGCCCGAACATTGAGGGGCCGTGGGACTCGACCGCCGTCAGCGAAGGGTCAAAGACGACCCTCTTCGTCGCCAACGCGCTCAACGGCGGCGCCGCGAAGGGCATTCACACGATCGACAACTCGAACGTCGTGCGGATAGTCCTCGAATCGGGCGAAGGGCAGCCGCCGAAGGTACTGAGCGAAACGGTAATCGCGAACGGCATCCCCTGGGTTAACTCAGCAGAAGCCCTCGTGCTCGGCCCGACGGGACTCGCGCTCGCCTCCAACGGGACGCTGTATGTAGCCTCGACCGAGGACAACAAGATCCTTGCGATATCCGAAGCAATGACACGCAATACCCCGGCCGCAAAAGGTGGCACCGTCCTAACCGAAGGCGGCCACCTCAAGGAACCGCTCGGCCTGGTGCTCGCACCAAACGGCAACATCATCGCGAGCAACGGTGGTGACGGCAACATGGTCGAAATTACACCCGCCGGCCAGCAGATAGCCGTCCAGACCGCCGACAAGAAGACGGGCGCGGGATCGCTGTTTGGCTTCGTCATAGCGCCGGAAGGCAAGGGCGTCTACTTCGTCGATGACGGCGAAAACACGCTGAACCTGCTGCACTGAAAAGCACGATAGTTCGACGCAAGGTTCTGGGCGTTGCCAGCCTCGGAATAGGCAACGCCCAGAACTAACCGGCTGCAGGCACGCATCGGCCCGCAGCTTCCCTCAGTGGAGTGTGCGGCGATGCGGAAGGTTTTAGGCGTGGCGCGGCGCGATGAACCCGGGAAGGATCGCGCCGGGTCGGAGTCCTGGGTTGTTAGAGCGTGCATCGGCTGCTTTGCGCGAGCACGCGGGACCGGCATGGGTACTCGATCGAGAGGTGGGCTGAGACTGTGAAGCTGCGTAAGCGTTATCTACCCGTAGCGGCCGTGCTCGTAGTGGCTGTGCTCGGAGCCGCCGTCGCGATCATGCCCGCGCTCGCTGCCGCCAGCCCGACCGAAGTGAAGCAGCTCGAAGTCAACCAAAACTGCGTCGACCCCGACTGGCCGTGCTGGGCAACCCCAGGCTCGAGCTCACCCGCGCTCGTGGTCAAAATCGCCGACGGCGGCGAAATCGTGTTCACCGACCACGACGCGAGCAGAACGGCGACCGTCGTATGGACGAGCTCTGCGCCAACAATGTGCTCCGATATACCTGCGAGCGCCTCGACGCCCTGGGAAGGCAAATGCGAATTCGATCAACCAGGAACGTACAAGTTCGAAAGCGCGACCCTCTTCGATGATGAAAACACCCCATACGGCAACGCCAACTACACCAAATACGAAATCGTAGTCGCAGGCACGCCCACGGACGAAACGACTTCCGCGAGCGGCGAAACCCAAACGGAAGCGATGCTCAACGGCAGCATCAATCCTGAAGGGAACACCGTCGATTACCACTTCGAATATGAAGGCCCGGGCGTGACCGGTAAACAGTCGACCCCTACAGTCACGTTGAGCGCGGCCGACTCCGCGAGCCACACCGTGTCGGCTCCGGTGAGCGGCCTGGAGCCAGGCATGACCTACAACTTCCTTCTGGTGGCGACCTACGGAGTCGGGAAAACCTCTGTGTCGGGCGCGACGCAAAAGATGTTCACAACCCATGCGGTAACTGCACCTACCGCAACAACACTCGCCGCCGAAGGGTTCAAAGAAACCGAAGCCACTCTCAAAGGGACGATCAACCCCGGAGGCGAAGCGACCGAATACTTCTTCGAATACGGAACCGGCACCGGCTACGGTCTGAAGACGGAAAAAGCGACTCTCTTGGCGAGCGGAGGCAATCAGAGTGTTTCTGCCACGCTCAAAGGCTTGACCCCCGGCACGGAATACCACTTCCGGCTCGTCGCTAAAAACAACCAGGGCCCTGCCGAAGGTCTGGATCACAGCTTCAAAACGATGTCTCCTCCAACCAAAGAACCTCCCGCGAAAGAACCTTCACCAACGCCGACTCCTACCGGCGGCAATCCCACGGGCACAACCTCCAGCTCACCGTCTTCTGGGCAACCAAAGATCGAACCTGCTTCCGGCCCGCTGTTTGGGTCGCTCAAGCTGGCATCCACTCAGCACGGCGGAGTGGTGCATGGATCTCTGGTCGTGTCCTCGGCTGGTTCTGAAGGCCAACTTCAGATCGAGCTGCTCACCAAGGGCGCCGCGGCTCCTGTCGGCAAGCTCGTACGTTCCTCGCTGCATGCGGGCAAGCTCACATTCTCGCTGCCCCTGAGCGCGAAGGCAAAGCACACGCTGAAGGCCCACCACCGGCTCACGTTGACGGTGAAGATCGTGCTCACACCCAAACACGGCGCGGCTATGACCCTCACGCGAAGCGTGGTCGTACGATGAGGCCGCGCACGCTTTTGAGACCACGCATGCTCATCCTTTTCGCCCTCGCTGGGCTGGCAGGGACGGCGGTGGCCGTGCTGCCAGCGCTCGCCGCCGCGCCGTCCGAAGTGAAGCTCGAAGTCGCCCCAAACTGCAACATCAGCGGCTGGGCGTGCTGGAACCCCAAGGGGAGCCCCGAAGGGAACGTGGGGTTCAACGAAGTCGCGCCCTTTACGATCGCCCAGGGCGGCACGATCTCCTTCGAAGACAAAGACTCCCAAGCCCCCACCGACGTGATCTGGAAGGGCGCGACGCGGCCAAGCTGCACGGGAGTGGTGGAAGCGGCGCCGACCAAAACAGGCTGGAGCGGCACATGTACCTTCGCTACCGCCGGTGAATACGAATTCGAAAGTGAAGGCCTGTTCAACGACGGCACCAGTAACTACACCAAGTACAAGGTGATCGTCGAAGGCGCCAGCACCGGCACAACCCCAACCACACCGACCACAACCACACCGACGACCACAACGCCGACCACCCCCACGACGCCGGGCGAACCCGGCTCCGGCTCGCCTTTGGAAGGGGGATCCAGGGCGCTCAAGCTCGCCGGCAGCCAACACGGATCGGCGGTACATGGGTCGATCAAGGTGTCTCAGGCCGGCGCCGGCGGGCGGCTGGAAGTCGGCCTGTTTGCCGCCGGCGCCTCGCTGGCCAAGGCGGGGCACCCCGCGCGAGTGCGCGTCGGGCGACTGGTGCGCTCGTCGCTGAAAGCGGGCAGCGTGTCCTTCTCCGTGTCCCTGACCGCCAAGGGCAAGACCGCGCTGCGCCGCCACCGGCGCCTGGCGCTGACGGTGAAGGTCATGCTCACACCACTACACGGCGCGGCGGTGACGATCACCCGCGACGTCGTCATACACGCCTGACCTCATCCGCGCTCTTGCGGCTATAGCGACAACGGCGGTCCCGCCCAACGAACGCCTTCGTTCACCGGGAGCGCCGCCAATGCGTCGGCGAGCCGTTGCTCATCTGGAGTGACCAGCTCGAAGTCGAGCTCGAGCGCGGGGATCAACACGAAGCGACGGTTGAGCACCTGCTCGTGTGGCAGCGTCATGCGCTCGTGCACGAGTGCGAGCTCTCCGAGCAACAGGACGTCGATGTCGATCGCTCGCGGCCCATGTCGCACACCGCCACCCATACGCCCCAGCTCGGCCTCCAAGCTCTTGACAGCGTCGAGCAGCTCCAGCGGCTCCAGCTCTGTCTCCACGAGCACGCACGCATTCAGGAAGCTCGGCTGGTCGAGCACCTCGCCGACCGGGTCGGTGTCGTACACCGAGGAGGCAGCGGTAACGCGTACGCCGACGGACGCCAGGGCATCGACAGCAGCCTGTAGGTGACCACGTCGGTCGCCGACGTTCGATCCGAGGCCAAGCAGTCCGTTGCGCATGGGCATATAGAGCTGCAGGCTATTCGAGCGAAAGCGACAACGCCGACGCAATTGCCTCCTCCCAAACACCTGATAGTGGTAAAATAAACCACTATGGCCTTCGTACTGGACCGTGGCGCCGGCGCATGGGAGATACGCGAGTCCCATACCACCGCGGCGGGACCCCGTAGCCGCACGCTCGCGACGTTCAGGACATTGACTCCCGAGACGATCGCCCGCGCGCAAGCACGCTCTTCGAAGAATCTCGATGCGAGCGAGTTGCGTCAGGCCGCACGGCGAGCGGGCGCACCGGTGGCGGCCCCTCCCTCTGACCGCTCAGCAGGAGAGCTGCTCACCCAGTTGGCCGAGGGACAACGGCCGCGACCATTGCTGGCACGCCTGCTCGTGCAGGCGCTCTCGGCGGATGAAGGTCAACCAGCAGATAACTTGCAGGCCGCCGCCGCTTGGATAACGGCCTCGAGCGAGCGACGCGGAGAGGCGCTGCGCGACCTGCTGTTGTTGAGCGACCACCTCCCTCGCGCGAGGACGCGTGAGCGCCGGCGCTTCCCGCGTATCGCCTCGCGCGCCGCATGAGTGAGCCCAGCCTGCCGGAGAAGATCGTGGCGATCCACGAGCAGCTGACACAGGCGAAAATTCCGCACGCGTTCGGTGGGGCGCTCGCGCTCGCCTACTATGCCGAGCCGCGTGCGACGATCGACGTCGATCTCAACCTGTTCGTCGCCCCCAACTCATATCCGGATATCGAGCGGGACTTGGCGATGATCGGAGTCGGCGACGGAGTGGATCCAAAGGCCGTGGAACGCGACGGCCAGTGCCGTCTGCGCTGGGGCAATACGCCGATCGATCTGTTCTTCGCGTATGACGCGCTCCACGATGCAATGCGCCGAGCAACCAGAAGCGAACCCTTCGGCGAAACGCGGATCCCCGTCCTCGCCCCCGAGCACCTGCTGGTCTGCAAGACGATCTTCAACCGCCCGAAGGACTGGCTGGACATCGAGCAGATGCTCGTCTGCGTCGGTGATCTGGATTTGGCTGAAGTGCGCACTTGGCTCGACCGGATCGTAGGAACCGACGATCCGCGCAGAGAGCGCTTCGAGCGTGCGGTCGAGGCGTGCGAGGCCTGAGTGAACGCAACGCGCAAAGAGCCGCGAGCGAAGCTGCCAGATTAGGCGCTTGTAGGCAGCGCCGGCATGCGGCGCTCAACCGGCAATCGCTCGTCTACTCCCCCGCCTCTCGCCAAACCTCCACCGAGACATCCTCCACCGGCAGCGGAATCGGCGGCTCGGGCTTTGACGCCTTCACCCAGACGCCCTCCAGCTCGAAGTCGGCGAGCAGGCGGTCGGCGATCGCGCTGCACAGCCGCTCGAGCGTTCGGTAGGAGCGCTGCTGGGCGACGAGCGCCACCAACTGGCAGACCTCGGCGTAGTCGACGGTGTCCTCGACACGGTCGGTGACGGTCGCATCGGTTTCGCCCACATCCAAGCGCAGATCGAGCAACAAGCGTTGGCCGATCTCGCGCTCCGCCTCGCTCACCCCATGGTGCGTGTAGAGCGAGAGACCGCTGATCTCGATCGTGACGGTCTCGAAGCCGTCCTCCTCGTCGTCCTCCTCGTAGGCGCTGGACTCCTCCACGTCCTCGGGAAGCTCATCCTCTTGGGCGCGCCGACGCTCCTCGTCGCTCAGCTCGTCGTGGGGCTCGCCGTCCATTTGCCGCTCAACGTAGCACTCGCCACCGCCAGCGCAGCAGCCACCGGCGCCACATCGTGTACGCGAAACACGCTCACCCCTCGCTCCAGCGCCATCACGTTCGTCGCGATCGTGCCTGCCAAACGATCGCCTGCCACAACGCTAAGGAAGCGCTTGCGCGAAGTGCCGAGCACCACTGGCCTGCCAAGCGTCACGAACTCCTCCAGGCGACGCAACAACTCCAGATTGTGGGCGACGGTCTTACCGAAGCCGATCCCCGGATCGAGCAGGATGCG
>DATHMQ010000062.1:0-58180 GCA_035486935.1 Solirubrobacteraceae bacterium
GCAAGCGGCGAGCTGCAGGTGGAGATCGATCGCTCGTTCCGGCTCTCGGATGCTGCCGCGGCGCACGAATACGCCGAGAGCCGCAAGGCATTCGGCCGTGTCGTCATCACACCCTAGCGCTAGCTGGTTGCGAGCCTGCGCGATCAACTGTCGCCCCGGCTCAATGGCTGTCACTCGCAGTCCGCGGGCCAGCAAGGTGATTACCCATGCTTGACTCGACACCATGACCTGGCCATGACCAGGCTCGAGCTGCCGAGGAGTTTAGATCGCGGCACGGCCCGAGCAACGCTCCACGACGGCCAGTCCTGTCGCACGTCCACTACCCAGGAGAACACAATGACCACCGACCAGAATGCAGGCCGCGTTGCGGTCGTCACAGGCGCGTCTTCCGGCATCGGCGAGGCCACCGCCCGTGCGCTCGCCGCTGAGGGTTACCGCCTCGCGCTGCTGGCGCGTCGCTTGGACCGCATCCAGGCTTTGGCCCGCGAGCTTGGTGACGGTGCAATCGCGATCGAGGCCGATGTCACCGACCGTGATTCGATCCTCGCGGCAGCCGAGCGCGTGGGGCGCGAGTTGGATGGCGCGGACATCCTTGTCAACAACGCCGGGGTGATGCTGCTCGCGCCGTTTACCTCTGAGCAGCAGGCCGAGCACCGCCAGATGGTTGAGGTCAACCTGCTCGGCGCCATGACCGCGACCGAGGTGTTCCTCGACCAGCTACGCGACGGCGGCGGTGACCTCGTGAACATCTCCTCGGTTGCCGGCCGCACCGCTCGTGTGGGGAACGCGGCCTATGCCGCGACCAAGTGGGGTATCAACGGCTGGTCGGAGGGACTGCGCCAGGAGCTGCAGCCCGACGTGCGTGTGATGGTCGTCGAGCCGGGTGCTGTGGCTACCGAGTTGACCGACCACATCAGGCACACCGAGACCAAGCGAGCCACGCAGGAATTCGTCAAGAACCTTGCCATCACTCCCAAGGACATCGCCGAGGTCATCGCGTTTGCCGTCACACGCCCACGGCGCATGACGCTCAACGAGATCCTCGTCCGGCCGACGGCGCAGGTTTAGCATCGCGTGTTGTCCCCGGTGGCGTGCCGGTCCATTCTCTGTTTACGACGAATGGCTGTCGCCAAGACCACCGGCGTGACGCCTGCATCCGCGGGCTCGAGGTAATGCGTGAGATATCTTCGGAGTTCGCATGGGCTGCTCGGATAAGGCAAACCCCCTCCTGTCCGTGGTTGAGCTCAACCAAATAGACGAGTTGCGGCGATGAGCGCGAATAGCCTCGAAGACTCGGTGGCTTCGCCTCTGCTGAGCGCGTCCGAGCTCGCGGACATGGCCACATTCGGCACTGAGAGGGCTACTCGGGTTGGGGACTTGCTCTTTGAAGCCGGGGAGGCGTCTTACGATCTGTTCGTCGTCTTGGAGGGCAAAGTGCAAGTTGTTCGGCCAGGCGGTGCGGACGAGGTCGTCCTCGCCGAGTTCGGGCCGGGCAGCTTCATCGGCGAGCTGACGCTACTGACCGGCCAGCGCCGCTTTTTGACCGGTCGCGTCACCCAGTCGGGGCGGGTGTTGGTGATCGTCCAAGCCGAGCTACGCCGGCTCATGAGCGTCCGCCCGGCGCTCTCGGAAATCATCTTCAACGCACTGCTTGCGCGGCGTGAGTCCCTGCGATCCGGAGAGGGGGCGCAGGCCATCCGGATCGTAGGCTCGCGCTACTCCCCCGAGGCGATGAGCCTGCGCTCATTTGCCGAACACTCGCATCTAGTACACACCTGGATCGATGTCGAGGACGTCGAGGATCTCGACTCTTTCCTCGCACCGATGGGTTTGCAAGTACAGGACGTCCCGGCTGTGATCACCGCTACCGAGATCCTGCGCCATCCCTCTCCCGCAACCTTCGCGGAGCACCTCGGCTTGACCTTCCAGCCCATACCGGGCTTCATCTTCGATCTGGTGGTCATCGGCAGCGGCCCGGCCGGCCTCGCCGCTGCCGTTTACGGCGCCTCGGAGGGCCTGCGCACCGTCTCCCTTGACGCGGTAGCCATAGGCGGGCAAGCCGGCGCCAGTTCGCGGATCGAGAACTACGCGGGATTCCCGAACGGCATCTCTGGGGAGGAGCTCACCGGCAATACCGCCGTACAAGCGATGCGACTCGGAGCTCGCTTGAACTCGCCGTGCGAGGTGACGGGACTGCGATCTGAGGCCAGTTTCCACGTCGTCGTACTGCGCGATGGCAGCGAGGTTCCGACGCGTGCGGTGATCGTCGCCTCCGGGGCGCGCTATCGGCGGCTCGACGTTGAGGATCTCGAGCGCTTCGAGGGCGCCGGTGTGTACTACGCCGCGACAGATCTCGAGGCGCGCCTCTGTGGCGGAATGCCCGTGTTGGTCATCGGCGGCGGAAACTCCGCGGGTCAGGCCGCGATCTACCTGGCCCAGAACAACTGCAGTGTCACGATCGCGATCCGACGAGAGGATCTCACTCAGAGCATGTCTCAATACCTGATCGAGCGGATCGACGCCGATCCGAAAATCGATCTC
This sequence comes from Solirubrobacteraceae bacterium, assembly GCA_035486935.1. Lineage (GTDB taxonomy): Bacteria > Actinomycetota > Thermoleophilia > Solirubrobacterales > Solirubrobacteraceae > Palsa-744. The sequence goes on from DATHMQ010000062.1 coordinate 2,542, forward strand.
ATGACTGGCGTTGAAGTTCAGGCGCTCACCGGTCGGGACCATCTCGAATGCGCAACGCTCGTGCACAAACAGACCGGACGTGAGCAGGAGATCGCATGCGCCGGTCTGTTCTGCTTCATCGGCGCCCGCCCGGCGACGGCGTGGCTGGGCGACAGTGTGCTGCTCGACAGCGATGGGTTCATCCTCACCGACCGCCAGCTGCCCGGCTCGCTCGGTATCGAGACAGCGAGAGCGCTGCCGTTCGAGACCTCCAGACTCGGGGTATTCGCTGTCGGCGACGTCCGTCACGGCTCGATGAAGCGAGTCGCGGCCGCCGTGGGGGAGGGATCGAGCGCGGTGCGCTCCGTTCACGAGCGTCTGGCCCTGGAGATTTAATGTCATCTTGCCGGTGATGTGACTGTGAGCTTGTTCGATCTCTACGGAGCGCTGACGCAAACAAAGGGAGATGACGGTTCACACTGGAATCACACCGGCAGAGCAGGCTGCCCGGCTGGCGATGTCACGGACGGTCAGCCCGCGCTGGCCGTGACCATACACAGGCAGTTCGCCAGTGCACGCTGTCCGTCCGGCGCTGAGGGTCGCACCCGCCTTCCACGGACCGGCCGCGCCACCTTCGGTGCGGCCGGTCTCAGGTTGATGGGAACCCGCGGTCTCAGTCGCCGATGAAGGCGGCGGGTAGGTTGTTGCCGGGCACTTCGTCCGGCAGGTAGATCTTCGGGTCGCCTGGGTACGCCACCTTCCAGTCGTGCGCGGAGTACCAGTCAAAGCGGTTGAACAGCACCGGCTTGGCCGAGTCGGGGCTGGCGTCCTTCCCGAGGAAGGACTGCTGGCGCTTCCAGCTCATCCAGGCGTTGTAGACGCTCTGCATCGAGGTGGGCACTTCGCCCTGGACCGGTTGGCTGCCCTGCGCGGGCGCCGCCGCGGGAGCGACCGCCGGGAAGCCTTCGACGCCGAGCGTCAGCGGGATTTCGTTGGGAGCGGCGGTATACGGTTCGAAGTTCGGGGTTTCGGTGAACGCTCCGTACATCGGCTCGGCGGCGTAGTCCTCCTGGTTCATCGGCTGGATCCCCAGGATCTGCTCGACCGTGCGCACCATGTTGAGCTGCGTCTCGTATTCGCCCTCGACGCCGCCCTTGGCGTAGGGGCTGATCACGAACGCCGGGCCGCGGTGCCCGTCGACGTGGTCGACGCCGTTTTGCGTGTCGTCCTCGACGCCGAAGATCGCCGATTCCTTCCACACTTTGCTGTGGGAGATCGTTTCCACGATGCGACCCATCGCGAGGTCGTTGTCGGCTGCCTGCGCCACCGGGTCCGGCGCGCCGCCGGTGTGGTCGTCGGGCAGCCAGATGAGTGTCAGGTTGGGAACGGCGCCCGAGCTTTCCTCGTGTTCGAATTCGGCCTTCCAGATGTCGTAGCGGTACTGGTCGGGAATTTCGAGGTCGAATCTCGGATAGTAGGGATCGCTGATTGCGTTCAGCGACGGGATGTCCGAGGAGGTCTTGTACTCGTTGATCGGAATCGGCAGCGGCCCGCTCTTCTTTCCTTCGAGGATCTGTGAGTCTTCGTACCATTCCTTCCAGTCGCCGCCGTTGCCCGGTCCGGTGATGTACCTGTTGTACTCACCGAAGTCTCTGACGCTCAGACCCGCCTTCTCGGCCGCGTTCCACAGGAAGCCGTCACGCTGGTAGGCGAGCGCGTCGCCGCCTTCGGCGGGGTAGGAGCGGTAGAACGCGCCGAACTCCTTTTCGACGTAGTCGCTGGCCTCGGCCTGCACGATCCAGTTGTGCCCGTCGGCTGACAGCGTGCCCTCGTCGTAGAAGTCGTCGAGATCGCCGAAGCGCTTGGCCAGCGCGTGCTGGTTGGGGGTGACCTTCTGGCCGAACTGGGCGAGTTCGGGGTCGCTGTTGCCCTCGCCGAGATCGCCGAGCACCTGGTCGTAGGTTCGGTTCTCCTTGACGATCACGAATACGTGTTTGATCGGCGAATGCCCTCCGATCCTCCTTGGGATCACGCCTGGCACGGTGTCGCCCACGCCGCCGTTGATGGCAGGGACGTTGTTCCAGTCGTTGTCGGTGAAGACGGTCTTGGTGTACCCCGCCAGTTCACCTTCGGCCGGCATATTGAACATGGTCACGGTGCCGGTGTCGTCGTAGGTGTTGTAACCCTTCACGCATTCGGGAGCTGGGGAGGTTTCCGTGCCCTTGCAGATCTTCGCCTGGGGGCCACGGTCGCCGATGCCCCTGTCGTTGGTGACGACGATCTCCCCGTGCCCGAGCGCCGGATCGGGCTGTACCTGCACCGGGTACCAGTCGGTCGGCAGCAGACCCTCGAACTCCAGCGGTGTAGTCCGCCCCCAGTGTCCTCTCCAGTGGCGTCCCCCATGGTGTCTGGAAAGACCGCTGTACCTATAGACGGCGATCGCGTTGTCGCGGCCGATGCTAACGAGCACGTGTTCGGGGTCGGACATCGTTATCGCGTTTGCGTAGCTCCCCACGTTGGCGCCCGGCAACGGGTTGGTGCCCGTCGTCTGCACGACCGTGTTGGTCGCGGTGTCGATCACCGAGATGCTGTCGTCGTTGGAGTTGGCGACGAACAGCGCCGACCCGCTCTGGTGCAGCGCGGTCGGCTCGAGCCCCACCGGAATTTCCTGTTCCTGCTTGTCGGTGGCCAGATTGATTACCGAGACCGTGCCGGTGCTCGCAGCTCCCGTGACCGGGCTGGAGACGATCGGGGTGCCGTCGGAGAGGTTGGTGGTTTCGCCGGGCCGGGCGGGATGGCCACCCTCGTTGGACACATACGCGGTGTTGCCGTCGATAACGACCTGGCGCGGCGCGTTGCCGACGGGGATTTCCCTTTCGACTTCATTTGTCGCGGTGTTGATCACGCCAAGCGCGTTGGACCCGTTGAGAGCAACGTAGAGCTTGCTCCCGTCGGGTGAGAGCGCCATGCCCGAGGGCTCGGCTTCGCCGGGGTGTTTCGCTTCGGTGCTGTCTTCCGGCGCGGGACCGTTCGCGGCCGGCGGCATCTTGACGATGACCTTCTCGGACACCGTGCCGGTTTCCGGATCGACTGTGAACTTGGCGATGTCTCCCGTCTGGGGAATCCAGAGCGTCTTGCCGTCCGGCGAGTAGAGCGGGCCATCGGCCGCGACCTCTTCGCCTGGTTCTCCGGCCGCGGGATCGAGGGTGTTGGGATAGGCGCCTTCTTCTTGGACGATCTTGCCTGTTTTCAGGTCGATGATCGTCAGATAGCCGGTGAACTCGTTCCACGTCAGCGCGGCCATGTACTGGCCGTCGGGACTGAGCGTGCTCGAGACGATCCGTCCATGCTGGTCTTCGATCCGGGTCCCGATCGGTGAGATCCACTGGTTCGTCGGCAGTAGCAGCGCGCCGTTGTAGGTCTGGCCGACTTCGCCACTGCCAAACGGGTTGACGCCGCCGAGGTCGGCGGACGCAACGCCCACGGCCGCCACGAAGGCCGCCAAGACCGCGACCGCGCCCAAGCGCCGGCGCCGGACATTCACACGAGTACCGTTTTTGCGAATCGGAACCGAGACGGCCACGACCAACACCTCCCAAGTAGACGCTGGGGTTGTAAACGCGACAAAATCAGCGAAGCAAACTGTGTGCCGTTCGGTCTACCCACGGGTAGGACTCCTATTGTTACCCGGCGGTGAAAATCGAGGGGAAATTTCTCGTTCTTTGCCGTGCTGTCACACGCTCTTTGCAGTGCCGCCACATATCGTTTAAAAACAAATCACCGACGTTCACGAATGCTTCACGAGCTGCGCGGTGGGCGCGGGTAGGCTCACCATCGTGGATGCTGTCCGAACGAGCGGATTGGTCAAGCGCTTCGGGACACGGACCGCGGTCGACGGCGTCGAGTTGACGGTCTCCCCGGGGCAGGTTCGAGGCCTGCTCGGCCCAAACGGCGCCGGCAAGACGACGCTGCTGCGGATGCTGTTCGGACTGATCCACCCGGATGCTGGCACGGTGGCGCTGCTGGGACGGGCGCTCGACGGGCTGGGCGGCGAAGCTCTCAGGGAGGTGGGCGGGTTCGTCGAGGAGCCCGCCTTCTACCCCTACCTGTCCGGGCGCGCAAACCTTTCCCTGCTCGCGCGGCTAGACGCCGGCCCGACCGCGGCTGCGGTGCAGGACGCGCTCGCCCGCGTGGAGCTGGAGCGCAGGGGCGACGATCGCGTGGCCGGCTATTCCACCGGTATGCGCCAGCGGCTCGGGCTCGCGGCCGCGTTGCTGCGCTCACCCCGCCTGCTGCTGCTGGACGAGCCGACGAGCGGGCTCGACCCGGCGGGAACCCGCGCGGTGGCATCGTTGGTCAGAGAGCTGGCCGCCGAGGGCGTCGCCGTGCTGCTCTCGAGCCACCAGATCGGGGAGCTCGAGCGGGTGTGCGACACCTACACGGTCATGCGCGAGGGCAGGGTCGTGTGGGACGGCTCGGCAGGAGAGCTGATCGCACAGGCGCCCGCGAGCGCGTACGCGCTCGCGACCAGCGATGACGAGCTGGCCCTGCAGATCGCCGCGGACCATGCCGGGGTGCGGGCCGGGCGCTCGCGCCGGGGAGAGCTCGCGCTGAGCGTGCGCGAGGGCTGCCTGGACGAGTTCGTGTTTGCGCTTGGGGACGCGCGCGTGGCGATCCGGCGCCTCGACCTGCTCGTGAGCCCGCTGGAGACTATGTTCTTCGCCCTCACCTCCGAGCGCGCCGCACTGGAGGAGCTCGAGCCCGAGGAGCTGGCCGAGACGGTGCTGGCCGGGCTATGAGCACGATCGCCCCCGCGGTACCGGCCCCCGCAGCTTCGTGGCCGCTTGGCGGGGAGGATGCGATCTGGAATGCGTTGCGGGCCGAGTTGCAGAAGCTGAGCGCCCAGCTGACCAGCCGGCTACTGGTGGTCGTCTGCATCGCCGGCCCGTTCGCGTTCGCGGCGGTGCTGAAGGTGCAGAGCGGGACTCCCTCGGACGCGCTGTTCGGCGTCTGGGTGCACTCCTCCGGATTCGCGATCTCGCTTGTGATTCTCAGCTTCGCCGGGAGCTGGGGGCTGCCGCTGATCGCCGGGCTGCTCGGGGGCGACCTGTTCGCCTCCGAGGATCGGCACGGAACCTGGAAGACGATCCTCACCCGCTCCTGTACCCGCGCCGACCTGTACGCCGCCAAGCTCCTCGCCGCGGGCACGCTCACCGTCGCGCTGACGCTGCTGCTGGCGCTCTCGAGCCTGATCGCGGGGGTCGTGTTCGTGGGCGCCCACTCGCTTGTCGACCTCAGCGGTGTGCTCACCCCCCCAGGCAAGCTGCTCGCCCTGACGCTGCTCAGCTGGCTGTTGTGCCTGCTGCCGGCGCTGGCGTACACGAGCGTGGCGATCCTGTTCTCTATCGCCACGCGCAACGGGATCGTCGGCGTGCTCGGGCCGCTGCTCGTGGCGCTGCTCACGCAGCTGCTGGACCTGATCGGCAAGGGCGTGGCTGTGCACCTGCTCCTGATCGGCTCTGCGTTCGAGGGCTGGCACGGCCTCTTCATCACCCACCGCTTCTACGGCCCCCTCGTGATCTCAAGCCTCGTGAGCGTCGCCTGGATCGCCGCCTGCGTCACCGCGAGCTGGAGGATCCTCCGGCGCCGCGACTTCCTGGCGAGCACAGTCAGCCGCGGCCCCGACTGGCGCACCCCCGTCCGGGTCGTGGCGATCGCCACCGCGCTCGTCGCGGTGCTCGCCCTGCTCGCCAACACCGGTCCCACCGGCGACACCGCTTACCGCCTCAGCGCGGCCATCGGGGAAGAGTTCAACAACGTCACGCTGCTCCAGCAGCAGCTGATCGGGCGGCGAGTGCCGGCCGGCGCAAAGCTCGACATCCTGCCCAACTGCAACCGCCGCGCCGCCAAGGCGGTCGGCCCGGGGGACTGGAACTGCACCCTGTACGTTTACTTGCCCCAGGCGCAATCGGTGCCGTTCCAGCAAACCTCCGTCGAGTACGACGTGAGCGTGGAATACGACGGCTGCTACAAGGCCCAGTCCCCTCCCGCCTTCATCGGCGGCCCGACGATGCTCGACGCCCACGGGAATACCGGCACGAACCCGTTGTACATCGTGTACGGGTGCTTTAACACCCTCTAGGCCATAGCACCCCAGTCCTATGGCCTGACCCTCAGCGCCGACGGAGTGCAGGACGCTGACGCGCATACGGTCGAAAGCAAGCACGTAGCCAGACCCACTCACGCGCCTCCTCTGGACGAAAGGCCGAGGCGTCTAGGGTTTCCGATGGCGCTACTGCTTCTGCATACATTGCAAAGCGTTGGGTCGTGGCATGTGCGGGATCGAGTGTGAGCCGCGTGGGCCGCGCACGTCTACCGTGATTCGGTTAGCGCGCGCACTGAAAACCCCGGCCAGCCAGGCTCTTGACGGCATCGAGTAAGGCACGCTCGGTGGATGCTGGGCGTATGCTTCAGCTGATCGTGGGCGTTACTCGGAGGTGCGAGGTGTCAGGGGGACAACGTGGGATTCGCGCGAATTAGGACGCTCGCGCGCACGGGCGCTACGGTTGCGCTGCTCGCAGCCGTGCTGCTCATCCTCGCCGGTGGCGTCGCGCAGGCGCACGTGGTGTTCGCCCATGGCCGGGCTTACGGCGTGACGCCCACACCCAAAGCGAGGAAAGCGCAGGCGCTCTCGCCGGTGGGTGGCTACGCGGCGCCGCTGACGGTAGGCGGTCTCCAGTCGCCGGTGAAATACGGGGGCGGTCCGCTGATGCTCTCCTCGAAGCTGTACCTGATCTTCTGGGAGCAGAAAGCCGGCGAATTCGCAAGCGAATACACCGAACCGATCATCCAGTACGCAAAGGATCTGCAGGCCGAAGACGCGCTGAAGACCGACGAGTTCTCCGTCGCGGAGCAGTACACCAACAACGAAGGAAAACCGATCACTGGCAATGTGGCATTCGAGGACGAGGTGCTTGTCACCGAAGTTTACCCGCCACTCGACGAAGCAGAAGGCTGCACCAAATCCCCATGTGTGACCGACAGCCAGATTCGCGAAGAGATCCTCAAGCAGATCGAAGTCAACCACTGGCCCACCGATCCGGCGAGCGCTCCGGAAGCCCAATATCTCCTTTACACACCTAACGGCGTTGCCACCTGCGAATTGGTAGGCAAGAAGGCCGAATGCGCGCCGGAGGAATTCTGCGCATATCACAGTGAGATCACCAAAATAGGCCTCGAAAAGAAGGTGGCTGTGTACAGCGATCTCCCGTACGTGCCAGAATGCGACTCCGGGCAGGCGCCCTCGGGCGTGGACGGCAACAAGGACACCGACGGCACGCTCGACTCGGAGATACATGAGATCGTAGAGTCGGCGACCGACCCCGAACCCGACACCGGCTACACCGACAAAAACGGCGAAGAGGTCGCCGACAAGTGCACGGGACCGATCGTGGAAGAACAGCCGGAGGTCTACGGCCCGCCGCTCGGCGGCAGCCTCGGCGAAGACACCGCCTTCAACCAACTGATCGACGGTCACAGCTACTACACACAGCAGATCTGGAGCAACGCGCCGACCATAACGCCGAAGCCGGCGAATGCGGGCGAACCGGCCGGTTGTGCCGCGCGGATCGGGCCGACCCCCTCATTCACTGCTCCCGCGAGCGGCGAAACCGGCCATGCAATCGACTTTGACGGCAGCGGCTCCTATGACATCAGCGCGCCGATCGTAAAGTACGAATGGAGCTTCGGCGACGGCTCGCCGCCCGAGACCACCGGCGGTGCTGAACCCAGCCACTACTACCTTCAACCCGGCACCCACCAGGTGTCGCTCACCGTGAATGACGGCGCGGGGAGCGCCGATGCCTCGACTCATACGCTGCCGATCACAATCACCGGCGCGGGGGTCGGAGCGCCGAGCGCCGCGATCCTCTCGCCGACCGAGAACCAGACCTACACGACAAGCGAAAGCGTAGCGACGAGCTTCTCCTGCACCGACGCAGCGGACGGGCCGGGGATCGCCTCGTGCACCGACTCCGATGGCAACGCCAGTCCCGGCAGACTCGATACCGCCACGGTGGGGGCGCACAGCTACGCGGTGACGGCGGTGAGCCTCGACGGCGAGCGTGGCACAGCCACGATCGAATACACGGTCGCGAACCCGGGCCCCGGCCCCGGCGGCAACAGCCCGGGAGGCGGGGGTGGCAACCCGGGCAGCTCGACCCCTTCATCGTTGGGCAGCGGCGCGGGCGCGTCGAGCGCGTCCACGTCCGGAGGCGGCTCCGGCGCCGCAACGACGTCCACTACCGCACGCGGCGCCAAGCCGACGGCGACTCCCACCACCGCGCAGAAGCTCGCGCAGGCGATCAAGGCATGCAAGAAGCTCAAAAAGAGCAAACGCGCCCGCTGCGTCGCGGCTGCCAAGAGGCGCTTCGCGCCGGCGAAAGGGAAGCACACGAAAGCAAAGCCCCGAGCTGGGTCACGATCGTTGGAGCTCGGGCTCGAGACACTCCCTCGGTGGTCTACCCGTCGGCGAGCTCTGAGTCCCGCCGGACGAGCGGCTGCGAGCCGCCGGCGACTCTCCGCGCCTGACGCAAGCGTTCGGACAAGTTCGCGCTGCTTCCTGGGTGGGGAGAGCGGGCGTCTCGCCGGCCACCGACGAAAGTTGCGCTTCGGACACGAGCAGCAGACCGATCCGACGCCAACCTGCGCTCGCTCTCTGCGCCAAGCAACAGCCTGTCGGCGGGTCCGCTCTTAAGCCAACGGTATTTGTTCCCAGACCTCAGAGTCCGCGCCCAAAACTCTGATGTCTGAGGTTCTTACCGCACGGCGTTGTGTACCTGGAGGCGCTCTAGTTCGTTGGCGATGACGGTCGCACCGTCGCTGCGGGCGAGGGCGCCGGCCATCGCGCGGGCACCCTGTTTGATCGACTGGTCCACGAGGGCCTGCGAGATCACGCGGCGCAGCTTCTCGGGGGAGCTCTTCTTGCTGACCCTCACGCCGGCGTGCGCGACGACCACGCGGGCGGCGTTATCCGGCTGGTCGCGACCATCGGGAATGCAGACGAGCGGAACGCCATCGGCGAGAGCGGCGTTGACCGTTTGCCAGCCTGCGTGGGTGATGACGAGCGCCGCGTGTGGAAGAACAGTTCGATGCGAGACGAAAGCCACACTGCGCGCGTTGTCGGGGATGCGGAGCTGACTCGGGTCGAGCGCGGGCCCGGCCGTAAGCAGCGCTCGGACGCGCAGCCCGGTCACAGCGTCGAGGACACGCTGGGCGAGCGCCCGCTGGTTCATGTAGCTGGTGCTGAAGCTGATCAGCACAAGCGGGTCGGCGTTCTCTGAAGGCCACGGTGACTCCCACTCCTTCTCGAACGGCTCGAACGCGGGGCCCACGTAGTGGACATTCGGCGGGAGCTGAGCTTTGCTCGAGAAGTCGAGCTCCGGGGCGGTCATCACGTAGATCGCCCGCACGCTGCGAATCTGGTCGTTCCAGTCCTCAAGCGGCGTGAGCCCATGCTCGGCACGGACGTCGTTGAGCATCGGCAGCCCGGCTGCGGAGAAGCGGCGGGTCATGGCATTGAGCAGGCGGTCGCGCGCAGCACCCAACGGACCTGCCATCGGCTTCAGGCCGCTGAACAGCGGCGGCGCGCCGCAAACCGGAAGGGGATACGGGCAGTGAACGAGCGCGACTGCGGGTATGCCTACGTGCTCGGCAGCGACTGGCGCGGCGATGAAAAGCCAATCGAACACGACCACGTCGGCTCCCCAATCGCCGAGCAGCTCGACATTCTCCCGTACCGCATCCCGTAGCGGCGCGATCGGAGCATCGCGCATCCGCTTCGCGGCGCCAAGCGGCGTGCGCGCTTCCCAGTCGCGTACCGGGTCGGTCTCCGGACGCGTGATGTCGAGGTCCGGAAGCCACCCGCGAATCGCGACGAACTCAGCCCCAGTCTGCTCGATCCGTGCCCGCGCGGCGCTATGGGCCACGACGCGCACCTCGTGGCCCCGCTCCACGAGCTCCCGTGTGAGCGCTAGCTGTGGTGGAGCATTCCCGCTGAAAGCCAGGAGAGTCTGGAAGACCCGCATATACTTCATCTTAGCCCTACCAAGATGAAAGCGTCAAGCGTCTCCATCCCAACACGTCAATATCGGATGTCCACGCGAGCCGATGCCGCTGCCGCGACCGGCGAACGGCTGCTCGCCGCGGCCTGGAAGCACTTCGGCACGCGACCCTACGAGGAGGTCCGCCTGCGCGAGATCGCCGCCGACGCGGGCGTCACCGAACAGACGCTTTTCGCTCGGTTTCACTCCAAAGACGAGCTACTCACCGCCGCATACAGGTGGTGGGGTATGCGTGAGATGGAGCGCCGCGACGCCGCTCCAGTCGATCACTTGCCCGACGCGGTCGCCAACGTGTTCGACCACTACGAGGCGCACGGAACGGCGATCCTACGCATGCTCTCCCAAGAGGACCGCATCCCCGCCATACGCAACCTAACGGACATGGGGAGGGCCTACCACCGCGATTGGGCAAACAGAGTCTTCCAGCCACTCCTCGCCGGCCTGCCGCGCGCGTCCAGAGAGCGCCGGCTCACAGCTCTTGCGATCGCGACCGACGTGCTGGTGTGGAAGCAACTGCGACTCGACATGCAGCTCAGCCGCCCTCAAGCGGAAAAGATCGTCTTGGAGATGATCGAGTCCTACTCGCGGCGATCGAAATGAGTTCGCCCATGCGGCGATCCGGGTGGTTCTCCAGGGAGAGCTGCTGACCCGGACAGGGGCCTCGAATGGCCCATCGCGAACCTCTCCTCTCCACTTCCAATTTATACCGGATCGAAGGGCCTCATGAGGCCGCGATTCGTGCCGCATAATCGCCTGCCGGCTGGCAAAAGAGAGATCTCGAACGGTTGCGTGGGCAACTCCGGAGGTGAACCGAATGGGCGATGACGTATTGGATATCCAGGAGATCGATCGGACTCAGGTTGCGGTGGCAGGCGGCAAGGGGGCGCTTCTGGGAGAGCTCCTGCGGATCGAGGGGGTGCGGGTACCGCCCGGGTTCTGCATCACTACAGAGGCATTCCGGCGGACCGTGGCCCAGGCACCGTCGATCCATGCACAACTCGATTGCCTCTCCCGCTTGAAGCTCGCAGACCGAGACGGCGTAGCCGCGCTCAGCGCCGAGCTTCGTGGAAGGATCGAGGAGATCGTCCTTCCCGGCGACCTGGTGGAAGCGGTCGCCGGCGCGTTGGTCCAGTGTGGGGAGGACCTCGCCTACGCGGTCCGGTCCAGCGCTACCGCGGAGGACTCGCCGACGGCATCCTTTGCGGGTCAGCACGACACCTACCTGAACGTCACCGGTCTGGAGGCAATCCTGCGAGACGTCCGCCGGTGCTGGGCCTCACTGTTCAGCGAGCGGGCCGTGACCTATCGCTTGCGGGGTGGTATCGAGAAGCGGCACGCCCAGATGGCCGTGGTCGTGCAACAGATGGTCATGCCGGTCGCCTCGGGGATCCTGTTCACCGCCGACCCGCTGACCTCCAACCGGAAGCTCGCCGTTGTGGAGGCCATCCCCGGCTTGGGCGAGGAATTGGTCTCAGGACGGGTGAGCCCGGACGTCTACACGGTGCGCGATGGGGCGATCGTCCTACGGACGCTCGCCAACGAGCAGCCGGCGCTTGCGGATGGGGATATCCTGGCGCTCGCGCAGCTGGGACGGCGGATCGAGGAGTTCTTTGGGCGTCCCCAGGACATCGAGTGGTGCTGGGCTGAGGACGGGTTCCAGATCGTGCAGAGCCGCCCGATCACGACGCTCTTTCCCGTGCCTGACGTGGGGGATAGCAAGAACCACGTCTACGTCTCCGTGGGACACCAGCAGATGATGACGGACCCGATCAAGCCGCTGGGGCTCTCGCTGTGGCAGCTCACCACTCCGCGGCCGATGTCCGTGGCGGGCGGAAGGCTCTTCGTCGACGTCACCGAGATGCTCGGTGCGCCCACAACTCGGGCGGGGCTACTCCGCGCCATGGGGGAGTCCGACCCATTGATGGGTGACGCGCTGTGGACGATCATGGAGCGCGGCGACTTCGTTGCGGCGCGCCCTGACGAGCAGCTCACCGGGGTGTTCGCCCTCGCCGAGCAGGAGCCGCTCGATGCCGATCCGGCGCTCGTGGGCGAGCTGATCGAGCGAGGCCAGGCGTCGACCGCCGCGCTGAAGCGAGCGATCGAGGCGAAGTCCGGACCAGAGCTGATCGAGCTCATCCTGGCGGACCTCCCGGAGCTGAGGCGGGCCATCTTCGATCCGCGCGGCCTGGAGGTGATCACCTCCGTGGCGGAGGCCGGTCGCTGGCTGAACGAGCACATGGGGGAGTGGCTGGGCGAGAAGAACGTGTCCGACACGCTCACGCAGTCCGTGGCCGGGAACGTCACCTCAGAGATGGGACTCGCGCTGCTGGACGTGGCAGATGTGATCCGCCCGTTCCCGGACGTCGTCGCGTTCCTCCGGGATGTCGATGACGAGCACTTCCTGGACCAGATGCCCGCGCTCGCGGGCGGCAACGAGGCGCGCGACGCCATCCAGGCCTATCTGGACAGGTACGGCATGCGGTGCACTGGTGAGATCGACATCACCCGGACGCGGTGGAGCGAGCAGCCGTCTGCCCTCGTGCCGATGATCCTCGCTCACGTCAGGAACTTCGAGCCGGGCGCGGGTTCTCAGCGGTTCGAGCAGGGACGGCGAGAAGCCGCCATGAAGGAGCAGGAGCTGTTGGCACGGCTGCGCGAGCTGCCCGACGGCGAGCGCAAGGCAGGGGAGACCAAGCAGATGATCGACCGGGTCAGGACCTTCGCCGGATACCGCGAGTATCCGAAGTACGGAATGGTCAGCCGCTACTTCGTCTACAAGCAGGCTCTATTGCACGAGGCGGAGCGCTTGAAGCTCGCGGGCGTGCTACGCGAGGCGCAGGACATCTTCTATCTGACACTCCACGAGTTGCACGACGTCGTGCGCGACCAGGAGGTGGATCACGAGCTCATCCGACAGCGCAAGGACGCGTTCAACTCATATCTGTCGCTGACGCCGCCGCGGGTGCTGACCTCGGAGGGCGAGGTCCTCGCCGGGAGCTATCGGCGTGACGATCTCCCCGCCGGCGCACTCGTGGGTCTCCCGGTGTCTGCAGGAGCCGTCGAGGGGAGGGCGCGCGTCATCCTGGACATGGCGCAGGCGGACCTCGAGCCGGGCGACATCCTGGTCACCACATACACCGATCCCAGCTGGACCCCTCTGTTCGTGACGATCGGCGGCTTGATCACCGAGGTCGGCGGCCTCATGACCCATGGTGCGGTGATCGCGCGCGAGTACGGGCTGCCGGCCGTCGTGGGGGTGGAGCGCGCCACCCGGCTGATCCGCGACGGGCAGCGGATCCGGGTACACGGGACCGACGGGTGGGTCGAGCTCCTGGGCTAAGTCGGGCTGGCCGTCGGGCTCTATCACGGGTGCGCCGCGAAGACGTGGGCGACCGCTCCCCGCCGTGGGCGAGCAGGTATCCGGGCCCAGTGGACCAACCTGCACGACCGGCACCTCGGGAACGATAGGGACGGCCGGCGCGACGCCTGTGATCGTGGACGACGGCCTGGCGTCGCGTTGCCGGCTCGGTCAGACGCTTACGCGGTAGTGGAGGTGAATGACGCCGTTTCGAAACCGGCGCTCATCGAGAAGTTCGAGTTGCGCGCGGACGTTGTCTGGCAGGGCGCGCTTGCCGCCTCCCACCACGATCGGGCACAAGAACAGATGGCACTCGTCGACCAGCCCCGCGCCGATTGCGTGGCCAGCGAGCTCGGCACCCCCGATTGTGATGTCGGCCCCCGAGGACTGCTTGAGCCGCCGGACGGCGTCTCGATCGAACTCGCGCTCGATCCGCGTCCTCGCGCTGGATACCGTCTGAAGCGCCCTGGAGTACACGATCTTCTCAGCTGTTCGCCAGATCCCAGCATAGTCCCAGAACACTGCCGGCTCATCTGCCTCGGTGCTCACGGTCTCCCAGAACACCATCGTCTCGTACATCCGGCGCCCGTATAGGTAGGTGCCGATCGGCCGCTCGAGATCGTTGACGAACGCATGCACCTCGTCATCCGGTGCCGCCCAGCCGAACTTTCCCTGAGAGTCCTCGACGTACCCGTCAAGCGAGGCGATCGCCGCGTAGATCAGCTTGGCCATCTCCACTCCAATCGGTCGTTACGGTTTAGATTCCAGCTGGCTTTCTGGCGCCGTGTCTGTAGCGCTGGGCCTTGGAGATCTGGACACCATCCGGTCCTGGGCCAGACCGATACGGCACTGCTGGTGTTAAATGATCGTTCTCGAGTTCGAGGTCGCTGATCTCGCGAAGACGCGTTTCGCGATCTCCCCGCTGTATGAGCTTGTGGAGAGTCTGCGGTTGTTGCGAGCGCCAGAACGCGCCGCGGATCGAGATCGCCGACCTCGCGGCAGCCCTCAACGACACACAGCGACGAAAGGAACGAGAGCTGTGCGAAGAACCACGTGTCCAACCCCGCAGGCTCGCCGAATACGCGCTCCGGCTCCTCCTCCGAAATCTGATGCCGCTCAGCGACAGGTAAGCCGCGGCTCGTCCGTCTCAAATGAGCGGGATCGGCCGGTGCCCGTCCGAGACGCGAAGCGCTATTAGTCGGCCCACCAGTCTCGCTGACCCTCGACGTCTTCTCGTGGGTTCTCACCGAGGTGGGGCGCGCCGAAGACGAGGATCTCGAGGCCCTCCGGCCCGGCCTCGTACCCTCGCCATGTACCGGGCGGAACGCGCACGACGTCCCACTTCTTGACCTCGACGATCTCAGCGTCGAGCTTCATCCGCCCGCTCCCGCCCACGACGACGAACACCTCCTCCTGCTCCTTGTGCGTGTGGCCGTACGGGAACCGGTAGTCGGGTGGGATGCGCTGATAGCTCAGGCCGGACTGCTCGAGCTCGAGCGCCGTACCCACCATGCGGAACTCCAGGTCCGGCGCGCCGTCGAAGTTGGACCCGACGTCGACCGGATCCTCCCTGAGGTTCGTGAGGGTGAACGGCACGACCGCGATTCTATGGCTCAGGAGGTCGCACTGCCGCCGGTGCAGCGGCGCTGACAGTGACATCCGGAGGCGGCTCCTGAGAGACCTTCTTGCGGCGTTGCCTGTGGATGCTCCGCCTGTCCGAGCTGGCGGAGCAAATCCCTTGGCTGCGAACGAAGGTATGTGCCGGCTTGCCGACCGGGCGATGAAGTGCCTACTACTGCTGATTCGTCAGGCATTACCAGGCTCAGCGGCGCTGTGCGGGAGCACGTGGCTGAGGTCAGCTCGGCTCGGCTCACCCCGCCTTCGACGGCGGGATGTTCTGGTTCAGGTGGAACAGGTTGGTCGGGTCGTAGCGGTCCTTGAGCGCGCGAAGCCGGGCGAACTTCTCGGTCCCGTAGGCAGCCTGCACCCTGTCCTCGCCCTCGGAGGAGAGGAAGTTGATGTAGGCGCCACCGGTCAGCGACGGCTCGATCTCGGCATAGAAACGCTGTGCCCAGTCGATGTGAGTCTCAAGCCCGGTCGGCTCGTGGGTGGCGGCGATCGTGTTGAGCACGAACGGCGCCTGGCGCTCGCCGCAAGCGGTCTCGTCCTCGCCGATACGGGCGATCGCGCCGCCGAAGTGGTGGATGTGGATCTCTGAGGCCGGGGAGGTCGCGTTCTGATGGAAGCGGGCCATCGTCTCGATCGCGTGATTGTCGAGCTCGCGGAAGTAGCCCGCCTTCATGTAGGCCTGGGTGCCCTTCGGCCAGAGCGCGTCGAGCAGGCTCTGCATCTGCATGTAGGGCATCGGGCCAACCAGGTCGGCGACGGGGTCGCCCAGGTCGCGGATTGGCTGCAGCGCCTTCATCCCCTCCTCGGGGTCGCCGGAGTAGCAGCCGACCATGCCGACGAGCTTCTTGCCGTGCCAGTCCTCGGGTAGGAAGGGGGCGGGTGGCGCCGTGATCAGGTTGACAAGGGTGGTCAGCTCGTCGGGGAGGTCACGTGTGAACTCCCGGTAGAAGCGCATCACCTCCTTGGCGCGGTCGCCCGGATAGAAGACCGGGCCGGCGGCCACGGTCGGGCCGACCGGGTGCAGATCGAACTCGAAGGAGGTGACGACGCCGAAGTTGCCGCCTCCGCCGCGCAAGCCCCAGAAGAGGTCGGGGTTCTCAGTCGCGCTCGCGATGAGGATCTGGCCGTCGGCGGTGACCACCTCGGCCGAACGCAGGTTGTCGCAGGCCAGGCCGCACTTGCGCTTCAGCCAGCCGATACCGCCGCCCAGCGTGAAGCCGGCGACGCCGGTGGTCGAGACCAGGCCCCCGGTGGTGGCGAGGCCTTGCTCCTGGGTGGCCGCGTCGAACTCCCCCCACGTGACGCCGCCCTCGGCGGTGGCGGTGCGGCCGTTCACATCCACCGTGATGCCCTTCATCGGCGAGAGGTCGATGACGATGCCGTCGTCGCAGGTCGAGAAGCCGGGGATGCTGTGGCTGCCGCCGCGCACGGCGACCTCGAGGCCCTCGCTGCGGGCGAAGCCGATCGCGTGGCGCACGTCGGAGGAATCGGCGCAGCGGGCGATCACCGCTGGGCGGGCGTCGTGGGCGCCGTTCCAGATCGAGCGAGCCTCGTCGTAGGCGCCGTCGCCGGGCCGGATCGTCTCTCCGTGCAGCCCGTCCTCGAACTCCTTCAGCGTTGCCGCTCCAAGTACCCCTTGCGTAGCCATGCCGGCCCCTTTTCAGTTCGGTTGTTTGACGTCGCGTCTCCACGACGCTCAGCGAGCCTACGGTCCGCCTCTTAGCGCTCACTTTGCAGCGTTTTAGCCTCCAGTTCCCGGCAGTAGGCGATGCCGGCGGCGGCGCCGAGCAGCTCGAAGTGCCGGCTCGCCCGGTCCAGCCAGCGGCGCCCCGTCGCCGCCTCGCCGTCCTCCGCGCAGATTGCCGCCAGCACCGCCAGCGCCCACCCCTCCTGGTGGGTCGTCTCGATCCCTCCGAAGACCGAGGCGGCGGCCTCGAGGTGAGCCCGGGCATCGGCGCGATCGCCGGTGCAGAGCGCCACGCACGCTAGGCTCAGCTCGGCGGCTCCGATGCCGATCAGGTCGTCGTTTTCGGCAAACCAGGTCCGGCTCTGCCCGGCGGAGACGCAGGCGCCGGCCGCGTCGCCGGAGCGGGCCAGAAGCATCGCCAGGCAGCCGAGGGTCATCCCGGCGCCGCGACGATCGCCGATCTCCTGCCGCAGGGCGAGGCTGCGCTCGAGCAGCGCCCGCCCCCGTTCGAAGTCGCCGCCGGAGCGAGCCAGGTTGCCGAAGGCGTTGAGCGCGAAGGCCTCGCCCTGCCGGTCGCTGAGCTGCTCGAAGCGGGCGAGACCCTCCTCGATCAGCTCTTCCGCGAGGGCGAAATCGGCCTCGGCGCGATCCACCGCGGCGAGGTTGACGAGGATGTAAGCGGCGGCCGTGCCACCGCCGACGCGGCGGGCGATGAGCCCGGTGTCCTCCTGCAGGAAGAGCGGATAGCCGGTCTCGGGCTCGACCGAGATCATCCCGTAGCTGAGCGGCCAGAGCGCCGGGCGCGGCTCGGCGTTGAGAGCGCCGGCATGCTCCAGCGCGGTTTCCAACTGCTCCCGTGCGGGGCCGTATTCGCGCCGGAACCAGGCGGCGATGCCGCGCGTGTGCGCCGCCCACATCGGCGGCCGCGCGGCAGGCAGGTCATCAGCGAGGAGCGCCTCGTGTTCGCGCACGAGCAGCTCGACGTCCTGCGCGGGACTGACGATCACCCGGTAGGCCGCCGAGACCTCGACCGCGTCGAACATCCCCGCTCGGTCCTCGAGCTCGCGGAAGATCGCCACGCTCTCGGCCGCGAACTCGTGGATATGCACGGGGACGCCGCGGCGCAGCCCGATCACGCAGGCGGCGAGCAGGGCGCGGGCGCGCACCGCCGTCGACTCGGGCGCAGTGGCCAGGGCGGTGGTGAGCCAGCGGTACCCCTCGGCGAGGTAGCCGCGCATCAGCCAGAAGCGCCAGAGGGCGACGGCAAGACGCAGCGCCGCCGGGGGATCGGCGACCAGCGCCGAGGCTAGGGCGGCGCGGAGGTTGTCGCGCTCCCGATCCAGAGCCCGCAGCGAGGTCTGGGCCGGCAGGTCGCCGGCCGGCGTCGGGGCGCTCTCGGTCAGCGCGAGGTACCAGTCGCGATGGCGCCGCTCGAAAGCGGAGCGCTCTCCCGCCTCCTCGAGACGCTCGACCGCGTACTGGCGCACGGTCTCCAGCAGCCGGTAGCGGCGGTCCTCAGATTCCTCCTCGACGTGAACCAGTGACTTGTCGATCAGCCGGCCGAGCACGGCGACGACCTCGCTGCGCCGCAACGGATCCTCGGCAACGACGTCCTCAGCCGCCTCCAGCCCGAAGCCGCCGACAAACACGGCGAGCCGCCGCAGCAGCACCTGCTCCTCGGCCTCGAGCAGCTCAAAGCTCCAGGCGAGCGTCGCTCGCAGGGTCTGCTGACGGGTCATCGCCGTGCGGGGCCCGGCCGAGAGCACGTCGAGCGATGCGTCGAGGCGCTCGACGATCTGAGCCGGAGTGAGGACGCTCACCCGCGCTGCCGCCAGCTCGATCGCCAGCGGCATCCCGTCGAGGCGGTGGCATAGGGAGGCGACAGCGTCCGCGTTCTCGCCGCCGAGCTCGAATCCGGGCGCGGCCTGCGCTGCCCGGGTGGCGAACAGCCGCACCGACTCCGCCTCAAGCGACTCCGCAGGCGCTCCGGGAACCAGCCTGGGGAGGGAGAGCGAGGGGACGCGCCACGTCACCTCACCGGGAATGCGAAGCGGCTCGCGGCTGGTCGCCAGCACGGTCAGGTTCGGGCAACGGCTGAGCAGAGCCTCGGCGAGACGCGCGACCGCCTCGATGAGGTGCTCACAGTTGTCGAGCAGGAGCAGCAGCCGGCGATCGCCGACGTGCCCGGCGAGCGCGATCTCCGGCGCCCGGTCGGACGCCAGCCGTGTGTCCAGCGCCTGAGCGATCGCCGGACCGACCAGCTCGGGCTCTCCGAGCGCCGCCAGCTCGACCGGCCAAACCCCGTCCTCGAAGTCCCCGGCTCGCTGCCCGGCGAGCTGCAGCGCCAGCCGGGTCTTGCCGCAGCCGCCGGCTCCGGTCAGGGTGAGGAGCCTCGCGTCCCGCAACAGCGTCGCGGCCTCCGCCAGCTCGCGCTCGCGGCCGATAAAGCTCGTCAGCTGTGACGGCAGCTCGGGCCGGCTGGCACCCGCCCGGTGCGGGTCGGACTCCCGCTCCAGCTCGGCCAGCTCGGCTCCCAGGGCGAGGCGGAGCTGGTCGAGGGAATCGCGCCGCTCCCGGCTCCAGTCCTCGTAGCGGTCCGCCGGCAGCAGCTCGGCG
This sequence comes from Solirubrobacteraceae bacterium, assembly GCA_035486935.1. GTDB lineage: Bacteria > Actinomycetota > Thermoleophilia > Solirubrobacterales > Solirubrobacteraceae > Palsa-744. The sequence goes on from DATHMQ010000062.1 coordinate 21,932, forward strand.
TCGAAGTCCTCGAGGGCCGAGCGGTAGGCGCCGGGCTCGCCCTGCTCACGCGCCGCGGCAGCGAGCTCTTCGAAGGCAACCGCGTCGATCCGGACCGGGTCCTCGGGGCTGAGCAGGATCAGTTCTTCGCGCAGCTCCAGGTAGCGGCTACCGTCCAGCCCGATCGAGTCGAGCGCGCGCCGGGCCGCGAATATCGCCTGGTGGAGGTTGTTGCGGGCGGAGTCCGGGTCCCGCCCCGCCCACAGCAGCTCGGCCGCCTGCTCGACATGGAGGCGGCGCTCGGGCGCGAGGGCGAGCAACTTGACTAGCGTCTTCGCCTTGCGCAGCCGCCAGGCCTCGTCGGCGATGACACTGTTGCCGGCGCTGATGGAGAACACCCCGAGGAGACCGATGTGCAGCACCTCGTCGCCCACCGATGTGTCTTTCGTGCCAGGACTCGCCACCGCATAAGAAAACCACTCCGAAGCGCTGCCAGCGTCCTGATCACGCGGATGCTCCGCCCCCGGATGTGATGTGCTCGATCACCCGCCGGAACTCCTCGGTCGGTGAGAAGTCGACGTACTCAGAGTCCTCGAGCGCCTCGGGAGCATGGCCGGGAGCCCAGTAGAACGCTTCACCGGCGGCGAAGTCCTGATGCCCGTCCAGTGTGTGCATGCGTACGCGGCCCTTAATCATGTAGCCCCAATGGGGGCAAGGGCACAGGTCGTTCGGTAGGCCCTTGGTGGCGGGGCGCAGGTCGGCGCCGGCTGGCAGACGCACGAACCCGACGGACAAACCGTCCTCGTCGCGCAGGCGGACCTGAACGTCACCGTCTTCGATTGCGACTGGCAACTCCTCAAGCGTGATGGCCTTCATCGTGGCTCCTCCTCGTGTGTGGATCCTGTTCAGGGCGCTTCGGCGGAGGCGAAGCGCCGGCGCTCAATCGCGCCACTCGACCTCGAAGTGACCGATCGGTTCGTCGAAGCCCTTCACGGCGATGGGCCCGCCATCGGAAAACCGGATGCCCTTGCCGCGACAGAGATCATGCACCCCGGAGGAAACGACGATGCAATCCGGCTGAGCCCACGCGCACAATCGCGCGGCCTGCTGCACCGCCGCACCAAAGAGATCGTTTTGCTCGGTGACAGGCTCCCCGGCCGCCACCCCGACGCGCACGTGCAGGTGTCCCTGCGCCGGTTCGTCGCGCTCCTGCAGGGCCCGCTGGATTTGCATCGCCGCGGCGACCGCCTGGGAGGCCAAGGTGAACGCGGCCATGATCCCATCGCCGGTGTGCTTGACCTCGCTGCCACCGAAGCGTGCCAGGACGGCGCGTACGACTGAGTCGTGTACCCGGAGAAGCTGCATCGCAGCACGGTCTCCCAATTGTTGGGTGAGACGAGTGGAGTCGACCATGTCGGTAAAGAGGATGGCCCGGAACGCGCTTTCCGTGTATGGCTCGCCAGGCGGATGCGTAGTGAGCCGGCCGAAGAAGCCACGCACGGCGGCTTGATCAACCTCAATGACGTTCGACGGGAGCAACCCATGGGCTGCCCGATGGGCTGCCTCAACGGCCTCCTCGTCCGGACCCTCGACCAGGCAAAAGCCACTCCCCGCCCCCTCTTCGAACCAGTAGGTGACGAAGCGCACGCCGAATCCGTCCTGAACCTCGAGGTCGCGCATGTGGGCGGCGGCGACGTCGGCAGCGGTCGCGTCCGCGAGATCGTGGCGGTCGATGTAGAGGGGCATCGTGATCGGGCTTGCCGGTGTCAGCGCATCGCGCTGTCTTGCACCTCTGTTGGTCCCGCGTCCGTGCAGGCAGCAGCCGCCACGTATGCGGGGCGCCGGTTGAGACGCTTTCTGCGGACATCCGCGCTGATGAGCGCGCCGACCTCGCGCAACAGCTTCCGTCGCTGGCATCCCGGCCGCAGGAGCAGCCGGCCGGTCGCGCCCAGCAGGCGCGGTGGTGTGATGACCTGCGAGGGATGCGAGCGGTGGGTGAACAGATCGATGACCGTGTCGATCTTGCCCTGCGCGAGCAGCCGCTTCTGCATCTCGGGAAACACGGTGGGCATCGCGCCCGCCCTGCCCATATCGGTTGCCAGCCAGTAGTGCCCGGCGGCATCCCGGTCTCGCCCGTGGGCCCAATCCGCCAGTGCACGGTCAAGGTCCTCGCCGGAGTCATCCAGAGCGCCGGCGATCGCCGGCGCGAGCGCGTCGACCTGCCGGAACGCGTCCTGGATCCCCTGGCCGGGCGTCGGGTCCTTGAAGTGGCCGGCGTCGCCCGCCAGCACCCAGCCAGGGCCAGACGCCTCCCGGAAGAACCCCTCCCAGCGCAGCATCCCGAAGATCTTTCCCACCCGCCGCGCGCTCCGCAACGCCTGCGCCACCGGCTCGCAGCTGCGGACGTACTCCGTGAAGCTGCCCTCCAGGTCCGCCCGGAAACGAGGGAGCTCACGCAGGTCGGCAATGACACCGGCCTGATACAGCCCGCTGTCGGCGGGCGTCGCGAACACGAGTCGCTCGTCCCAGCGATGCTGAACGAACGCCGGATCGGGGCCCGGGTCGGCGCCCTCAAAGAATGACCAGTAGGCGAAGCGCTCGTTCGGTGTGAGGTTGTACTTGCGTGCCCCGACGAGGTTCGCGATCGTGGAGTTGCGACCGTCGGCGCCGACCACCAGCCGCGCCTGCAGGGTGGTCTGTGAGCCGTTCTGTGCCACCCGCACGCCGGCCACCCGGTCGCGATCGTACACCAGCCCTGTCACCTTGCTTGCCATACGCACATCGGCGCCCGCATCCGCGGCAGCTTGCACCAGGATGGGATCGAGCAACGTGCGTCGCACCGACACCGCACCGCCTACGTCACCCGGTCGCTGAGGAATCGAGGTGACATACCGCAGACCCTCCTGGCGCACGTCAAAGTGGCCGACGAGTGGCGCGCCGGTGGCGCAAATCTTCTCCATGACCCCGAGCCGATCGAGGAACGCCAACGCCTGCGCTTGGATGAAGTGTGTGGAGAGGGTGTCGCGTGGAAATGTGGCTTGCTCCACCACGGCAACGCGCACGCCGCGATCAGCAAGCAACTTAGCCAGCGGCGATCCCGCACAGCGCGCCCCAACCACGATCACATCAAATTGTTCCATTGGCCGCGCCGATCTCTACGCCTGTGGCTGGATGTTCTGGTTCACCCGGAAGAGGTTTCCCGGGTCGTAGGTGCTCTTGATCTGCGCCAGGCGATCATAGTTGTCGCGGTAGCTCGCCCGTACCCGCTCCTGGCCCTCGTCCATCATCATGTTCACATAGGCGCCGCCGGCCGAGTAGGGGTGCAGCGCCTCGAAGTAATCCACGCACCAGCGGCGGATTACCTCCGCGTTGGCGGGGTCGTGATCGACACCGGCGAAGACCGAGCCCCAGACCGCGTCACGGTAGCTCCACGGCGTGTCGGAGGGGCCGACATCGTGGGCGGCTCCGTCGATCGGGTACAGGTGCATGGTGGACTGCCACGTTGGCATCTCAGCGCCGAACTTGGCGTGCGCCTCGACGGCGGCGTCGGGAATCTCCTTGACGAAATCGGCACGCCAGTACCACTGATCCCCAGCGGGGTAAGCAGGGTCAAAGGCGCTCTGGAACGCGGGGTGGGGCATCGGCTGAGCTCCATGCAACAAAGGCTCCGGCAGTGCGTCCAGCAACGGGGCCATAGCCGCCGCGGCGTCCTCGGGGCCGCCGACGTAGCACCAGACGACCGCGCAGACCTTGCGGAGATGTAGCTCGTCGGGGAAGGGGGGCGCCGGCGGGACCGATAGGAAGGCGAAGAAGCCATTCAGCTCGCGCGGGGCGTTCGGTAGGAAGTCTCGGTAAGCCGCCAGTACATCGGCGCCCAGCTCGACCGGCCAGAAGGTCGGGCCGGCGACGACGGTTCCCACCTCATGCAGCCTGAACAGAAAGGAGGTGACGACGCCAAAGTTGCCGCCGCCGCCCCGGATCGCCCAGTAAAGATCGGGGTTCTCATCCGCGGCGGCACGAACCGTCTCGCCGCCGGCGAGCACGACCTCTGCCTCGAGCAGGTTGTCGATCGTGAGGCCGCACTTGCGAGTCAGGTGCCCGAGACCGCCACCCAGCGTGAGACCACCGACGCCGGTGGTCGAGATGATCCCGCTCGGTGTCGCCAGGCCATGCTCGTTCGTCGCGACATCCACTTCGCCCCAGGTGCAGCCGCCGCCGACCCTCGCCGTCCGGGCGCCGGTGTCCACCGCGACTCCCTTGAGGCCTGAGAGGTCAAGCACAACGCCGCCGTCGCACGTTCCCAGCCCGGCGCCGTTATGGCCGCCGCCGCGCACGGCCAGCAAAAGCTCGTGGTTGCCAGCGAAAGAGACGACCTTCGCGACGTCGCCGGAGTCAGCGCAAGCTGCGATCAGGGCAGGCCGCCGGTCGATCATCGCGTTGTAGACCTTGCGAGCTTCGTCGTAGCCGGGGTCCTCGGGGCCTGTAAGCCGTCCCTGGAATCCAGGCATCTCGCTGCGGGCTGTCTGTATCAAAGCGTTGGTGCTGCTCATGCGTCCTCCCTGGCCGGTCGTCTCAACTCGTCTCGGTCGAACCTAGTGCAGTCGTATCTCTCTGTGATGACCTGACCTGACCCAATTCGAGTGCCGCCGACCTTCATCGATCCCAGGCGGCATGGTCAAGACTGACTATGGTCTTTGCATGGACGCCGAGATCCTGGACCTTCCGGGCCCGCTTCGCCCGACCTCGACTTCCCCGTTCGTCGGGCGCGCGGGCGAGCTGGAGAAGCTTCGAACCCTGATGCCGCGAGCGGAAGGCGAGAGGCGCCGCGTCGCATTGCTCGCGGGCGAGCCGGGCGCCGGGAAGAGCCGCCTAGCACGCGAGTTCGCCAGCCAGGCCGCAATCGAAGGGGCGCTTGTTCTCTACGGCGCCTGCGACGCAGTGGTGCGCACGCCCTACGGGCCTTTCGTCGAGGCACTCGAACGCCTAGTGCGCGTAACCGAGGTGGCGGAGCTGCGCGCCGCGCTCGGCGCCGGCGGCGGCGAGCTGACCCGGCTGCTGCCCGATCTGCCCGCCCAGGTCGGTGAGCTGCCTAGGCCGGTTGAGGCCGATCCCGATACCGAGCGCCATCGCCTCCACACGTCGGTTGCCGACCTGCTCGCGAACGTCAGCCGCGGAAGACCGATACTGCTTGTACTCGAGGACGGGCATTGGGCGGACGCAACGACGCTTCTGCTCCTGCGCCACCTGGCGCGCTCCGCGTGGAGCGCCCGCCTTCTGATCCTCGCAACCTTCCGCGACAGCGAGGCCGACGCGCCGGTGGAGCTCTCAGAGACGCTTGCTGACCTGCGCCGCGCCGACGACGTCGTGCGAATGCGTCTGGAAGGGCTCTCTGGGGCGGAGGTCGCTGATCTGGTCAGTCGTGCCGCCGGAAGCGACCTCCACCCCGAGCTACGCGAGCTTGCAACCACGATCCACGATCTCACCGGGGGCAACGCCTTTCTCGTCTGCGAGCTCTGGCGCGCCCTGGTTGAGACGGGGATCGTCGAGGTCACCTCCGGGCAGGTCAGGGTGACCCGCCCACTGATCGAGCTCGGCACGCCCGAAAGCGTCCGCGAGGTGGTCAGCCAGCGGCTATCGCGCCTGGCCCCGAGGACCACAGACCTGCTCGAGCTCGCTGCCGTGGCCGGGCCGGAGTTCGAGTTGGAGCCGGTTCGCTGCGCCGCTGGTCTTGCCGAGTCCGAGCTGCTCGCCGTTCTCGAGGAGGCGATGGGCAGCGGAATGATCGAGGAGCTCTCCTCGCAGCGGCTGGCCTGTCGCTTCACCCACGAGATCGTGCGACGGGCGCTTTATGACCGGCTCTCGCGGTTGCGGCGGGCCGAGCTGCATCTGCGCGTTGGGGAAGCCCTCGAGAGCGCCGGCTCGGGCTCGGACCGCGCACTCGCGGACCTCGCGCATCACTTCGGCGCGGCCGCCTCGTTCGGCGGGGCCGAGCGGGCGATCGACTACAACCTGCGTGCGGCGCGTGCGGCGAGAGTCGCCCTGGCCTTCGACGATGCCGCAATGCGGTTGCGCATCGCGATCCAGATCGGGATCCAGGGCGAGTCCGAGCGCGCCAACGCCCTGCTCGAGCTCGGCTCGGTCAGCCATCGGGCGGGCAAGGCGACCGATGCGCTGGAGTCCTTCGCATCAGCGGCCGCGATTGCCCGTTCGCTGGACAGTCCGGAGCTGCTCGCCCGAGCGGCGATCGGCTACGAGGACGCCAGCTGGCGCCCCGTCGTAGCGATACCGGATGCGGTCGAGCTGCTCGAAGAGGCGCTCGCGGCGGTCGATGACAACAGCGAGGAGCTGCGAATCGGCCTACTGGCGGGACTCGCGCGAGCGCTCGACTTCCAGGGGGAACGTGAGCGTGGAGCACTCGTGCGCGAAAACGCCGTCGCGCTGGCCAGGCGACACAACGACCGCGCGGGGCTCGCGAAGGTGCTGGTTCGCTCCTACTGGGCGCGCGGCACGACCCCGCTGGAGGAGATCCTCTCCATGCTAACCGAGGCGAGGGACCTGGCACAGGAATTGGCCGACGCCGAGACCAACGCGGAGGCGATGGCCTGGCGCGTGCCGACCTTCGTCGCGCTCGGCGACCTCGAGTCCGCCAGGGCAGAGATCGTTGTCCTGCGCGAGATGGCCGAGCGTAGCGCGCAGCCGGCCATGAACCACATTGCCGAGCACTACGGGTCAGCGATCGCTCTCTGTGACGGGAACCTCGCGGACGCAGAGGCGATGGCGGGGCGCTCGCACGATTGGGGCCGGCTCCTGACCGGTCGCGACGCATCGGGCACCCACGGCATCCAGATGTTCAGTGTTCGCCGCGAGCAGGGGCGCCTGGCAGAGCTCGCGCCGGTGGTCAGGATCCTCGCCGGCCAAGGCGACCGAGAGGGGCCATGGTATCCCGGGCTCGTCGCCGTGCTCGCCGAGTTGGGCATGCAAAGCGAGGCGAGGCGAGAGCTATCGAGGCTTGCAGCCGAGGGCATCGACGGCTTCCAGGCATCGCTGTGGGTGGCGACGCTCACCTATCTGACCGACGCCTGCGCTGCGCTGGGCGACGAGGCGATGGCGGCGATCGTCTATCCCGAGCTGGAGCCGCTTGCGGGGACCACAGTCATGATCGGTCATCTGGTTGCGTGCTACGGAGCCGCCGATCGCTATCTGGGGATGCTCGCCGCGACGCTGGGGGAGCCGGGGCTAGCCGAGGAGCACTTCGAGCGGGCCATGGAGCAGAACAAGCGGATGGGAGCGTCGACTTGGCTGGCTCACACGGGTTACGAGTACGGGCGCTTCCTGCTCCGACGGGGGCCAGGGGTGCGCGCCAGCGCGGAGGCCCTACTCGGTGAGGCCGCCGGCCTGGCCGAGCAGATCGGCATGGAAGGACTGCTCGGAAAGATCCGCTTGCTCGGCGTGCCAGCACCAGACGGCGGTCTCCCGGGCGGGCTGTCCCCACGCGAGGCGCAAATCCTGAAGCTAGTCGCAACCGGGCTCAGCAACCGCGAGATCGGCCAAGAGCTGACGATCAGCGAACACACCGCGGCCAACCACATCCGGAGCATCCTGCGCAAGACCGATTGCGCGAACCGCACCGAGGCCGCGTCCTACGCTCACCGGCACGGGCTCGCCTCGGGATGAGCGGAAATCCCAGCTACGATTAGTCGATGGCCCTGTTCGTGATCGAGCGCAGCTTCGCTGATCAGCTCGACCTCACCGACGACGACGTCGAGCTGATCGAGGAGATCAACAGCGACGAGGGAGTCCGCTGGCTCTTCTCGTTCCTGAGCGCCGACCGGCGACGGACCTATTGCCTCTACGAGGCGCCGTCACCCGACGCGATCCTCGCCGCCGCCCGTAAGGCGAACGTCCCGGCCGACGTCGTGGTAGAGGTAAGCGCAGCCACACCGCAGTTCTCGGACCGTCTGCGCGACTGGGCCGACGCCGTCCACTGAGTTGCCCGGTCACGGGACCAGCCCCGAGTGGGGGAAAGCGATGAAGTGCGTGCTGCTGATTCGGTAGGGCACGACCACCGAGCAGCGCCTGCGCCAGCGCGCTGGCGTTCCGTAAGAGTGAGCCATTCACCAACCGAAGGCGAGCTATGAGCGCCACACTGCAATTCGACGAGGACGCCTCCCGGCGCGTGGAGAGGATCTACACCACGCCCGATGTGATCGAACAGCGCCAAACGATCCTGCGGGCACTCGCGCTCCAGCCCGGCGAGCGCGCGATCGACATCGGCTCGGGTCCTGGTCTACTCGCGTGCGAAATGGCCGTTGCTGTCGGGACCGGCGGGCGGATCTGCGGGGTGGACGTCAGCGAGAGCATGCTTGCCCTTGCCAGGGCGCGCAGACTGCCGGCTGGCAGCGGCCCGATCGAGTACCGAGAAGCTGGCGCGAACACGCTCCCCTATGAGGACGCGAGCTTCGATGTCGCAGTCTGCACACAGGTCTATGAGTACGTCGATGATGTTCCCGCCGCGCTGCTTGAGCTAGGGCGGGTGCTGCGCCCGGGAGGCCGGGCGCTCGTGCTTGACACCGACTGGGACTCGATCGTATGGGCTTCGAGTGACAACGAGCGTATGGGCCGGGTGCTCGCCGCGTGGGAGGAGCACCTCGTTCACCCTCATCTGCCGCGTACGCTCACACGGCTGCTGCGCGATGCTGGGCTGGAAGTCACCGACCGCCAAATCGTGCCGTTGTTCAACGCCGGCTATGACCCCAACACCTACAGCGCCGGAATGCTCGAGCTGATCGTCACGTTCGTACCCGATCGCAACGGCGTGAGCAAGGCCGATGCCACAGCATGGGCACAAGACCTAATCGAACTCGGCCCCAACTACTTCCTCAGTCTCAACCGCTACCTTTTCCTGGCGCACAAGCCCACCTGACGAACGGACAGGTAGCTTTTTCTCCGGTAGGCTCCGACTCGATGGTCACCGTCATCGACACTCCTCTAAGCGCACCTTGCGGTGCTCATCCGATGAGAGGAGGCGGCTGATGGCCTCAATGGACTGGAGTACCCAAAGCGGGAGCGCACCGGCGACCTACCAGGAGTTTCTCGTGCCGGCGATGTTCGCGCCGTTCGCGAAGCGGCTCGTCGAGCATGGACGTGTGCGGCCGGGTTCGCGTGTGCTCGACGTCGCCTGCGGCACCGGCGTCGTCTCGCGCGCAGCCGCGATCCTTGCGGGTACGGGCGGATCGGTGGCGGGTGTGGACCTCGGAGAGCCGACGGTCGCGATCGCGCGCTCACATCCGGCCGAGGAGAACGCCGCGCCGATCGACTACGCCCAAGCGGACGCCGCGGCGCTGCCTTTCGACGCCGACGATTTCGACGTCGCTCTGTGTCAGCAGGGCTTGCAGTTCTTCCCTGAGCGCGCGGCCGCGCTCGCCGAGATGCGACGCGTGCTGAAGCCCGGCGGAAGCGTCGCGATTGCGACCTGGAAGGACATTGAGCCGCCGTTCAGCGCGATCGCCGACGCACTCGAGCGGCACGTCAGCACCGAGGCTGCACAGATGATGCACTCACCGTTCACACTCGGCGACGGCGCCACCCTAGCCCAACTGATGTCCGACGCGGGCTTCCGCGAGGTTGCGGTCATCGACGAAACGATCGAGTGCACGTGGGCATCGCACCCTGAGTTCGCCCGCCGCTATATCGCCGCCAGCCCAATCGCGTCGGTGTTTGCCGCCATGCCTGCTCACTCCCAGCAGGCCGTCTCCGATGAGGTCGCCGAGCGACTTGCGCCGCACGCTACCGCCGACGGCTCGCTGCGGATGTCGATGACCTCAAACGTCGCCGTCGGCAGAGCCTGACCAGGGACACCCGAGCTCCTCACCGGCGAAGCAGCGTGAGAAACGCAACGAGTGCCTGAAGCGCTCTCGCGGGGGAGAGACGACAGATGATCGCGGGCCGCGATTGACCTCCGCGCCCGCGCGGTCGCGTGGGTGAAGGCTGACCCGCCGGCGCCGAGTTCGCCGAGATTCAGCTCGAGTCGAGTCTCACATGGGCGGGATTACACCGTCTCAGATGACGGGATTCCCGTCTCACATGGACAGGGCGCCGCACCAAATGCGGCGTCCCGCCGATCTGAGACGGCCCAGTCCCGTTCATCTGAGACCAGACCGTCCCGTTCATGTGAGACTCGGCCGGCGGAGGGGACCATCCTGGCGGCAACCTGACCGCCGGGGGAGCACCTACAGCACGGGGAACACGGACCACACGCGGCCGTCGCCGCCACAAACCGCACCACCACCGTGGTTGCGACCCTTTGTGCGACACCCACGTGAGTGAGCGGAACTCTGCGGGCCCCGGTGGTCGGGCACCGGTGTCGGGGTCTCGCCCGTCTGTCTGGCGGTGGGTCGGCTCGCGTGGCTCCTGGCTCAGCGGCCGGCCGGGATCAGTCCGAGTTGTCTCATCATCCCGAGGTCGTCTCGGACCGCCGCGTACTCGGTGACTTGGCCGGCGTCCAGCCGGAAGAGGTACATGTGCGGAACGGTCGCCCGCCGTCCAGTCGGGGGGATGCCCATGAACTCGCCCTCGTGGGTGCCGGTCCAGGTGCAGTACATCGCGACGCGATCTCCGTCGGCGATGAGCTGCTCGATCTCCCAGCGCTGGTCGGGAAAGGCGCCGCGCAGCATCGTCGCGACCTCCTTGGGGCGGCCTGGGCCGCGTCGGTCCTGCGGATCGTTGAGGTCGCGGCATTCGGGGTGCACAAGCAGGTCGGCGACGTCCAGTTGGCCTTGACCAAATACCTCGGCGTAGAGCCGGCGAACAACCTGCTTGTTCTGCTGACAGCCCGGCGCGGCGGAATCATCCTGTGGCAACACGTGCTTCTCCTCTGCAATCGAGAGTGGATGTGGCTTGCTAATCGCTATAGTGGCACTCTAGTTAATGACTGAGCGATCTGTCGAGCCCGCCGACCAGCCGGGAGGGATGCCTCGGCGCGCCTACCGCTCGCGCAAGCGCGAGCAGGCATCCCTCGAGACCCGCCGGCGGATTCGCGCGGCGGCCGAGGCCCTGTTCCTGCGCGATGGATATATCCGCACGACGACGAAGGCGATCGCGCGGGAGGCGGGCGTCGCCGAGATGACCCTGTTCCTGGCGTTCGACAACAAGGCGGCGCTGCTCTCGGAGATCATCCGGACCAGTGTCCGCGGCGACGACCACGACACTCCGATCGCCAGCCGAGCCAGCTGGCAAGCGATGCTCGACAGCTCGCCAGACCAGATACTCACCCGATTCGCAGAGTTCAACGGTGCGGTCCAGGCCCGAACCGCACGCATCCTCGCCGTCGCCGAGGCCGCAGCCACCGCCGACGTCGAGCTCGCCGCACGTCGCGTCGGCGCGCATGCGCACATACGCGCCGACTTCCAGCAGATTGCAGACGTGCTCGCCAGCCATCGATGCCTTGCTCCGCACCTCACCGCCACGCACGCCGCGGACGTGATCTACGCCCTCGCCAGCCAGGCCACGTACCTGCTCCTCACCGACGAGTGCGACTGGACCACACAGCGGTACGTCGACTGGCTCGCTGCCACCCTCCAATCGACCCTCATCAATGCCAACCACCCGCATACTTGAGCTCTCGTCAACCCGAGGGTCGACACTCTCGCTTATAGCGGGCCGGTCGAGCGGTCTCTAGCCGGACTGAGCGCCGTAGCTCGGCCCGTGGCTCCGGGGCGTCAGAGTCGTCTGTTGTCGCGTAGCCAGGTCAACGCGCGGAGGGTGACATTGCCTCGCCAGTCGGTTGTCTGCGCCGGCGACCACGCCAGCCAGTCGAACGTCCAGCCGCCGTCTTGCTGTTGCTCGGACTCGACGGCGTCGAGGTGAGCCTCGATCTGCTCCTCGGTGACCAGGGCTCGTGACCGGCTGCCTGGGCGGGGGGAGAGGTCGAGCGGGCGCAGCGCCTCTCCCTCGACGCCGCCGACGGGCGCGACCGTGGAGGTGTCGACGCGGTCGCTGAGCGACGCGATCGCCGCACGGGCGCGTTGCTCGTCGGGAACGGTATCCAGGAATGCGCAGGCGAACTTCAGCCAGTACCCGCTTGGCTGCTCGGCTGTCTCGACTGACCGCCAGCACCAGTCGGTGGCGCGGCCGAGCCACGCGTCGTCTGTCACGTCGCCGGCGTGGAGGGCCGCAGCCAGCGCGAGCGTGAGAACGGATCCGGGCCCAGGCTGGAACCACGGCGCGTGCGGGTAGTCCTCAAAGCCGGGTAGCACGGAGGGGATGCCGCCGTCTGGTGCGGCGATCGACGCGATGAAGGCGCGCGCGTCGCGGGCCAACTCGCCGTCCGCCGCGCCAGCCTCGTTGAGGATCTCAAGGGCGTAGAGAGTCGGCGCGGGCTGGCTGTCAGGGCCACGCAGGTCGGGCTCGAGCGCATGGCCGAAACCGCCATCCGGGTTGCGATAGCCGCGCAGCGCCTCGACGACCGGTTCGGTCGGCCCGTCGGCGAACAGCAGGCTGTAGCGGTGGCGGTCCACCAAGCGAGCGGCCGACCAAATGAAGTTCTCGGCAGCACGTTGATCGATTGGCATGGCCCACAAGCTAGGCGGCGGTCGGCCTGCGGTCTTTGAGAAATCGGACGGGCGAGACGCCGGCCAGTTGGGTGACCTCGGCGGTCATGTGCGCCTGGTCGGCGTAGCCGGCATCGAGCGCCAGCTCGACCAGCGGCGCGGGCGGGAGCGCCTGCAGCCGCCGGAAGCGCAACACGCGCTGAAGCATCTTCGGCCCGTACCCGACCGCATCGCTGACGCGCCGGTGCAGCTGGCGCGCGCTGATGCCAAGCTCGTCGGCGACCGGGGCCACGCGTGCGCTTGGGCGCGCAAGTGCCACTACTGCGGCACACACGAGCGGATCGAGCTCAGCAGCGCGCAGCTCAACGGCTCGCAGCAGCAGCGCGTGCGGGTCCGAGCCTCCAGCCAGCTCCTCGAGCAGCGCCGCGACCACATCGCGTCCCAGAACCTCGGCAGCATCGGGCGAGACGTCGCGCAGTTCCGACGCCGGCAGCCCCAGGAGCGCGCCTGCCGCGCCGGGCCGCAACCGTGCCCCGACGACTCGCGAGCCCGACTCCAGCGTCACGCTGCGCGGCCGGGTATCAGGCCCGGCGATGGTCAGCGCCCGGCCCGTCCAGATCAGATCCACGCAGGCGTCAGGCACGATCTGCTGCTCGTGCTGAGTCGTCGTGGCCTGCTCCCACGTGCAGGCCACCAACGGCGAGGCGACGAGACACTCGAGGTAACTCACAACCCCAACGCTACCCAGCTCGGGTTAGGGCTTGGCACGACCTACGCGGCTTGCGGTGAGCCGCCGGAGGTGACGCCTCGCCCCGGCGCGATCCCCGACGCGGCGCAGCGCCGATCCGCCGCTCACGAGCGGATTCCTGACACGGTGGAACTGCAGATGAGCGGTGCAAGGCCCGTTGGGTGTGCCTCCACAGTGTCCAAAATTAGCACTGACCGAGTGTCAGTAGCCAGCCAGTACGCACAGAATGAGGCGAGCGCACCACACGGTCATCTTCGGGTGTCATATGGCTTACCTGCAGCCGGGTCATCGCTCTTGAAGGCCCGCGCTTCATCCCGTTCGCGTCACCCGTTCAGTCACCCGCGGCTGAGCGAGGGCAACTCCCTGCTGTGCTACCCGGTGGTACAGGACCGCGAGCAGCCTCACTGGCCTGCGTGACCGACGACACGTCAGCGTTGGTAGGGTCCGCTGGCGAGTGCGCCGCATGGCGTCGCGCGTGCGCAAGGGATGCTCGGGCAAGCACCGCTGTTGAACGGGGCGAGGGTGAGCGAGAACCTAGAGACAATGTCGATGGTCGCGGCTTGGCGGATGCACGCTGAGGAGCGTCCGGATGGTCCTGCGCTCACGGTGAGTGAGCATCCGACCGTAAGCTGGGGTGAGCTTGCTGCCCGTACGAACCGGCTCGCTCGCGCGTATGCAGAGCTGGGGGTGGGGGAGGGAGACTTCGTGACGATCGGGCTGCCGACGAGCGTGGCGTTCGTAGAGTCGATGGTCGCCGCACTTAAGCTCGGTGCTGTGCCGCAGCCGGTCTCATCGCGCCTGCCGGCCGGCGAGCTCGCACAGATCATCGAGCTCGCCCAGCCAAGGCTCGTCGTCGGCTTTGATCCCGCTGTCCATCTGGACCATCAGGTTCTCGCGAGCAATCCGCCGATCGATGACCACGACGACGGACCGTTGCCGGAGGCGGTGGCGCCGGCATACAAGGCGCCGACGTCTGGGGGTAGCACCGGGCGGCCCAAGATCATCCTCTCGGGCACCCCGGCCGTGATCCCGGTCGTTGAGGGCAGACCAACACCTGTTGGTATTCCAGCCGACAGTGTCGTGATGTTTCCCAGTCCGCTGTATCACAACATGGGAGTCCTGGGGACCCTCCTCGGGTTGAGCGGTGGAAGCCACGTCGTGCTCCAAGAGCACTTCGACGCCGAGCTGACCCTTCGACTAATCGACCGCCACCGAGTTGTGTCTGCATGGCTCGTTCCGACACACATGAACAGGATCTGGCGGCTGCCCGCAGCTGTACGCGAGAGCCATGACATCTCCAGTCTTGCCGTGCTCCTCCACGGGGGTGGCCCTTGTCCAGCTGAGCTCAAGCGGGCCTGGATCAATTGGCTCGGGCCCGACCGGATCATAGAGATGTACACCGCGACGGAGGCGGCGGCTGTGACCCTGTGCAGTGGAAGCGAGTGGCTAGAGCGACCAGGCACGGTCGGACGCTGCTTCATGGGGGAGATGGCGATCTTCGACGAGGACGGCGTGCCGGTAGCGGCGGGTGATCTCGGAACGATTTGGATGCGCCGCCCGTCAGGGTCCGATCGCACCTACAGCTACATCGGCGAGGAGTCCGAAGAACGTGACGATGGCTGGGACACAGCGGGTGACCTTGGATGGATGGACGACGAGGGCTATCTCTTCCTGGCAGACCGCAGGACTGACATGATCGTCTCAGGCGCAGCGAACATTTACCCCGCCGAGGTGGAGGCCGCGTTGGCCGCGCACCCAAGTGTGATCGACTGCGTTGTGATCGGCTTGCCCGACGGGGATCTTGGACAGCGCGTACACGCGATCGTCCAGACCGACGCCGACACTCTGGAGGAGCAGGCCCTACGAGAGCATCTCGCTGGCCGACTGGTGCTCTACAAGACGCCCCGAACATACGAGTTCACGGCACTTCCCCTACGCGATGACGCAGGCAAGGTCCGACGCTCCACTCTCCGCGACCAACGCTCGCGATGAACGCGCGGGATCGCAGCCCGCGACGCGAGCAGCCTACCTTCGCTGTCTGCAGCGCCTCGAAGCCTGGACCGAGCGAGAAGCACAGGACCCCGAGCGCCTTCAGACCGCCGACCTCGAACGGTTCTTCGCCGAGGATGGCCGCAAATACGCCCGCAGCAGCATCAACGTTCACCGCGCAGCGTTGCGCACCTTCTATCAGTGCCTGCACGAGATCGGGCTCATCGATACCAACCACGCACACGAACTGCGGCGCGGGTCAACTGATCATCTCAGCGCAAGCCAACGCGGCCAGCCAGTTGCCGGCAAACCCGATCGCTCCAGCAAGCGCGAGCGTGGACAGGTGGACCGGTGTCGAGGGATGAGGATTGACTCATACGCGGCCACGCACGCGGATAGGAAGATGGCGCCCACCACAGCGAGGCCGGCTAGGCGCTCGGCGCGGGGAGAGCGCAGTGCGAACGCGATGCCGAGTGGGATCGCGGTCAGTGCGTCCCCGCCGTTGTGGATCAGGTCAGCGAGCAGCGCCAGGCTGCCGGTGAAAGCGAACACGAGCGCTTGCACTACGGCGGTGCTTGCGAGGATCCCCAGCGCGAGCGTGACGGCGCGGACGCCCTCGCGCGAGCGCTTGATGCTCTCGTCTACAAGCCCGTGTGAATGACCGTGCGTGTGCTCGCCGTGATCGTCATGCGGGTGCTCATGGCGATCGTGTTCGTGTGGCCCGGTGTGTGGGTGAGCGTGGCGTAGCGGGCCGTGACGGTGCACGTCGCCGTTGACGAGCTCATAGGTGGGGGAGGGCACGGTCAGGTCTCCGTCGGGTGGGTGTGCATCGTTGGCTTGGATCGGTAGCGCTTCAACGCGATCACGGCCCAGATCGCCTCGACCACGCCGAAGGGCCAGGCTCCTGCGAGGAAGCCGTAGACGCTCGAGAAGGCACAGCCGCAAGCGAAGGCGAAGATGAAGCCTCGGCCGCGTCGTTCCAGCGCGTACATCAGGACCATGAACGTGACGGCGCAGGCACCAAAGAGAGTGAGCACACCCAGGAGTGTGCCAGTGCGATCGTCCTGCTCGGGCCTTGAGCGCGCGACGGGCGGGGGAGTAACCAAGCGCGCCGCCGCCGAACGACACACCGCCCTCTCTGCTGGCACGACGCCCGCCGAGTGCGTCCATCCCGAGGTCGTGCAGGTAATGCAGGAGCTCGGGATCGATCTCTCCGGCCGGCGTCCTCAGCTGCTCACACGCGAGCTCGCGGAGCGAGCGGATATCGTCGTGACGATGGGCTGCGGCGATGAGTGCCCCTACATTCCCGGCAAGCGCTATATCGAGTGGGACCTGCCCGACCCCAAGGGCCGTCCGCTGGATGAGGTCCGCGCGATCCGCGATGACATTGCCCGCCGTGTCGATTCGCTGCTCGCCGATGAGACCCTGAAGTGAGCGGCCCACAAGCCGCCGCGCCGCCGCGATCCGGTGTGTCGCTGCGCACCATCGCTCGGGAGTGGGGCCGCATCGGCTGCATCGGGTTCGGCGGTCCACCAGCGCACGTCGCGCTGTTCCGCGATCTGTGCGTCACACGACGGGAATGGCTTGCCGACGATCAGTTCGAGCGGGCAATCGCGGCGACCAACATCCTGCCCGGACCAGCCTCGACACAGCTCGCGATCTACTGCGCCTGGCGGCTACGCGGCCCCAAGGGAGCAATCATCGGCGGCTTGGGTTTCATCCTGCCCGGCCTCGTGCTGATCCTCGCGCTGTCCGTGCTGTTCCTCGCGGGGTCGCCGCCCACATGGATACGAGGTGCGGGGATGGGAGCCGGCGCTGCCGTCGCTGCCGTCGCTGTGAGAGCCGGGCTGGGGGTCGCCTCTCCTATCTGGAGACGCACGACCGACACCCAGCGACCCCGCATCCTCCTCTACGCGCTCGCCGCAGCGATCGCGGCCGCCACGACCGGACCGTGGCTCGTGCTCGTCCTGTTGGGGTGCGGCGCCATCGAGCTGACATGGCAGCGCCAGTTCGACGGAGGCGGGGTGAGCTTCCACGCTTGGCCGCTGCTCGCGATGGTTGTAGAGCCGGGCGGGACGGGTGCGCTTGTGTGGACTGCGTTGAAGGTCGGGGCGCTCGCGTTCGGTGGCGGGTTCGTGATCGTCCCGCTGATGCAGTCAGACGCCGTAGGTACCTACCACTGGATGACTCACGCACAGTTCCTCAATGCCGTCGCGCTCGGACAGGTCACACCGGGGCCGCTCACACAGACCGTTGCGGCTGTCGGCTACGCCGCAGGCGGGTTTCCCTCAGCGCTGTTGGCGGCGTTCGTCGCGTTCCTACCGTCGTTCTCTTTCATCCTGTTCGGTGCGGCTCGCTTCGAGCGACTGTTGCTCAACGAGCGAGTGACCGCTTTTCTCGCCGGCGCGGCACCCGCGGCAGCCGGAGCGATCATCGGCTCGGCAATCCCGCTCGCCGCTGCCCTGAGCGAGACATGGCAGTACCTCGTGCTCGCCATCGCGACCATCGCCTTGCTTGCGCTGCGTCGCAGCATCGTCCTGACGCTGCTCGCCGCCGGCACGGTAGGCGCCGTCGCCGCGCTGCTCGGCGCTCCGCTCCCGCAGTAGGTACGCCTGCTGGGCGACGCTAGCTTGCTAGCATTTGCGCAATGGAGGGCAAGCAACGAGAGGACAAGCAACAATTCAACGTCTATCTGCCACCTGCACTCATCCGCAGAGCCAAGCACGCCGCTGTCGATCAGGCCGCGTCCCTATCTCGGCTTGTTGAGGCGGCACTCGTCGCGTATCTGGATCGCCTGGAAGGAGAGCGACAATGAGAGTGCGCCCCATCCACTTCGTCCCCGACTTGGCCGAAGCCGTGCGTTTTTACCAAGCGCTCGGCTTGGAGCCGGACGCCCGTTCGCGCTCCGGGCACTGGATCGAGCTGACGGCAGCGGGAGGCGAGTTCGGGCTTCACGACGCCGCAATAGCCGCCGAGGAGGAGGGCCGCGAAGGGCTCGCGCTCAACAACGTCGTTCGGGGAGAGAGTCTGAGCTGCGATGCCCGAGCCGATCACGAGCGCGGCGAGGAATGCGGAGCCCAACAGCTCGGCGAGCAGACGGCAAGCAAGCGGAGGCGTGTTCATGGCGCGAGATCGTATTACATCGACAGATGTGAGTGTTATTGATATAAGTAGATTGATGCCTGTCGATTTGGAGCTGTCCCCCAAGCAGAAGCGAGCCAACGGTGCTCCCTGTTGTGAGCCCGTCGTCTACCCCGATGTACAGGGCGACCACGCGATCCGCATGGCCGAGGTTGCCAAGGCCCTCGGCGACCCGATCCGCTTGCAGCTCGTGGACGTGCTGCGCAAGCACGCGGGGAAGGTCTGCGTCTGCGAGCTGGTGCCGCTGTTCGACATATCTCAGTCCACGCTCTCCCACCATCTCGGAAAGCTGCGCGCCGCCGGGATCGTGGACTCCGAGCGCAAGGGGCTATGGGCCTACTACTACGTGATCCCCGACGCCCTAAAGGAGCTATCCGCATGGCTGAGCTGACCACCCCCGCTGACACAACGGCGAACTCCTGTTGCTCGACTGAGGCGCAGGCGACGTGCTGTGAGCCGAGCGCCAAGGCCGCGTGCTGCGACCCCAGCCACGGAGACGCGATCGCCGCCGGCATCACAGGCCACAGGTGGTCACTTCAAGAGATTGCGACGTCTCACCGATTTGAGACAGTCCCGTCTCATCCATATGAGACCGCTGGCGTCTCACTCATATGAGACCGAGCGGCGAGAAAGCTCGCGGAGAGCTGCGGCCCGTTCGCTCTGACCTTGGGAGTCGTCCTGGCAGGTCTTTGACGGACGGCTACATTGGGCGCTTAGGATCGACGTCACAGACTTGACCAGCGCACGGAGGAGTGGCTATGACCGATGAGGGTGTCCTGAACAACATCGAGCGACTGGTGCAAGAGGAGCACACGCTCCTGGCCCAGAATGAGGAGTCTCGGGCGCCCGAGACGCACGAGCGCCTCGCGGCCGTCGAGGTCGAGCTTGACCGTTGCTGGGACCTTCTGCGCCAGCGTCGCGCTCGACGTGAGTTTCATCAGAACCCCGACGATGCTTCGGTGCGCGATGAGGGAACGGTGGAGGGCTACCTGCAGTGACGACGCTCGCAGAAATCTTGCGAATGGCATGAGCACGCGGCAGCCCGTCGGCTCGGCGGAGCGTCCTCGTCCGCCCGCTTTGGTGCAGGTCGCGGCGGACGATCTGGAGATCCCCGAGCAGCTAAGCGGACGCAGACTGCGATCACGTCTGCTGTTCGGAGCCGGTCTGGTGCTCGTGGTCATCGCGATCGTGACACTGCTTCCGGGGCTCGACGGGTTGCGCACACGTCTGTCGCATGCGCAACCCGGGTGGCTGCTGCTCGGGGTGGGGCTGAAGGTGCTCTCCGGTCTCGGCTATGTCGCCGTCTTTCGCATGGTCTTCTGCAGGCGCATGACCTGGAGTGTCAGCTTTCAGATAGGTATGTCCGAGCTCGGAGCGAACGCGCTGTTCCCGACTGGCGGAGCCGGCGGGCTCGCGCTCGGTGCCTGGGCCCTGAGACGAGGTGGCATGCCGGCGAGCGAGATCGCACGGCGAACGGTTGCGTTCTTCCTGCTGACGAGCGTGCCGAACGTCGTTGGCGTGATCATCGTCGGGCTGGGTCTCGCCACACAGGTGCTCCCCGGCGAGACGAACCTCGCGCTGACGCTCTTGCCCGCGGTCATAGCAGCGCTGTCGATCGTTGGAGCACTGCTCGTGGGGCGCACCGCAGGGGGCCTGCACCTGCGCCAACAGCGCAGCGAAGAAGGCGAGTCCTCACGACGATCGCGAGCGCTGTTGAAGACGCTGGTGGCGATTGCGGATGGCGTCAATGAGGCGGTCGCGCTCCTGCGCGAGGGAAACGCCTGGCTAATCAGCGGGCTCGTCGCCTATCTCGTCTTTGACCTGATGGTCCTGTGGGCGACGTTTCACGCGTTCGGATTGGCGCCGCCGCTTGCGATCGTGTGGATCGGCTACCTGATCGGCGAGCTCGGTGGATTGATTCCGGTCCCTGGGGGAATTGGCGGCATCGACGCCGGCCTGGTCGGCACGTTCGTCCTCTACGGCGTGCCCATCACCTCCGCCGCCTCAGCCGTGCTCGCCTATCGAGCGATCGCGCTGTGGGTCCCGGCGCTACTCGGCGCTGCGGCCTTTGTCCTCCTGCGACGAACGTTGCGCAACGAGTCTCAAAAGGTCGCGGTGTGCGCCCCGCAGACCGAGATGGAGGTGATCGGGCTGGGTCGCGTAGTCATCTCGAGTCGGTGACCTTCACCGGCAGGGGTGCGCTGCCGATATCGGGCGCCCCGGCGATGAGACGGAGGAGTCGTAAACGATGAGAGTTGTTGGCGCCCCCTCGGAACACGCTTGCGCCCTAGGCGACTTGGGCTACATAGCGAGTCGACTCGGGGGCGTTGGCGCGCTGTGGAGCGTGACGCGGCGCTATTGCTTCTCAGGAGTCAGGCTGCGTGCCATCTAGCAGGACCTCCGGGGGATCGCCGCCGAAGACCTGCAGCCAGCCGCCGCGCGTGTCCATATACTCGCGAATCGCCGTGACGCGGCCGTCGGCGACCTCGTAGGCGAAGCAGTAGTCGTTGACGTATGGGCGGCCGTTAGGAAGCGTCGCCGACATCCTATGCTCGGCCAGCACCACGTCCCCCTCGCCAACCATCGACCGGGGCTCGAACGTCACGTTTGCGAAGAATCGCGGGTAGTCGTAGGCCATGAATGCCACGATCGCATCACGGTCGAGGTCGTTGAGGCCTCGCGGCGGCCCTGCGTCATCTGCACTCCCCAGCCCGAGTGCGATCTGTGTGGCATTGCCTGCAGGAGCCACCCAGATGACATCGGGATGCAGCAACGCTGCGATGCGATCCGGGTCTCCCGCAGCGTAGGCCGCGTAGAGCGCCTGCACTGTCTCCTTCGGGGTCATCCCCTCAGCCTACCCCGACGAGACGCTAGAGACTCGCGTAGACGCAGAAGCTACGCCGCCCCGGCAGCGAGAGCAGCGTCCGTTTGGGGTGGCGTCGAGCACTCTTTCGGCCATCTCGCGCACGGTCTTGGCGGGGTACGTCTCGGGCCGCGTGACGGCGCCGACGAGCACACCGTCGATCAACAGCAGGAGCTGGTCGGCGGCGCGCTCGGGCCGCAAATCGTGCGGAGTCTGACTGATGTGAGACAGCCTGGGTCTCAATGGCTACGACCTATCCGGCTTGGCGGACTCCCTCGTGGTGACGCCGAGCTTGGTCAGGAAGCTGCGGTAGTCGGTCTGCACCCACTCCTCGGCCAGCCGCCCGTCGTCGTACCTGAAGGTGCCGATCAGCTCCCATTCGAGGTGCTGGCTGGTGGGCTCGACGGGGCCGATGGGCGAGTAGGTGAATAGGCCGGTGAAGTCGCCGGAGAAGGTGGTGCGCGCCGCTAGGAAGTCGCCGTCGGCGATGATCTGCTCGCGCACGAGGCGCAGGCCGCTGAACGCGGCGCGCAGCGAGGCGAAGTAGGCGCTGAGCTCATCGAAGCCCAGGTCACCGCCGGGCCCATGGAAGACGTAGTCCTCGGCGAAGTACGCGCGGAGTGCGGCGTCGTCCTCACGGGCGATCGCCTCATCGCCGATGCGGATCAGATCTTTGGCCAGTGGGGTGTCAGAGATGAAGCCTGGCATGATCCTCCTTCTGGGAACGGCGCGCCTTGCGAGCGCACATAGACGGGATTCCCGTCTCACATGAGCGGGACGCCGCAGCACCGACGCAAACTGATTCGCAACCAATCAATGAGTGGTGTATCAGTTTGGATTGGCTGTGGGATAGAGTCCGACCGTCGTGAAACAGCTGACGGTCCTCATCGTGGCGGTGGCGCTACTCGGTGGCACGGCCCTGCTCACCGAGCATGGGCGAGCGACCGCCTTTTCTCCGCCGAACCACAACTGCCCGGCGGTCCCGACGCTCAGGAGCTTCAAGCGCGGCTACCCGATCCTGATTCAGACGCGCAATGTGTCATGCGCGCAAGCATTGACCATGGTGCAGGCAATGGAGTCGGGCGTCGGCGTGACGTTTGCCGGCAACCCCGAAGGTCCGGCCTCTCAGTTCCGCTGGAAGCTCTACGGCCTACCCGGCTGGACGTGCTTCGGCGACGGCAGCGGCTTTCCCGGTCACGGGGAAGGCGGGGACTGCTCAAAGGGAATCGCCACCGTCGAGTGGTATCACGCCTAGACTCTCCGAGGGGGGAGGTCGCCGAATGGCGGAGCGTTCGCCGCGTCGGGTCGCTGGTTATGGATGCCAGCCAGCGTAAACCCGAAAAGCCCCGATTTGTGTGGCGTCCTGTCGATCTGAGACAGTCGAATCACATTCATGTGAGACTCTGACGTCTCACCCATATGAGACTCAGCGTCACTCCAGGGACGGTCTCTCAGATCGTGTGGCAGACCTTGCGGCGCGGCTGCCGGAGGCGTAGGGTTCTCGTGCGCGCGCATCGACGCCGGCATGAGATCCTTGCCCAGGGCCTCGTGGGCGAGATCGACTCGCCGTCGTGACGCCGCAGGCGGGACGGGGGGACAAATTCGGCGCTTGCCCAGGCGGCCATCACGGAGCTAGGGGCGCGCGGCGCAGACGGGATCCACAACCTCGTGGGCATCGAGGATGATGAGGTGCAGGCGTTTTGGCAGGCGCAGGGTTTCGAGCGCGACATGATTCAGCGACGGCAAGATCATCGAGTTGAAGAGGTGCGCGGACCGCGCCACAGCCCAGGCATACCTCGCGAGCAGGGATGCCCTGTGGCGCTGGTGCTACCGCCGTCGCTTGCAAATCACAATCACTTTGGAGGAGAGTAATGGCCAACACCACTTGCCACATGTCGATCTCGCTCGACGGCTTCGTCGCCGGGCCGGGTCAAAGCCGCGAAGACCCACTCGGCAAGCGGGGTCGCGAGCTTCACGGCTGGCACCTTGGCGATGAGCGCGCGAACGAGGCGGACGCCACCGTCGAGCGCCGTCTGCTGCGCCCTCGCGGCGCCTACGTCATGGGGCGCAACATGTTTGGTCCGATCCGCGGCGAGTGGGACGAGGAGTGGTCGGGCTGGTGGGGGCCCGAGCCGCCCTACCACGCGCCCGTGTTCGTCCTAACCCACCACTCTCACGCGCCGATCGAGATGGAGGGCGGGACGACGTTTCACTTCGTCACCGATGGCTTCGATGCCGCCTACGCCCAGGCCCGCGAGACTGCCGGCGCAGACGGCGTCGACATCGCGGGCGGCGCCTCGACCGTCCGCCAAGCGCTGCTAGCGGGCGTCATCGACGAGCTCTGGCTTGACATCGTCCCCGTTCTACTCGGGTCCGGCGAGGGGATATTCAACGGCATCGCCGAGTTCGATTTCGAGCCTGCCGAGGTCCTTCATTCCCCACTGGCGACGCACATCTGCTATGGCCGGGCGGCATGAGATGGGTACCGCGACCGTGTCTCATCGATCTGAGCCCGAAGCCGTCTCATCCCCATGTGGGACCGACGGGACGACTCAACGGTGCAGTCCGCGGGCGCTCGCTGCGGGTGGGGCGCCCGTTGCGCTCCCGTTCAGGGCGTCCGGCTTACGCGAGCGCTTCGAGCGTGAGGCCTAAATCATCGAAAATTCATTCATTACGTTACGTATAGTAATATAATCTTCGAGCTTCGACAAATGACTGCCGCGACCGCACCGGACACAACCACGAGTAGAGGGCCAGGTCGCCCGCGCGATCCGCGCGTGCGCGACTCGATCCTGCGTGCGACGCGGAGGCTCTTGGTCGAGGTCGGCTACGCCGAGTTGTCGATCGAGCGGATCGCGGAGCGCGCGGGGGTCGGCAAGCCCACCATTTACCGGCGGTGGCCGAGCAAGGGCGCGCTCGTGTGGGAGGCGGTGCTCGGAAAGAGCGTGGTGCGGTCTCTGCCCGACTCGGGCAACGTGCGAGACGACCTGTGCACGATTCTGCGCTGGGGAGTCGAGCAGACAACAGCGCCGGAGGCCCACGCGGCGCTGCCCGGGATGCTGATGGAACTGCGCGCCGACCCTGAGCTCGAGCGGCTCCTGCGGGCAGGCCCGATCGAGCGGGAGCACGCGCGTATCCGCACGGTTCTCGAGCGCGCCGTCGTGCGCGGTGAGCTGCGCGCTGAGGTCGACCTCGACCTGGTCCTGGACACGCTCATCGGCACCGTGCTCGGGCGTGCGCTGCTGTTGGACCATCCACTCGACGAGCGCTTCATCGACGCAATCATCGACCTCACGCTGACCGGCGCGGCCAAGTCCGACCGAGAGCCATGAGCCAGCACGAAACCGCACGAATCCTATTCGAGCTCGCGACCGCGCCCTTCATCCTTATGGGCGGGCTCCACGCGCTTGCCTCGCTCATCGATACCCTCCGGCTGACCTTTTTCGCCCCGACGAAGCCGGGCTTGCGCTCCGAGATGGAAGTTGCCGGGATTCGGCTGCGAGAGATGTTCCCCGGCGCTTCCGGGGCTCGTTTCTCGATGTGGAGGGGGTGGCTTGGGTTCAACATCAGCCACGGTCTGGGAGCCGCCACTTTCGGTTTCGCGATGCTAATCCTGTCGCTCCACGACTACGGCCTCGTGCAGCAGATCAGTGCCATTGAGCCGTTCACCATCGCGGTCTCCGCGGTCTACTTTCTCCTTGCCGTGCGGTTCTGGTTCTACGCGCCAGCCATTGGCTGTGGTCTCGGACTCGCCTGCTTCATTGCCGCCGCCGCACTCAGCTGATGCAGAGCTGAGACCTCGCCGCGCAGTCTCCTCCAAACTGACCCACTACCTCGTTACGCTCGATAATGTATGTTATGTAAACCTACGTGGAAAGACAGCTCCGTCCCACAAGGCGCTTTCCTTTCCTGCGTCGATACAAGCTGGTAAGCCCAACTCCGTTCCATTTCCTTGTATGTGAGGGTCGGTAGCTATTAGTCGCCGCCAAGGGTTAGCATCTCTGCCACACCGTCGGATGTGCATGTGCGGGTCTCGTGCTCGAGCGACGGTTTCCTCGCTAATGCGGTACCCAAGGAGCTCTGGTCGATGATTCGAATGATTCGCGTGCAGATTGCGCTCTTCTCGGCGGTGTCGCTACTGGTGCTGGGCGCCGCGACGATGCTGAGCACGCCGGTCGCTGCGGCGGCGCCCGGGCACGCAAGCAAGAAGGTTGGGAAACATAAGAAAGCCAAGAAGAAGAAAGCTGCCAAGAAAGTAGCCAGCGTCAAAATCACGGCCGGCATCGAGACGCTGACTTTCGATACGCAGGCGACGCAGGCTCTTGAAAAGGCGAAAGTGAGCCTTGCCGCCGTTGGTCCCGCCACCGGTGTGCTTGCTTCGGGCTTCGTGTTTCCGCTCACGGGCGGTACTTTGAATCCGTCCACCGGGTACGGCTCGCTGACAACGACCGGCGGGATCGCCCTCTCCACGAGTTTCGGTGTACCCGGCCTCTTTAGCGCGGGAAGCGAAGCCACGATCTCCGAACCTTCCCTGACGCTTGGCTCTAGCTCGTCTTTGAACTTCACCTCTCAGCAGGCCAGCCCGCCCAGGTTTCCGTTTGCGACCGTCAATCTGAAAAAGGTGCATCCGGTGGTCAGTGGCGCGACGATAACGCTCACGAACCTGCCGGTCTCGCTTACAGCCACCGGTGCCCAGTTCCTGGGCGAGTTCGCCAGCGGCGCTTTCACGACCGGTGAAGCCCTTGGGACCATCGCCGTGCAGGTGACCGCGAGTAGTTGAGCGGTGCCGATCGACGGGATGTGGGCGAGCCTTCCTTCGCTCGGGCCCACATTTGCGTTGACGAGGCTTGGTAGTAGCATCGACAGCATGTCTTTGTGGCTGCTGCTTGCGCTGGTGGCGCTGGTGAAGCTTGTTGTGGCGTCGCTGATGGTCTGGATTCCGATGCGCTCGGACTCCGCGATGAACGTGCTCGAAGATCAGAGTGGCT
Source organism: Solirubrobacteraceae bacterium (assembly GCA_035486935.1). Taxonomy (GTDB): domain Bacteria; phylum Actinomycetota; class Thermoleophilia; order Solirubrobacterales; family Solirubrobacteraceae; genus Palsa-744. Next base: position 48,188 of record DATHMQ010000062.1, read on the forward strand.
CAGAGCCCGACGCCGGCGAAGACGAAGGAGGCAGCAAGACTCTGGCCGGTGCTCCAGTTGAGCCGCATCCGAGACTCCCCCGTCCGCCCCGGCCTCGCCGCGGTCCGCACGGCTGCCCGAGCATCCCCTCCCCTTCGCGCGTGCGCAAGCCTCCACGGCGCGTCGTGGCGCGCTCGCTTGCACGACACTGACGCCGTCCGCCGGCAACCAACAGTGCACGACAAGGCTGCTGCCGGATGTCGCCCTATGAGTTCAGCGGTTGCGCTTGCGCTGCTGGCGTGCCGCCTTGGTCTTGGCGCGGCGCTTGCGTCTGCGTGCCGCGTGTTCCTGCGCGGTGCTGCGGCTGCCTAGACCGTCGCCGACAGGAGCGACGCTGCGCGCGTCGCGCAGGATCAGAAACGCGATCGCCCCCAACAGCACTATGCAGACGATGCCGACCGGGATAACCACCCCGGTCGAGACGTTGCTCAGCGAAGTGCCCGAAGCTGTGGTGGCGGTCGTTGCGGTGCTTTCTTCTTCTTCGCCCGCCCCGCTGCTGGTCAAGTTCGAGGCCGATCCGGAGGGTGCGCCGAAGGCTTCGCTCGAGGATGGCGTTTCCGCTCCTGCCGCTGCTGGGTTCTGAGCACCGGCGCTCGTGCCCGTCTCGGCTTTCGCCAGCGCTTCTTGCACCGACTTGTCCAACTCGGCCTTGTTGATCGAAGTGCTCGAGCCTGTGGCTGCGACCGCGCAGGTGGCAGTCAGCCCGAAGAGGCCCACGACCGCGAGCACCGCAATCAGCGATATGTGCGAGGTGATTCGACGCATTGTTCCCGAGTAGTCCGGATCAGCGAGAATAGCGCCTGAGGCGTGGTCGCCATAGAATGAGCCGTCATGGCTCCCAAGCAACGACAGATCCGCGTCGAGCAGCGCGGCTCCCAGGCGGCGATCGAAGCGCTCGAGCAGCGCTCTGACGAGGAACTCGAGGCCGAGACGAAGTACAAGTCAGCCGCGCTTGCGATCCTTGGAGCGCGTGCTTCCGAGCGCTTTGACGCCGAGCAGGCGCGCGCCTACTTCCAGCGGGCCATCGCAGCTGCCAGGCCTCAGGAACGGATGCAGTTGAGGCGCATGGCCGATGCATCGCTGGCGCTTGCGGAGCGTCGTGCCGGCGACCTGAAGAGCGCGGTCGAGCGTCTCGGCCAGACACCCCCCACCGGGCGCCAGATGTTTGCCTTGCGCGCGATGGGGTTGCTGATCCCGCCCGCCAGCGCCGGGATCCTCGCGCGCACACGCGGAATCTTGTTGATCATTGCGTTGATCGTCGTGCTGCTGGCGCTTGGCCTTGGAATCGTGGAGCTTGTGGCGCTGCCGTTCGGTGGACTCGGCCTGGCGCCTGGGGTCCTGCTTGGCCTGTTCGTTGCCATCGCAGGCGTAGCAATCGCAGCGATGGTGGGACGTAGGCGTCGAGATCGCGCCCAGGCTGCGGCCGCAGGCTCCTCTCGTTCCTCCGAGTAGAGCTCGGCAAGCGCTGGTCGGACACAGTCAGCCCGGATTGCGCTGACTCGACGGCGATTGGGCGCCGACTCGCGAGGGTCAAACTCACCGTGCGGCTTCAGCTCGAAGACAGTGTCGCGCGGCGGATGACCACCGGGGTGGTCGGAGCGCCGTCTTGCGGCGGGTCGGTTGGCAGCTTGGCGATCCTCTCCACGCCGGCGAAGCTGCCCACTACATTTCCGACCAGTGCGTATTGCGGTGGTAGGGCCGCGTTGGAGGCGGTGACGATGAAGAACTGGCTGCCCGATGCTCCCGATGGGTCGGTTGCCGTCTTGGCCATCGCCACGGTGCCGAGCGTGTAGCGCATGTTGCTCGGTGGCGGTTCGACAATCGTGTAGCCGGGGCCGCCGGAGCCGTCGCCGTTGGGGTCGCCGCCCTGAATGACGAAGCCGGCCGCGACCCGATGGAAGGTCAGGGCGTTGTAGAAGCCGCGCTTGACCAGGTAGGCGAAGGATGCGGTTGTGTGCGGAGCTTGGCGCACGTCGAGTTCGATTTCGATCGCGCCGCAGTTGGTGGCGAGACTCACCACATATCGCTTTGTCGGATCGAGCTTCAGCGTCGGCTTGGGGATGCGCTGCGCACCTCTTGGCACTGGCTCCTGTGCTGTCGAGCATTTGCCGCTGCTGGACGCCGACACAGGCTTGACGTTCAGCGACGACCCTACGTTTTGGGGATGGATGGGCGTGCTTGTAGATGTCCCGGCACCAGTCGTGGAGCTACCGCACGCCGTCAATACGAGCCCGAAGGCTGTCGTGGCCGTGCCGTACAACAGGCGGCGCACGACATCCGAGCGGTCAAACATCGAGGCAGCATAGTCGCGCGTCCCTTAGATCTGCGCCATATTCGCGCATTCTTAAAGCATCCTTCCGCGATTCTCAACAGTGGCGCTCGCAGGCGCTCGCCCGTGAGGCGGTCGCGGCGCAATACGCTTGCGCGATGAGCACGCCTATTCGCCTGATCGTGAATCCCTCCGCCGGTGGCGGCAAAGCCGGCCGCGTGCTGGCCGACGTGCTTGTCGCGCTGGACGGTCATGGCCTGCGGGTTCGCAGCGAGTTGACCCGCGATCTGGCTCACGCGCGTGAACTTGCACGTGAAGGCTGCCTTGCCGGGGAGACTGTCGTGTGCCTGAGCGGCGACGGGATGGTCGGTGCTGTCGCCGATGTGCTGCGTGAGTTTCCCGGGGCGCTGCTTGGTGTGCTGCCAGGCGGGCGTGGCAACGACCTTGCCCGTGTGCTCGGCATCCCGGCCGATCCGGTCGAGGCCTGTGCGATCGTGGCTGCCGGCTTCTCGCGCAAGCTTGATCTCGGCGAGATCGAGGGGAAAGCGTTCGTGGGTATCGCAAGCGTCGGCTTCGACAGCGAGGCCAACCGCATCGCCAACGAGGCTCCCGCTTGGCTCGGCGGCCTCGTGTATGCCTATGGAGCGCTGCGTGCTCTGTTGTTCTGGCGCCCGGCGCGCTTTCAGATAGAGCTCGATCCCCCGGGTGAGCTGCACAGCTTCACCGGCTACTCGGTGGGAGCCGCCAACTCGAAGACCTATGGCGGTGGCATGCGCGCGGCGCCTGACGCACTGCTCGACGACGGCCTGCTCGACGTGCCGGTGCTCGAAAGCGTCAGCAAGCTCGGCTTTCTGACGAAGATTCTGCCGAAAGTGTTCAGCGGTACGCATGTGCGCGAGCCCAGCGTGAAAGTGTTTCGTGCGCGCGAAATTGCCATCAGTGCCGATCGCCCGTTCACGATGTACGCCGACGGTGACCCGATCGGCGAGCTGCCGCTGCGCGTACGCGCGATCGGTGGTGCAGTGCGCGTGCTGGTCCCGGCCGACGGCTCCGGCGCGGACGCCTTCCTTGCTACCAGGTCTGCCTCAGATGCAGTAGCAGAGCGATGAGTGCCACGCTCGGGCCGAAGCTCGTTCTTGCCCGCGCTGTCGGAGCCGTCTCCCGCGTGCGCGGCGGAGGCGGTACCAGTCTGCCTGGGAAGCTGCTTGTGCGGATGGATTCCTCTGCGATCGCCGAGCTTGCGGCGCGTCTGCCCCTGGGCAGCGTGTTGATTTCCGCCACCAACGGCAAGACCACGACGGCGGCGATGGCTGCGAGCATCTTCGAGACTGCCGGCGTCTCGCTCGTGCATAACCAAGCCGGCGCCAACATGGCCGGCGGGATCGCCTCGACACTGCTCGACGCCGCTGGTCGCGGTGGCACGATTGCTGGCGAGCTAGGGCTGTTCGAGGTCGACGAGCTATGGCTAGATCGGCTCACGGCGCAGCTGCACCCGCGCGTTGTCGTGCTTGGCAACCTGTTTCGCGACCAGCTCGACCGCTACGGCGAGTTGGAGACGATCGCCGAACGCTGGGCGGGCGCCGTGCGAGCGAGTGGGCCTGCCGAGCGGGCGCGGCTCGTGTGCAACGCCGACGATCCGCTTGTCGCCGACCTGGGACGCGAACGCGCACAAAGCGACCACGAGCTGGCCGATCTCAAGCACGAACGCGCCGAAGTCGGAGGCGTGCCTGCGCAGGGCGATCACGATCCGGCCGCTTTCGAGCGCGAACAGGCCGAAGTCGGAGGCGAGCTTGCGCAAGACGACCACGGACCGGCCGACGCCCACGAGCTGGCCGGCGTCTTGTATTTCGGCGTCGATGACGACTCGCTGGCACTTGCGAGCATGGCTCATGCCGCCGACGCCAAGCACTGCCGTCGCTGCGGGGCGCCGTACGTGTTCGATGCCGTGTACCTCGGTCATCTCGGCCATTACCACTGTGAGTCGTGCGGACAGAGGCGGCCCTCCCCCACCGTGCTCGCCCGCTCGGTTGTGCTCGAAGGCGTGCGCTCGGCACGTTTCCAGCTGAGCACGCCTGACGGCGAGGCCGAGGTGAAGCTTGCGCTACCTGGTCTTTACAACGTCTACAACGCGCTTGCCGCGGCTGCTCTGGGCGTCGCTTTGGGGATATCGCTGGCCGACATCGTGGCTGGGCTGGAGAGCACCACAGCCGCCTTCGGTCGGGCTGAGACGGTCACGGTCGCTGGGCGCGAGACGCGCATTCTGCTTGTCAAGAATCCCGCCGGCGCAAACGAGGTACTGCGCACGCTTGCGCTGGAGCCTGGCTGCCACGACCTGCTCGGAGTGCTCAACGACAACACCGCCGACGGCCACGACGTCTCTTGGATCTGGGATGCCGATTTTGAGCTGTTGGCCGGGCGTGTGCGCTTGGCGACCTGTTCCGGCACGCGTGCGCCTGAGCTTGCCCTGCGGCTGAAGTACGCAGGCATTGAGCCTGAGCGCATTCGGGTAATCGACGATCTCCCCAGCGCACTCGTCGCTGCCACGGCGGAGTACCAGGCGACAGGCCGTGGACGCTTGGCGGATGCCGCGGCGAAGCACTCGCCGACTGGTAGGGGCCGCTTGACGAATGCCGAAGAGTCTGCTGCTGTCGGCGAGGAGCGACGTGCAGAAGGTTCGGTCTCTCAACTGGACCACGCTGCACCTCTGTATGTGCTCCCGACCTATACGGCGATGCTCGCTTTGCGCGAGCTGCTTGTGCGACGCGGTGAGGCCGATAGCTCATGGCAGTGAGCGACCTGAAGGGGCGCACCCTGCGCGTTTGCGCTTTGTACCCCGACCTGATGAACATCTATGCCGACCGCGGCAATCTGTTTGTGCTGCAGCGCCGTTGCGAATGGCGCGGGATTGCTTTTCACCTGAGCGGCAGCGGGCTTGACGAAATGCTTGACGGCGAAGCCCACGACATTTACTACATCGGCGGCGGTCAAGATCGCGACCAGTTGCTTTGCGCCGAGGATCTTGTGGGCGGCAAGCGTAAGGCTCTGCACGAGGCGGCCTCGCGCGGCGCGATCGTGCTGGGCGTGTGCGGTGGCTATCAGTTGCTTGGTGAGTCCTATACGCTCGGGGACAACCAACTCCAGGGCGTGGGCTTGCTCGACATACGCACCGTGCGCGAGCCGGGCGAGCGGCTGATCGGCAATGTTGCGATCGAGGTGGACCTCGACCGGGAAAAGCGCGTACTCGCGGGCTTTGAGAATCATGGCGGCCGTACGTATCTCGGGCCTAGCGCCTACCCGTTGGGCAGGGTGCTCAGAGGTCACGGCAACGACGGTCGCAACGGTTCCGAGGGGGCTCGTTTTGGCAATACGATCGGCACCTATCTCCACGGTCCGTTGCTGCCGAAGAATACGTGGTTTGCCGATTGGCTGATTGCAACGGCCCTCGGCATCGACCCCGATGCACTGACATCGCTCGACGACTCCTTTGAGGATGCAGCTCACGCTAGCGCTCGTCGCGCTGCCGGAGTCTGATGACAAAGTACCGTCGCGCGCATCTAGTACAATTGTCTGCGACGGCGGGTGTTGCGTCGCGGTCGGCGTGATCGACTGACAATCGAGAATTCGGGTAGCCCCCGGATGGAGTTCGACTCTCCCGCCCGCCGCCAATACGTGAGCTCGGTCGTACAGGCGCAATTGTCACGCGTCGACGGGTAGCTTCCGCAATCGTACGACCGAGCTTGTCGTATCAAGTTGATAACCTGTCCCTACCGATTGTCAGTCGTTCGGAGGTAGCTCCTCTAGCACCCACACCCGACCCGCTCCGGCGGGTCGAGTTGTTTCAAAAGCCATGGATCTATCTGAGTATCAGCGCGAATCGCGTCGTACAGCCGAGTATCCCCGCGGGGCGTGGCTTGCTTATCCCGCGCTCGGCCTTGCCGGCGAGGCCGGCGAGGTCGCCGAGCACGCCAAGAAGGCGATTCGCGACGACGGCGGCAAGGTCAGCGACGAGCGCCGCACGGCAATGTCCAAGGAGCTCGGCGACGTGCTCTGGTACGTCGCGCAGCTCGCTACGGAGCTCGACCTCGACCTCGACCAGATAGCCAATCAAAACCTTGAGAAGCTGTTCTCACGCCAACAGCGCGGGGTACTCTCAGGAAGCGGCGACGACCGCTGAGCCGTTCTTGACGGCGAACTTGGCGTAGCGCTCGGCCAGACGCGCCGGCACCAGCGCACGCACTAGTACGCCCTCCGGGGTGTCCTGACGGCGCAGATCACCGGCTATGTCGTGCAGCTCGGCAAGCGAGCCTCCTTGCGAATAGGGCACGAGCAGCTCCATGGGGCGCAATGTGTGGCGCAGCTCCTGCTCGATCCGCTGCTCCAGTTCGGGCAGGCCGGCGCCGCTTGCACCGCTGACTAGCACCGCGTCTGGATGCGCTAGGCGCAGTTCCTCGCGTGCCTCCTCGTCGAGCAGGTCGATCTTGTTGAGCACGAGCACGCGCGGGCGCTCGCCGGCACCGATCTCCTCCAATACCTCCTCGACAGCTCTGCGCATCGCGAGCTGGTCGTGCTCTAGCACGGAGGCGTCCAGCACGTGCAGCAGCAGATCGGCAAGGCGTGTCTCCTGCAGCGTTGCGCCGAACGCGTCCACGACCTGGTGGGGAAGCTTGCGGATGAAGCCGACGGTGTCGGTCAGCAGGTGGGCGCGTCCGTCGATTCTCATCATGCGTGTGCTCGGGTCGAGCGTGTGGAACAGGCGATCGCGCACCCCCACATCGGCGCCTGTAAGAGCGTTCAGCAATGTGCTCTTGCCGGCGTTGGTGTAGCCGACGAGCGCGATGTTCGGCAGCGCGGCACGCTCACGCTCGGCGCGCATCACCGAGCGTGTGCCCTTTACGTGATCGAGGCGCCGTCGCAGTGCAGCGATGCGATTGCGCGCGAGGCGCCGGTCGGTCTCGATCTGGGTCTCCCCCGGTCCACGTGTGCCGATCCCACCGCCGAGGCGCTCGAGGTGGGTCCACAGACCGCGCATGCGCGCGAGGTTGTATTCCAGTTGGGCCAACTCGACCTGCAGCTTGCCCTCGGCGCTCGAGGCGTGCGTGGCGAAGATGTCGAGGATCACCGTGGTGCGGTCGATCACCGGCATGCCTAGCGCCTGCTCCAGGTTGCGCTCCTGGCGTGCACTCAACTCGTCGTCGCAGACGATCACGTTGGCGTCGCATTCGTGTGCAGCTTCTTTGGCTTCGCTCACCTTGCCGGGGCCGAGGTAGGTGTTCGGGTGCGGCTGCTCGCGGCGCTGGATCATCTCCCCCACGACTTCCACGCCGGCCGTGCGCAGCAACTCGTTCAGCTCCTCGAGATTCTCATCGTCGGGGAGCGCGGCTATGCAGAATGCTCGCTGAGTGGCGCGCCTTGTGGGTTGGTTCATCCTCCTCGAGTGTAGATCAGCCTTCCTGTCCAACCAAATCGGTCTTGCCGGCCCTCGGCGGGCGGTGCCGAGCGCGCGTCATGCCGGGCCGATGTCCTGTACCGAGCGTCGGTCGTTCTCGGGATGCGCCGCCGAGCGCTGTCAGCCGCCGAGTTCGGCCAAGCGCTCGACGGCCTCGGCAAGACGCTCGTCAGGCGTGGTGAGCGCGATCCGAAACCAACCCTCGCCGCTTGGCCCGTAGGCGCTGCCAGGCGAGACCACGACCGCCGCCTGCTCGAGCACGTGCTCGCAGTAGGCAACAGAGCTCTCAAAGCCCTCCGGGATCGGCGCCCACACGTAGATCGTGCCCTTGGGCGGGTTGACGTGTACACCGGCCTTTGCCAACGCCTCACACACCAGGTCGCGGCGAATGCGATACAGCTCGTTCATCGAGGCGACCTCGGCGTCGGTGTCGGGCGAGAGCGCCGCGATGCCCGCAAGCTGGACCGCCTCGAACAGGCCGGAGTCGATGTTCGTCTTCAAACGCCAGTAGTGCTCGATCGCCTCGGCATTGCCAAGTATCGCCGCACAGCGCCAACCGGTCATGTTGTAACCCTTGGAGAGCGAGAACACCTCGATGCCGACCTCCTTAGCGCCGGGAGTCTGCAGGAACGACGGTGCGCGGTAGCCGTCGTAGGTGGTCTCGCTGTAGGCGTTGTCGTGTACGACGAGAATGTCGTATGTCTTGGCGAAGTCGACGACCAGTTCGAAGAAGCTGGGAGGCACGATCGCGCCGGTGGGGTTGTTGGGGTAGTTGAGGAACATCAGCTTGGCGCGACTGGCAGTCTGTTCGTCGATCGCATCGAGATCCGGCACGAAGCCGAGCGCGGGCACGAGTGGCATCACGACGGGATCGCCGCCGGCCATCAGCGGACCGCCTGTGTAGACGGGGTAGCCGGGGTCGGAGGCGAGCGCCACATCGCCCTGGTCGAGGAAGGCGAGGTTGAGGTTGAAGATCGCCTCCTTGGCGCCGATCGCCGGGATGATCTCGCTGGCCGGATCGAGCGTCACATCGAAGCGGCGTGCATAGAAGTCGCTGAGCGCTTGACGGAAGTCGGCGCGCCCGCGATTCGACGGATAGCGGTGTGTCTCAGGCTCGGTGACGGCCTCCTGCATGGCCTCGACGATCAGCGCCGGTGTCGGTCGGTCGGGATCGCCGATTCCCAGGCTGATGACGTCGACGCCGGCGGCCTGCTTGGCGGCGATCTTGCGCTCCAGTTCGGCAAACAGGTACGGCGGAATGCGGCTCAGGCGCTCACTCGGTCTCATACAACTCCTCGATGAAGTCCTTGCTGAGCTCTCCCGCGAATACGGGTCGTGCCCAGCCTGTCAGGTTGACGTGCAGATCCTCTCCCACCTCGACGCTCAACTCTCCCCCGTCCAGCAATACCGTGACCTGCTCTGGCCCACCGCGCAGTCGGTTGGCCACAGCGGCGCCGGTGGCACCGGTACCGGAGGAAAGCGTCTCTCCAACCCCACGCTCGAAAATGCGTGCGCGGATCGCACGCTCGCCGGTCCCCTCTGTGCTGGGTTGGACTTCCGTGTACCACGACACGTTCGTGCGGTTTGGGAACAGCTCGTGCGCTTCGATTGCCGGGCCGATGCTCGGCAAGTCCAGTGCGTTCAGCGTCGTCAGATCCTCGACGTGGATGGCGCACTGCGGATTGCCGATCGAAACGTGCTGAAAGCTCCAGGCGCGAGCGTCGGCGAGAAGCTCGCTCGCCCCGTCTGTCGGTCCGCTGGGGAAGTCCTTGGATGCGAGACTCGCATGGCCCATGTCCACGCGACACGTATTCGGGCCGGTGATCGTCGGACGTATCTCTCCGGCAGCGGTCTGGATCGAGAAAACGTCTCGATCTGTCCAGCCGCGCCGGCGCAGGTAGAGGATCGCCTCGCGCGCGCCATTGCCTGAGAGCTCGGCCTCCGAGCCGTCGGGGTTGTAGATGCTCAGATTCGCCACGAAGCGTGGATCCTGAGATGGCGCAAGCAACAAGATGCCGTCGGCGAACACGCCGAAGTGGCCTGCGCACAGCTTGCGGATGCGCTCGGGGGTCAACTCGAACGGGAGCTCTGTCTGCTCGACGATCAGGTAGTCGTTGCCAAGCGCCTGCCACTTCTCGAACTTCATCGGGCACTCCTCCCCGCGGTGGCAAGGTCTTCGACGATGCGGACTGACGGAATGGAGGATGTCTGGTGAGTGAAGACCTTGCCACCGCGGGGA
>DATHMQ010000063.1:0-9228 GCA_035486935.1 Solirubrobacteraceae bacterium
CGGGTTGTAGACCGATGGGCCTGTGGGCGTCCATTCGATGAACTCTCGTTCGGCGAGATGTGCCGCCTCGACCAGATGCGTCCGCATGCGGACATCGCCCTTGGGATCGATCACCACCGCACCGAGCCCTGCCTCGATTGCGCGGGTCGCAAGCCATGTCTCGGTAACCGTCTTACCCGAGCCGGTGGCGCCCACGATCAGAGTGTGCTTGCCGCCGCTGTTGCTGCCGAGCGGGATCGCGAGCGTCTCGCCGTCCTCGGCACGTCCGACCGGGACGCGCTCATCGCGCAGGGAAGTCCAAGCGGAGAGGTGGACGATACGCTCGAAGAGCCCACGTGCCAACGTGCACAGCGCGTCGCTTGGACCGCGGCGTTTGGCGGCGATTTCGGCCAGATCGCCTCCTGCCATGAGGTCTTCGGCGTGCCAATGCCGGCCACGCGCGCTGGCGCAGAATGCAGCGGTGCCGAGTGTGCTCGCCCAACCGGCGAATATCGAATGGGCGAACAAGACGACGGATAGCGTGCAGGCCGCCCACGTCCAACGCAGGTGGCGCCGGCGCATGACGCGCACGGCGAACAGGCCCAGGGCGACACCGATCGCAACGTGGACTGTCGTAGAGCAAAGCCATCCCACCAGTTCGCTCAAAGGTTGCAGCGGATCGACTGGGACTTCGTTGGTGTACTGGGATGCGGACATGAGCCGCTCCTTTCTTGGACCGGCTCTCGCCGGCCGTCGTTGGTCAACGAGAAAGCGGCGAGCCGATGGCCCGCCGCGGTGCTGCGTTTGCATGCGGGCTCTACGGGCCCGTCAAGGTGTGTTCAGAATGTCCGGAAGCGTTTCTAGACGAGGCGGTAGCCCACGCCCCAGACATTCACGACAAAGCCATCGGCACCTACCGCATCGAGCTTGCGACGCAAGCGGCTGGCATGACTGTCGAGCGTGCGCGCACCCTGATCGGTGTGGTGGTTCCAGATAGCGCGCAACAGTTCGCGCTTGGAGCAGACAGTCGTCGGCTTGCGAGCCAGGTACACAAGCAGCTCGTACTCGAGGCGGCACAATTCGACCTCGACTCCAGCAAAGCTGACGGCGTGCGCAGCAGTGTCGATCGCGAGCGAACCGACCGACAGGATCGGAGCCTCGACAGCGTCCTCGGCGCGTCGCAGCAGCGCCCGCAAGCGGGCACGCAGCTCCAAGTAAGAAACCGGTGCGGCGATGAAGTCGTCGGCACCGGCATCGAAGGCACGCAACAGCTCGAGCTGACCGGCGCCTGAACCGATTGCGATCACCGGCAGGCGTGCGTCCCAGTGCGATCGGGCGCCACCCATCTCGCAGGTGCCACGAATCTCCTCCAGCAGGTCGAGTGCGCCGCGCGGCGGTTCGAACTCGCCAAGGACGACCACACGGACACGGTGCATCCGCGCGAGGGTGCGTGCATGCTCCGCTCCGTTGGCCAGCACCACTTGGAAGCGGTCGGCGCGCAACTGTTCGACGAACTCGCGAGCGACCGAGCTATCGGATTGAACGAACAGGATCGCGGCCTCCCGCGGACCGCCGTCAACCCCGATGGACGGGTCCGATCGATCACGGTTGGCCTTCACTGGAGTTCGACCTCGCGTGGACTGATGCGCAGGCCCTTGCGTGCGATCGAGCCGAGCACTTCGCTATGGATCCATGGCGTTATCGTCTTCTCGCCGCCTTCGGGCATGGTCCCAATGCGTCGCGCAAGCCAGCTCGTCTCCCCGCTGACCTTGCCGCGACGATCGCGCTTGACCACGCCGCAGCGCAATGAGATCTCGCTCATGCTGGTACCACCGCAATCGACCGCATCAAGGACGGCTTCGCGCAAACGACGATTGAGCACGACTGGGCTACCGTCGAGGCGCTCCAGTTCAGAGCGCATACGAGTCACCGAGACGCTGTGGTCGTTGTCGTACAGCGCGATCGCCTGCTTGGCGAGCGTGCGCATCGGCTCGTAGCTTTCGACGGCGCCAATGACCTCACGCAAACTGGTCTGCTGCCAACAGCGATCGTTGCCCTCGGCGGCACCTCGACACCAGCGCATCTGCAGGATGCAGCGCTCTCCCTGGACCGGCGAAAGACGGTAAAGGTCACCGTTGCGGCCTGCTACGAGTGCATCCTGGATATTCAGGTCGTGCCGGATAGAACCCACTTCGAGGGCCAGCGGCGAGATCCGCAGATCCTCTGGGCGCATACGCCGACACCAACGCCCTTTCGCGTCTTGGAGGTAGTGGTTACAGACGAGCTCTGCATTGCCCTGCGGCTCATCGGCAGCGAGGTGAGCGATGAGCCTGCGGTCGCAGAGCGTTGCGGCATCGCGATCCAGCACGAGCACGCTGCCGCCGTGGCCCGGGAGTGCGACCAGGTCCCGTGCGCGGCCCTGCTCGTCGTGGTAGCCGGCAAGCCGAATGCTTGTCGGGGCCTCCACACGGTGGACAGAGTGGTGCGAGGGCAACGGACGCGACCGGACATGGGAACTGCGACGCGAGAAAGAACTGCGCTTTGTGGGCGGTGCAGATGAGATGGCGGGCGACATGGAGGGCTCCTGACGGTCTGGGCGACGCCATGTTGGGCGTGGCCTGTTGTGCCGATGCACGCGTCTTGTAGGCGTGCTTCAGCGCGTCGTCAAGTGCTGAGGGCAGTGCCAATAGCGGCACAGAGAGGAAATCCGAGGGCCCCTAGGGGCCCTCGGAAGCGGACTCTCACCGTCGCGAGTCGATCACGAAAGTTGGCCGAGAATCGCTCAGCTCTAGATCTGCGAGAGAGTGATGAACATGCGTCCACCAACTCCCGAGTAGGAGCGGTTGTCTCTGACTCTCGCCAAGAAACGAAATCCAAATCGGCGACACGCGCCGGAATGCTCACGGAGGCAGGGGAAAGAAGAACATGCAACTTAGCGCCTGCAGACGAAGGCCCACAGCAACGATGGGCGCCGGTGGAGCTCTTTTCGCAAGCGACAGCGACTGCGTGGCGCCAACCCCAGCCGGCTCGACCAATATCTGCGAGTGTGATGCAGTCGCCTATGCACTCGGCATCCGGGTGACTGCACAAGTCCCTCTCACCCACGTTAGGCGACTGCAGCCAGGGGTATCGAGACTGCAGCAGAGGCCTGGCAGACTTGTGAGCGTTCAGACGCCACGTTCGGCCCACTTTGCTCCTGACAAGAGCTAGACGCAACAGTGAGCAGTTCGCATGAATCGGCCCGGATAGTCACAATGTTGGTTAGTGGACAAGAGCGAGGGACGCAAAGCGAATTCTCCATCGGCCGGCCGAGCCCCGGCCCGCAGGGCTCGAAAGGGCAAGCGAACCGTGGCTGATCCTCGTGCCCGGATGATCGAGGCGATGCTCACGAGCATCGGCGAGCAGGGCTACGCCGCGACCGTCGTTGCCGACGTGATCGCCAAGGCCGTGGCCTCTCGCAAGACCTTCTACGAGCATTTCGAGGACAAGCACGCCTGCTTCTTTGCGATGAGCGAAGAGATCATCGACGAGTGGGCGGCACGCGTGGAGCGCCCCGAGAGCACTTCAGAAGACGGGCACGAGGCGATCGATGCGCTGGTCGACGAGCTCTTCACCCTCGCGCTCGAGAGTCCAGCCTCGCTGAGGGTAATTGCGGTCGAGCTGACGGCAGCCGGGCCTGCAGGTATAGAACGTCGTGAGCGGGCACTCTACAGACTCGCACAGCCACTACGTCATGCGCTCGGCGAGGAGTCGGGCGACGTCGATTTGCTGGCGAGGACAATTGTCGGTGCGATCCTGCGTATCCTCTACGCTCGCGCTCGACGTGGAGCACGCGTACGTCGCCCGCGTCGAGGCACCTTGTTGGCACTCGTACCGGCAGTATCGACTTGGGCCAGTTCATACGTTTCGCGTACCGGCATCGCGCTTGCTCCGAGCCACACCGGCGAGCAGAGTTCCACAGCCCTAGCAGGTGGGCGAGCTCCGGGTACGTTGTCGCTCGGCTCGCGATCGATCGAGCGCCGCGGGCTGCCGCGAGGCGAGGGCAACGTGTCGCGCAGTTTCGTTGTGCACAACCAGCGCGAGCGGATTCTGGATGCACTCGCGAACTTGGCGGCGGCGAAGGGCTTCGGAGCCACCACGATTCCCGAGATCGTCCAGGAGGCCGCCGTGTCGGTGCAGGCGTTCTATGAGCATTTCTCTGGCAAGGAGGATACTTTCCTGGTGGCCTATGAGCTTGGTCACCGTAAGGCGCTTGCCATCGTCGAGCGTGCTTACGAGGCTCAGGAGGACTGGCCAACGGCGGTGCGTGCCGGGACTGCGACGTTGCTTGAGTTCCTTGCAGCTGAGCCCGCGTACGCGCATCTTGCTCTGGTCGACGCCTTGACGGCCAGCCCGAAGGCGGCGGCTGTGGCGCACGACGGGATGAACGCGTACGCCTGGATGTTTGAGCCCGGGTTGGAGCCAAACCTAAACAATAATTCCCCCACGGCCGTCATAGTCGAGGCGACGGCCGGGGCACTGCTCGAGCTCTGTTTCGTTTACGTGGCCGCTGAGCGAACGCGAGAGCTACCCAGCTTGAACGAGTTTGCCGCGGAGATCGCTCTACGCCCGTTTGCGGACGTAAATGTGCACTAAAGCGCATCGAGCTTCATCCGACCAAATCGACGATTGTAGCGTTTGTTCAGTGGCTCTTTTGTAATCACGCGTGAATGATGCGGACATGGTTGAAACTGAGCAGACCGAGATCTACAAGCAGGTCGTGGCATTTGGGGAGAACCTGCGCCGCGCCCGCAAGCGTGCTCGACTCACACAGGTAGAGCTCTCGACGGCGGCGCCGCTCGACCGGGCCGCGATCAGTCGCCTGGAGTGTGGGGAGCGTGCTCCTGATTTGCCTACCCTGTTGCGAATTTGTGCGGCGCTTGGGACTGAACCGAGAGATATGTTGCGCGGCATAGGTCCGAAGGTCTCCCCCGGCAGTGTGCCCAAGGCAGCACATGCACAGGCGAGCACAAATGGGCATGGCGGGCGATTTGGAGCGAACCTCAAGTGGGCTCGAATCCGTGCAGGTATTTCACAGGAGCGACTCGCGCTAGATGCAAAAGTCGATCGCGCGGCGATCAGCGTCTATGAGAACGGCGGGCGCGAACCGAATTTGCGCACAGTACTGAAGCTTGCGCTCAAGCTCGAGGTCCGTCCCGCACTGCTGCTCGACGGAATCACGCCATAAGCATCATTTAGGCGGTCTCGCGCGACGCCATGACTCAGGTCAGGCCATGTCGCCACGCGAGACCAGTACTCCAACGCGAGGAGAGGAACGCCGCGCCAGAGTTCGCCCGGGAGCCACGGCGGGGGTAACCGCGGCCATCCGAACCCTCTTCCCTTGTCCGCCCATTCGGTTCCCGGGAAGTCTTGTGTATCTCCTCCACCCTCGATGAGACCGATTTCTCCACACCTGTACTACTGCCCGATTTCACGGCAACAAACCGCGCGAGCCACCGAGAGATCGTTCCGGATCTCCGATCAAACGTGATAGTCGCACAATGCTCCGCTGGTGTCAAGATGCCCACGATGGAAAGTCTTGCTTGTCCTGCACGAGGGCCGGCCGGGTCTGCAACTGCGGCCGGGAGGCCTCCCCGACTCTCGCATTCGCGCCCCAAACCGGCCCTCTGTGAGGGTTGGCCAGCCGCTGGGACGCTAGTCCGCAAGACGTCCCGGGTAGACCACATCGTCGCGCGCGGACGACGGCCTCAAGCATGCTTAATCGGGTGGTCTTTGTCAAATCTCTAGAGGTAGTTCTATTCTGCTGTTTCCTACTTGAGGCCTAGATGTGCATAGGTCAAAGTTTTCCATTTGCGCAACTCGCCTGCCCTGTATTGAGTACGCATCCGGATAGACGCGAGGAGGACCGACTGGGTGCGAACCGATCCGGGAGGCTTCCTCCGGTGGTACGACCACGCCAGTCGGCCCTCCAGGGGTGGTTGGCCCAGGGCCGGGACGCCCCGTTCTCAGGTCAGAGATATTCCCGACTCCGTGTCGTTCAGACCCGTCGGACGGGTCCGGACGGCATTGTTGGGCACCTGGGTCCGGGTGTCAAGAGAAGTATCAAAGTCCTCACAAATTGTTTCCCATGGGAAACGGCGTCCCATCAAATGGTAAAATTTTGATGATTCTGATTTAGCAGAATCCTTCTCGAAGGGAAAAGTCGGTTCACCGAACTTAGTCGTTGGCCTGACCGTAAATACCACATGACTCGATCGATGGCTCTCGCCTACGCGGATCGCCACCCATCGCGATCCGCACCTCTGGTGGCAGAGCTGGAACATGCCAGCCTTGCAACAGGGCCTCGTGGGCGTCACGCTCAGCTGCAAACAAAATGTTGGTGCGTCCTTGGTACTCCCAATCTTGGGGATACTCGCCCGCATAGGCGCGACATGCTGTCAGTATCTTGTCGGCTCGCCTGACGCATTCGCGGGCGCGAGCACGATCTCGGCAGACGAACACCACAATCGGCAGCTTGCCTCCCGCGCGCGCGTAGCGCCCGAGATTGGCCGACCAGCCCGCGAGGAAGTGGTCGTAGCGCTCGACCTTTGCCGCAGCGACACCCTCGGGCAGACGATCGTCGAACTCGACGAGCAAGTCCTGACCGCCCCTTCGAAGCAGCGTTGCGTCGGGCCTGATGCTCTGGAAGCGCTCGACCTCCAACCTGCTGCCGTCCTCGACGGTGCGCATGAAGGCATGGGGAGTGCGACCTCCGGGAAGGCAGAGATCCTCGAGAGCCAACATCGGGCCGTCGCCTGATCTCGAGCGCTTCTGCGGGGAGATCACAGACTCCTCGGGACCTCTCAATTCCAGACGCTCGGAAAGAGTCCGCTCGACAGCGAGCGTCCAGCCCGCAACGCGAACATCGTGGCGTGCCTGTCGCAGCAGTCGATCGTCTGTCTGGCGTTTGGATGAGGGGATGGCTGTGTCGTTCCTGTCGGAGGCCCCTCCGGGAAGAAACCGACTGGCGATCAGGTGGCCGCGCGCAGTCAACAATTCGCGTCCTGTCGGCGTGATCGAATAGCACATGGGCATTCCTCCACCGTCGCGACGATGGAATTGGAAGCGGGCCACGAGCCCAGCGTCGGAGAGTCGCTTCAAGCGACGCTGGGTAGTCGTAGCAGCACGCCCCCCGTTGAAGCGTCGGTGTATCTGGCTACTGAGCACGTGTCTCAGTGAGGCCAGAAGCGCAAGTATCTCTATGTCCAGCGGCTCGGGATCGAGCGCGACGACGACGACAGGCTGCTTTGCCCAGCGCACACTGTGGGCTGCACCTATGTCCGTCAGCTCGCTATAGCTGTCCGCCGGTCTCGACCCTGCTCCGCGGAAGCTGCTGTCCTCACTGGCGAGCGCGACCGGCACTGCGGAGGCGCCTGTCGCCAGGCGATCCTGCGATGTCTTTTGCTTGGCCTGCCCGTTCCCAGCGCGCTCCCAATGCGGCTGGCTGAGGTCATGTAGGTAGCAGCCTCCCCGCTCTGCCTGCCTCGCCGCATGAAACGTCAGGCGTTGCTCATCCACGCACAACGGAAGCGTTTGCGCAACGAACGGGGCCTGGCGGCCCTCCGCCGTGACCCAGCTTGCGATCGCAGAGTGTCGAGGCAGATGAAGGCGCACATCGGGACGCCCCAGCGCCGACAGGTTGCGAATTCCTGGACGAACAGTGTCTGAGAACTCAGCCATCATCAGGCTTGCGGCGTCGCGTGCGTCCTCGACCGACGCGGTGGCGAAATAGACACGGTGGGCAAACAATGCGTCCAACTGGTCGCGCATGTCACGATCGACCCATTGCGAGTCGGTCTGCCAGCAAGCTACCGTCTCAAGGCCAGCCGAGCGCTTCAGCGCCATCGTCTCGGCAAAACCTCTGTTGAGCACAAGCGGCGCCTCATCCACCTTCAGAGCCACGGCTGTGCGCTGCGCGGCCATCGCTCCATCTTGGCGACGCGCGAGCGCCGCATCCAGCATTCCCGTGAGCAGTTGCATGAGCACGCTGGTATTGCCGGCGCCCATGACGCCAAGGGCACCCTTCACGACCAGCACCTCTTCGTTCTCGATCACCTCGTCGAAGCTGACCCGCAGCGAGTCGTTGAGCAGGACGCGCTTGATCGACGGCGAGTTGAGCAACCGCGCCAGCTTGTTCACCGGCGCATCCAGCTTGGCTGTGGTGGTGCCGCGTGCGTCAGCCAGCTGCGCTGAGAGCTCGCCGGTGAAGAACTCGGAAATCTCCTTGAACTCGGGTTGCGTACGCAGCGCACCGGCGACACGCGAGCGATAAGCGTAGCCCTCCTCCCCTACCGACAGGAGCCGCGCGGCGTCCCATAGCGTGCTGTCGCGGTCGTAGGCCAGAACGGCAATGATCGCGTTGCGCAGATAGCGGTCGGAGGAGGCCCTGATGTCCCCGTCACTGAAGAGGTTCTTCAGTGACGAGACAACATAGTCGGCGATCGTGTCAGCCGGCGCGTCCACTGCCAGCGGATTGAAGCCGCAGGTTGGGTGAGAAAAGTCAAGTAGTGTACACGTACGGTCAGTCGGCACGACGCTGACCGCGGCCTCGGCGGCATCGCCCTTGGGGTCGAGCACTATCACAGCGCAGCGCTCGCGCTGGAGGTCCTCTGCCACTGTGGCCACCAGATAGCTCGACTTGCCCTGCTCAACCGTGCCCGGTACTGCCGTGTTTTGGCGGCGAAGCGGCGGGTGGATCGATACCGGGCCGCTGACGTCACGTAGCGTGCCCGTCCCCTCCAGCGGGCGAAAGATCGTCGGCGGAGCCGGCGTAAATGGCAAAGGGTTGCGTGCGAAGGGAACAGAGGAGTAGTCCACCGAAGGCACATGCCAGACGTTCGCGAGCTCCGTCGAGGCGAACACGCCCTTACGGATCGATGGCAGCGGATTGCCCTCGCCGCGCGAGATGCGTTTGGTATACATGCCAAACCAGCCGTGGCGGACCGATGTGCCGCGCTCCACCAAGCGGTTCTCAGCGCTTTCGGCGCGCATCTCTGAAGCTATCCGCTCGCAGATGGCACGGTTCGGCCCGACCAGGCGCAGATCTACGAAGAACAAAGGTTGGTGCTGGACGTCCAGGCCCCCCTTGAGCTCCTCATCCTCCACCATTGAGCGATCGAGCGGCGGCACTCTCAGCTTGCGTTGACGCGAGAGGTGGTGCTCGTGGCGCTTGTAACTGCGCTTGGAGTGACTCTCGAACAATGCCGGGGT
>DATHMQ010000064.1:0-4964 GCA_035486935.1 Solirubrobacteraceae bacterium
TGGCGGTCGGCTCAAAGCTCGCCCCGCGCTCGATCTTCCACCGCAAGAACTATTTCTATCCAGACCTGCCCAAGGGCTATCAAATCTCTCAGTACGACGAGCCCCTGTGCCTGGGCGGGAAGCTGGCGGAGGTGCGCATCCATCGAGTGCATTTGGAGGACGATGCCGCCAAGCTCGTCCACGTCGGCGCGAGCGGGCGCATCCATGCCTCCGATGCGTCGATCGTGGACTTCAATCGGGGCGGCACCCCGCTGGCGGAGATCGTCACCGAGCCGGACCTGCGTTCGGCCGAGCAGGCTGGGGAGTGGCTGCGACTGTTGCGCACCACGATGCGACAGCTCGGCGTCTCCGACGTGAACATGGAGGAGGGCTCGCTGCGCTGCGACGCCAACATCTCGCTGCGCCCAGTCGGCACGAGCGAGTTGGGCACGAAGACCGAGCTGAAGAACATGAACTCCTTCCGCTTCATCGAACGCGGTATTCGCGCCGAGATCGTCCGCCAGGAAGGAATCCTGAGCAGCGGCGGTCGCGTCTTGCAGGAGACGCTGCACTACGACCCCGACAGCGGCCGCATCACAACGCTTCGCTCCAAGGAGCAGGCGCACGACTATCGCTACTTCCCTGAGCCCGACCTGGTGCCGGTGGCCGTCGAGGAGTCGATGCTGGATGCGGCGCGTGCCGCGATGCCAGAGCTGCCGGCCGCCAGAGCAGAGCGCTTCGAGCAGCTGGGGCTGAGTGCCGAAAGTGCCCGGCGCCTCGCTTTCAACGCCGACTTGGGCGACTACTTCGAGCAGGGACTGGACGCCGATGCCGACCCGGCGCCGGCGCCGCAGACGCTCGCCAACTGGATCGTCGCCGATTTGCTCGCCCGTCTGGAGGACGGTCAGAGCCCGGACGATTCGCGCGTCGGGCCGGGTGCGCTGGCCACGCTCGCGGGAATGGTCGGTGCCAAGCAGGTGAGCGTGGGCGCTGCGCGGCAGGTGCTCGACCGGCTCGTTGCAGAGGGGGGAGACCCAGTTGCGATCGTCGCGGCCGAGGGTCTAGCCGCGCTCGACGGGGGAGACGACCTTGCTGTCGTGGTGGCCGCTGCGCTGACGGCCAACGCGGACGCCGCCGAGCGTGTCAAGGGCGGTAACGCCAAGGCGATCGGCCCGATCGTCGGCTACGTGATGCGCGAGACCAAGGGTCGCGCCGACGGCGGCGAGGTCACGCGGCTCGTGAACGAGCAGCTGGGTATCTGATCTCAACTGTGCGAACTGCATCGCTGGGTGCGGTATCTCCGCACTCAGAACACACGTCCGGCCTACATTTTGGACGAAAGGCCAAACACATCGGGGCCGTCCAAGGGCAATATGGTCGACATGAACAGGCCGAACTCAAATTCGATGGCAACTCCTCCTCGGCGGTTTCTCCTGCTGCCAGAGGACGCCGCGGATGTTCCCGGCCAGGGTGTGCGCATTCGACGCTATCGCCTCACGAGCGTCGGGCGCTCCCATGGCCTGGATCGTCCTCCGGCGGGTGGGTGGGAATCCCATACATGGAACGTGCCACGGGTGCCATAGCCAGGCGGATGGTGCGTGTAGGGCCAGGGATGGCATGTAGTGCCAAAACCTCGTCACGAGTCCCCTCCTCGTGGTGAACGGGGCGCGGCCGGGCAGGGTCTCAGAGCCTGCCCGGCCGCACACCCCGCTTTTTGAGATAACCTCTGAGCTGTGAGTCCTTCCACACAAGAGAGTTCCTCAGGTTCGCTCGGACGCACGATCGTCGCGATCCTGGTCCTGCTCGTCGTCGGTTATTTCCTGCTTCATGTCTTGATCGGGGTCGCCGTCGCGATCGCGGGCATCGCCGTCGTGGTCTTGGCGGTCGTTGGCGTCATCTGGGCGCTCAAGGTCCTGTTCTAAGGCGCCGCTCGCGATGAGCCGCGTGGAGAGCAGCACATGGCCTATCTAGTCATCTGCTTCTTCTTCGGCTTGGCGGGCGGGATCGTCGGTCGCATCAAGGGCAGTTCGTTCGTGCTGTGGTTCTTGATCTCGGCTGTCGTGCCCATCTTCGGCCTGATGGCCGCGGTCGCCTACCGCTCCGATCGCGACGAGTTGCGCCGCCAATGCCCGAAATGCGGGCGCGTGACCAAGCTCCACGACGCTCTCTGTACCCGCTGCGGCGAGGAGCTCGAGTATCCCGAGCAGGTGCTGGCGCCCGAGTCCTTCCAGCGGAGTGCTGCACCTCACTCCGGCTAACGCTCTAAGGCGCATCTCAGAAGTCTGCCGACAGCACCTGGCGCAGTCTCAACTTTGGCTTGCCTAAGCCGATTTCGGCTGCCCTAAGCCGGTCATTGGCATACGCTGTGATGGATGTCCGTTACCGCCGAGAAGCCGCCCAAGCCCGCGAGGGAGTCACGAATTGCCGGCCTGATCCATCGGGCCGGCTACGAAAACGAGCGCTCGTTCGTGTTGCGCGTGGTGCAGCCGGCGCTGGTCGGCATGATCGATGGCACCGTCTCCTCGATCGCGCCGATCTTCGCGGCGGCGGTTTCTTCCAACTCGCACACGGCGTTCGTCGTCGGCCTGTCGACCGCGCTCGGCGCCGGAATCAGCATGGGCATCTCCGAGGCGCTCTCGGATACAGGCGAGACCACAGGTCGCGGCACGCCGCTGGTGCGCGGCACGATCACCGGCGGCATGACCGCGCTCGGCGGGATCTTCCACACGCTGCCCTTCCTGATCTCAGACACGCACAAGGCCCTGATCGTTGCCGGCTGCGTGGTCGCCGTCGAGCTGTTCGTGATCGCCTGGGTGCGCGAGCGCTTCCTGGAGGTCTCACTGCGCTCCTCGCTGATCGTCGTGACGCTCGCGGGCGCGATTGTGCTCGCCATCGGCGTGGCAATCGGTAGCTCCTGAGGGTATCTACGGCAGAGCTCTACCCCCACGCGCGCGGGGACTGAAGGCTGTTTTAAGCCGCCGCTGTAGGCAGGAGGGCCGGCTGGTGGGCCGAAAACCCGCTGGTAGACTTGTGACAAATCACAAGGGTCCAGCCGGGCCCGGAGATTTCATGTCCCTCGACTTGACGAAAGGAGGTCGGTGCAATGCGTGCAGTTGACGCGGTGATGGAATGCTTGAAGGCGGAGGGCGTGGACGTCGTCTTCGGCTTGCCCGGTGGCGCCAACCTCCCGACCTACGACGCCTTCGTCGATGGCGGTCTGCGCCACATCCTGGTGCGCCACGAGGCCGGCGGTGGACATGCCGCCGAGGGCTATGCGAAGGCCACCGGCAAGGTGGGTGTGGCGTTTGCCACCAGCGGCCCGGGTGCCACCAACCTGATCACCCCGATCTGCGACGCGATGATGGACTCCGTGCCGGTCGTGTTCATCACCGGCCAGGTGCGTACCGAGCTGCTCGGCACCGACGGCTTCCAAGAGGCTGACACGATCGGCATCACGATGCCGATCGTCAAGCACTCCTTCATGATCCAGGATCCTCTGGAAATCCCACGGGCGATCCACGAGGCGTTCTTCCTGGCGCGTAGCGGTCGTCCGGGTCCGGTGCTGGTCGACATCCCGCAAGATCTCTCGCGAGCCGAGATCCCCTACGAGCCGGTCGCCGATGTGCGCCTGCCCGGCTATCAGCCGACGCTCGAGGGCAACCAGAAGCAGATCCGTCAAGCGGCAAAGGCGCTCGCGGCGGCTCATCGTCCCGTGATCTATGCGGGCGGTGGCGTCGTCAACGCGAACGCCGCGAGCGAGCTGGTCGAGTTCGCCACCGCCGACCGCTTCCCGGTGACGTGCACTCTGATGGGGCTGGGCGCGTTCCCTGCGCCTCATCCGCAGTGGCTCGGAATGCTCGGGATGCACGGCACGCGTGCCGCCAACTATGCGATGGACGAGGCCGATTTGATCTGCGCCGTGGGCGCTCGCTTCGACGATCGCGTCACCGGCAAGCTCTCGGAGTTCGCCCCGAACGCCAAGTTCATCCACATCGACGTGGACCCGGCGGAGATATCGAAGAACATCCCCGCCCACATACCGATCGTGGGCGACGCCAAGCACGTGCTCGCGAAGCTGCTCGTGGAGTACCGCGCGCTGAGCGCATCCAGCGATCGCATGAACGACTGGTGGCAGCGGATCGAAGGTTGGCGCGAGAAGTACCCGCTCACATTCGAGGACAGCGCCGACAACGAGATCAAGCCGCAGTACATGGTCCAGGCGCTGTATGAGGCCACGGGTGGAGAGGCGATTGTCACAAGCGACGTCGGTCAGCACCAGATGTGGACCGCTCAGCACTACGACTTCCCCAAGCCACGTCGCTGGATCAACTCGGGCGGGCTCGGCACGATGGGCTTCGGCCTGCCGGCCGCGATGGGTGCAGCCGTCGGCTGCCCTGAGATGACTGTCTGCTGCATAGCGGGTGACGGCTCGGTTCAGATGAACGCCCAGGAGCTCGCCACGTGCGCGCAGGAGAAAATCCCGATCAAGGTATTCATCATGAACAACGGCTACCTGGGCATGGTGCGCCAGTGGCAGGAGCTGTTCTGGGATGGTCGCTATAGCCACGTCGAGACGGGCGACTACCCAGACTTCGTCAAGCTCGCCGAGGCATACGGCGCGACCGGCATGCGCTTCGAGGACAAGACGACGCTCGTCGAGGACATGAAGCGCGCGATCGCCACCGACGGTCCGGTCGTGGTCGACGTGAAGGTCACGCGCGAGGAGAACACATACCCGATGATCCCGGCCGGGCAAGCCGCCCGCGAGATGGTGGGGTGAGCGCGATGGGCGAGCCAGCCACTAAGGAACCACTGAGCTTGGAGGACCTCCAGGCCTCAGGCAACCTACGCTCGGGCCGCAAGCACGTCCTCTCGATCCTCGTCGAGAACAAGTCCGGTGTGCTCACGCGCATCGCCGGGCTGTTCGCCCGGCGCGGATTCAACATCGACACGCTCACGGTCGGACCGACCGAGGACGAGCAGGT
>DATHMQ010000065.1:0-10666 GCA_035486935.1 Solirubrobacteraceae bacterium
TGGGGTAGCGGTAGGTGAACATCCACTCCTGTGCGATCACCTGCACCGGCAGCTTGGGCCCGCTCGGGACCGATACGGGGTTTGGGCCGGCGCCCGCGCCCGCCCCGTCTTCGAGCAGGCGCACGGTGCCATAGGTGGCAAGCGCCAGCACAAGCGTCGAGGTGATCACGATCCACGTCGTCTGCACCCGCGCGTCACCATGAATCGCCGGACCTTCCAGCACCGCGCCCTTTGCCTGGCGGAAGTTGACGATCGCGTAGATCAAGTAGGTGACCACCAACAGCAGCACCGGCGTGGCCATGCCGATCAGCACCGTGTTGTCCGTGACGTGACCTGAGGCCTGTTCCGAGCCGTTGCCCGGCGGCATGATCGGGCCGATCAGGAGCACCACCAGCGGCGTTGCGATGAGTGAGGAGACGATCCAGATGAGCCCGAAGCGCAGCGCGTGGTTGGGCTCGCCACTGCGGGGATCCGCCTCGGGATGGGTCTCGCTCGCCATCGCTATATGGCATCCGAGATTTGGTTGGCCACCCGACGCATCTACACCACGTCCACGAAGCCGTCCATATAGCCAAGCGTCTGCATCGGCCCGCCGTTGCCGAAGATGTAGCCGGCCGCGCAGGGGACGAAGCACTGCCAGCGGTAGCGACCCTTCTTGCCGGTTCGGAAAGCGAAGGTGATCGTGTGATGCGCGTCGGCAGTAGAACACGGCGCGAATTCGCACTGGTTCTTGGCTTCTTCGGAGACACCTGGGAACGGCACGAACAATCCGAGCTGGGGCACGGCAAACGTGTGCGAGGCTTCTTCGGGGTTGATGCCTCTCATGACCTTGCCGTCGATAGTCTCTGTGCCGCCGATCGTGCCCTGGACCTGTGAGAGAAACGGGTTGCGCAGGCCGGAGTCGCCGTCGAACTGGTAGACGGTGACGTGTACCAACGAGTTGGCTGGGACCTGGAAGATCGTCGAGTGCACCCACTTGCCGTGGTCGAGCACCAGATAGGAGACCCAGTCGGGGTGGCTCGGGCTGTACTTGGGACCGATCGCCGCGACAGTTTGGAGGGTGAGATTGCTGCCGCTGACGCCCGCCACCCTGCGCGTGCTCATCGCGGCCACCGGCTGCGGCAGGTTCGTCGCCCAGGTCGCCACATACAAACCGATCAGGACGGCGACAATCACCACGCCGACACCGATCCCGATCAGCTTCTTGGCAAGGACGCTCACCCGACTCCCTTTAGGCTGACTTTAGCTCAGAGAGTTTTGCCCGTTTGCGACTGCTCTCAAACCGCCCCGGAGAGCGGCAGCTCCACCTGCCCGTGCGGGGAACCCAGCTCGGCCAGCCGCTCCAAGAACGGCTCGGGCGGGAAGGCCTCCGGGCCAAGCACTCCCTTGCCCTTCCACAACCTCTCGTCAAGCAGCTCGAGCGCCACGACGGGGTTGACCGCCGTCTGCCATACGACGGCTTGGGAGCCGTATTCGCGCATCGTGTGCTCGTTGTCGACGATGTGGTAGAGGTAGGTTGAGCGCGGCGCGCCGTCGCTGCCGATGCCAGTGACCCAAGTGCCCGCGCAGGTGCGCCCCGTCATCCGCTCGCCGAGCGTCGCCGGGTCGGGCAAGCTGGCGGCAACCACGTCGCGCGGGGCAACCTGCGTGCCGCGTACCGAGACCGGCTCGGTCGAGTCCAGCCCCAGCTTGTGCAGCGTGCGTAGCACGTCGATGAACTCCTGGCCGAGGCCGTACTTGAACGTGACACGCTCGCACTGCACCCAGCGTGGGATCAGCACCACCTCCTCGTGCTCGACGTTGACGCACTCCACGCGCCCGATCCCCTCGGGGAAATCGAACACCTCGGGCTCTGAGAAAGGAGGGGTTGTGTAGAAGCCGCGCTCGCGCTCCCAGATCAGCGGTGGATTCAGACACTCCTCGATCGTCGTCCAGATCGAGAACGTGGGCGCGAAGTCATAGCCATCGACGACCAAGTCGGCGCCGTCGCGCACTCCCACCTCGTCGATGCTCGAGAACAGCTCATCGGCGGCATAGCGGGCGAACACATCGGAGAGGCCCGGCTCCACACCGATCCCCACGAGTGCGAGCAAGCCGGCCTGCTCCCACTGCTCACTACGGGCCAGCTGCACGTCTCCGAGCATCACCCCCGGTAGCTCCTGCGGACGCTGGGGGTGCGGATGGGAGAGCGTCATCGCCATGTCCAGGTAGGTCGTGCGCGCCTGGAAGGCGGCGTCGAAGATCGGCTCGTTGAAACGCGGGTCGCAGGCGTTGAGTACCGCATCCGGGCGCAGCCGCTCGATCAGCTTCACGAGCGCCTGGCGGTCGGAGGCGTCCACGCGCTCGGCCGAGAAGCGGTCGGCTTCGCCGAGCTTGGCAACCACGTCGTGAGCGCGTGTCGCGGATACGTCGGCAAGCGAGACTCGCTCGAAGGCGGGACGATGCCGGGCGATCGACGCAAAGGCCGCCCCCACACCGCCGGCTCCCACAACGAGCACGCGCATCTGCCTATTGTTGCGCACAAGTGACGTATGCTCCAGCCGACTGATGGCGAGCACGCTCATTGACACGCCCTCGACCTCTCCCGTCGAGCGGTCACAGCAGCGCTGGGCGCCGTCGCCCGCCATCACCCGCCGCGAGCTTCTGTGCGTGATCCTCGGCGGGATCGCACTTGCGATCCTGACCACCTGGCCGCTGGTGCTGCACATGCCCAGCCGCATCGCGCCCGATCTCGGCGATCCCGTGCGCACTGCTTGGGAGATCGCCTGGGTGGGACACGCGATGCTGCACCATCCCCTGCACCTGTTCGACTCCAACGCCTTCTATCCGCACCCGCTGAGCCTCGCCTTCTCGGACTCGCTGCTCGGCTACGGACCAAGCGGCTTCTTCGGCTCAGGCACTGTTGCGGCGCTCGTCCGCTACAACCTGCTGTTCCTGTGGGCTTGGTCGCTGTGCTTCGTTGGCGCTTGGCTGCTCGCGCGCGAGCTCGGCGTGGGGCGCATCGGCGCCACGGTCGCCGGGGCGGCCTTTGCCTACGCCCCCTATCGCGTGACCGAGGCCGGCCACCTGCACGTGATCTCGAGCGGCGGCATTCCCCTGGCGCTGTTCCTGCTGCTGCGCGGCTACCGTCGCTCCTCGCGCGGACTGGTGTTGGCCGGCTGGCTCGTATCCGCCTGGCAGATCAGCCTCGGCTTCACGCTCGGGCTGCAATTCGCCTACCTGCTGGCCGTGCTGGCGCTGATCGCCGTCGTGTGGTGGTGGCGAGCTCGACCCAATCCCAGGCGCGGCTCCCGCCCAGGCCTGGCCGCCGGCGTACGCGGCCTGCCGCGGCAGGTGGTGGTCGTGACCTGCGTCGGTATGGCGCTTGTCGGCTTGGTGACCGTCTACCAAGCTCGCCCCTACCTGAAGGTTGCAGCCGAGTATCCGACCGCCAAGCGCACGCTCGCCGAAGTCGAGAACTACTCCTCAGGTCCCTGGGCGCTGCTGTCGGCCTCCTCGGAGAATCGCGTCTGGGGATCGATCACGGCCGGCGCCAGGGCACACGTGCATTCCAAGAACGAGGACGTGTTCTTCGGCGGCGGCCTGATCCTCCTGCTCGCACTGATCGGGCTGGCTTCCTCGATCTACACGCGCCGCTTCCGTATCGGGCTCGCCTGCGGGGTGGTTGTGTGCTGCGTGCTTGCCTTCGGCATGGGACTCACTGGCGCCGGCTACCCCTACCGTCTGCTCTACGACTACGCCCCCGGCTGGGACGGTGTGCGCGTGCCCGGGCGCGTGTTCACACTGGCGACGCTGTTCCTGGCGCTGCTTGCCGGGGCGGGCGCTTGGCAGTTGGCCGAGATCGCGCGCCGCTGGGCCCGCGGCTGGGGGCCACAGACCGGAGGGGTCATCGTGGCCGCCGTCGGCGCGCTGCTGTTCATTGGCGTGATCGGAGAAGGCGCCGGGCACCTCGGCCATCCGGTCGTGCCCCAACCCGCCAAGGCCGAGATCGGGCTGCCTGGGCCGGTCATGGACCTGCCCACCGACGGTGCCGACGATCGCGTTTGGCAGTATTTCTCGACCGACGGCTTCTACGAGATCCCCGTCGGCAACAGCACCTTCGACATGCCCGACGTCGATGACCTACGCGGCGGCATGGGCGGCTTCCCGGACAAGGCGAGCATCGAGAAGCTGCGCTGGTACGGGATCAAGACCGTGGTGTTGCATTTGAAGCGGGCGGAATTGCCGGGGTTGCATGCTCCCGAGGTACCCGAGCCGCCGGATCCTGTCGCGGCGGCCGCCAAGCCGATCACAGGGTTGGGCGTCACCCGTCAGCGCGTGGGCGACGTCGTCATCTACCACATCGGCCCTGGGCCGAAGGCGTTGCACGGAAGCGATTGATGCTCACCAAGAAGCGACTCGCGCTCGCGGCGATCCTGCTCGTGGGGCTCTCCTACGCGACCATGATCCAGAGCTTTTCCTGGAACCAGACTTCTCACTACGACCTGATCCGCTCGCTGGACCAGGACAAGACGACGATCGACCAGTATCAGACGAATACCGGCGACAAGGCTGAATACAAGGGTCACTGGTACTCGGCGCGTGCGCCGGGACTGGCGCTCTATTCGCTGCCCTTCTATGACTTTCTAAAAGCGACGGGCGCCGAATCCTGGACCGACAGGCACGTGGCGCCGCCCAATCATCCAGGCGACGAGATGATCTATCTGATCGGGCTGTGGGCCAATGTGCTTCCCGGCCTGCTTCTGCTGCTGCTCGTCGGGCACATGGCCGAGCGGATACAGCCAGGATACGGCGCCGCCACCGCGGTGATCCTCGGCCTTGGCACGCTCACGCTGCCTCTCTCGACTCTGATCTTCAGCCATGTATTCACGGCCTTCCTGGCCTTTGCGGCGTTTGTGTTGCTGTGGTACGAGCGCGAGGGGCCACCGAACCCCTGGTACCTGTGGGTGGCAGGGTTGGCGCTCGGCTACGGCGGCGCCTCCGAGTACCCCATCTTCTTCGCGGCGCTGGTGCTCGGCATATACATGATCTCGCGCCGTGACTCGTTCACGCCCCTGGGCGTATTCAAGCGTGCTGGGTCATTCGTCCTCGGCGGCCTGATCGGGATCGTGCCACTGCTGCTCTACAACCACTATGCCTTTCACTCCTGGACGCACTTGGCCTATCAGAACATCGAACGCCAGAAACAAGGCTTCTTCGGGATCAGTCTGCCCAGCCTGAGAGTGCTGGCGACGTTGCTGCTCGACTCGCGCGGGCTGCTGACGATCTCGCCCGTGCTGGCGATGGGGGCGGTCGGCACATGGCTGCTGTACAAGCGCGGGCGCCGTGCCGAGGCGCTCACGATCACAGGCGTGTGTGTTTGCTACCTGGGCTACAACTCCGGCTACTACCTGCCCTTCGGTGGCGGCTTCATGGGGCCGCGCTTCTTGATGACGATGATCCCGTTCCTGGCGCTGCCGCTCGGGATCGCGCTGAAGCGCTATCCGGGGCCCACGATCGCGCTCGCCGGAGTGTCCTTGACGACGACGATCCTCGCCACCATCACCCATCCATTGATCGGCTATGAGAATGAGACAGTCACCTGGATGCGCTACCTGCGCCAGGGTCTATTCCAGCCGACGATCGCCAGCGCATACGGTCTCGGCCGCGGCTGGGGCGGGATATGGCCGTTCCTTTTGGCTGCCGGCGGTGCGATCGTGCTTGCGACGCTTGCGACAGTACGCACACGTGTCTCACGCGCGTCGCTGAGCGCCGGTGTCATCGCGCTCGCCGGCTGGTGTCTGTTTGCGCTGCTCGGACCGACCTTGCTCGGCATCGACCATCAGGGCCTGCTCGAGATCGTCAAAGCGGGCGACAAGACGGCGCTGAACCTGACTCTCCACAATGGCAGCCGCTATCCCCTGCGCGCCCTCGCGCCAGTCGCGGCCGGCGTTGGCCTGTTCGCGCTCGTATGCGCGCGGATCGTGGCGGGCGGACCGGTCAAGCGCCGCTCCCGCCCAGCCACACGTAGCCCTGTTCACACACCCGCGGGCTGACGTCAACTCCCGCCCTGCCGGGCGCCTTCGGCTACGTCAGCTTTTCGCGACTTTGACGTTGCACTTGGCCGCGTGCAACTGCTTGCAGACGATCACATAGCCTGGGCGCGGTTCGTACTTGGCGTTCATCAGACCCGCGTCGAAGCGCGTCGAGGCGGAGCCGCCGGTCCAATCGTAGATGTATAGGCGCTTGATGCGCGAGGAGGAACCGGCGATCTTGAACATATAGGACAGCGCGTTGGCAGCGCGCGTCAGGCCTGAGCCTTTCTTGTTGGGGAAGTCGCTGCCGAACTGCACGATTCCCCCCGTCTCGGTCAGCCATACCTGGCCCGGCACAGCCGCCAAAATCGCTTTCGTGCGGATGCTCTGCAGGCGGTTGGTATCGGAGTAGTTGTGCAGACCCCAGACGCTTGGCATCACCGTTTTCAGTCGCGCGATGTCGTGCTTGAACTGAGCGATGTACTCGAGCGTTGGCGTGACGACCGGGGCGTCGAGGACATCTAGGCCAACGACCGTGCAGACCTTGCAAACCACTTTCAACGCCCGGTAGTACTGGGCGGACTGCAGCGCCGACGGGGAGACGAGCGCTATGTGCCGTTTGCCTTTGACGATTTCGACGATCGTGCCACGGTTGGCCTCGTTCCAGGGCTGGTACTGGCGGACATGCGGGAACAGCTTGATGAACTTTTCGACATCGCGCTGGTAGACGGCGACGCTTGGCATTTTCGTTGGGGTGTACTCGGAGTGGTAGAACGCCACGAGCACCTGCTGATGGTTGGTTTCGGCGGCTGTGATCCATGCCCTGGCCAGCTGCAGCGAGTAAGGGCGCACGGCGGCGTCGTACGGTGCGATGTAGCGCGCGATTTTCGTGTGTAGCTGCGTCCACAAAGGGTTCGTGAACATCTCCGTCTGCTGGTCGCCGATACCCGTCAGATACGAGGAGGCGGCATGAGCGCGGGGTTTCGCGGTGCCGGCGGCATAGCTCGAGGAGCCGACGAGGACGCTTGTGCAGGCGAACAGCAGGGTGCCGCTCGAGAGCAGCGCAAGCAGCAGTGTGCGTGGGCGGATGTGTATGGGCATGGTCATTGCAACAGCCTATGTGTCGCGACGTTGCGCTGCGCAAGCAATCTTTCGCGATTCTCAGCTTGGCCCCTGCTCTGCATCTTCAAATGCGCCTGTGCCCTCGCGTAGCGTGGGGTCGGCGACGATGCGCACGTCAACTCCGGGGAGTCCCTCGAGCAGACGCAACAGGAGCGGCTCGGACAACCGCTTGAAGCCACGGCGTGGTGCCGGGGCGCCCATCAGCACGTAGGTGCTGCCCAGTCGCTGAGCGGTCTCGATCGCTGTCGCGGCCACGTCTTCGCCCTCTTCGACGAGCAAGCGTGCGCCCAGCATGGAGCTCAAGCGCCGCAGCGCCTCCAACTGCTCGCGGTCCTCGGCGTTTGGGCTCCTGCCCGGTGGGCGCACGACCAAAACGTCCAGGCGTGCGCCGAGTCTCTCTGCGGAGCGGCTGGCGCGGCGCACGATCCGCTGCGAGTGCGGCGCCAGCGCGACCAGCGCCAGCAGCCGCTCGGCGATTGCCTGAGTACCCGCGCCCGCGTGCATACCGGCGGAGGCGATGCCGTCTTCGCGACGCACGACGATCGGTGCGGGTGCGAGGCGCTTGATCTCTACGCCCTCCGCCACATGGCGCAAAGCCGTCTCGCGCAACGCCGAGAGGTTCTCGATCTTGAAGAAGTTGTTCAACGCTGCCGGCACGCGTTCGCGTGGGTAGACCTTGCCGGCGCGCAGGCGCTCGATCAACGCCTCCGGCGTGAGGTCGATCAACACCACCTCGTCGGCCGCGGCCAGGACTTCGTCGGGGATCGTCTCGCGCACGCGCGTTCCCGTCAGCTGGATCACCTGGTCGTTGAGGCTCTCCAGATGTTGCACGTTGACGGTCGAGTACACATCGATGCCCGCTGCGAGCACGTCTCGGACGTCTTCGTAGCGCTTCTCGTGCTCGGTGCCAGGGGCATTTGTGTGCGCGAGCTCGTCGATCAGGCACAGCTCCGGCTTACGCGCGAGCACCGCCGGCAAGTCCATCTCGGCCAGCGGCGTGCCACGGTAGTCGACCATCCGCGGCGGGATCTCCTCCAGGCCCTCTGCCTGCGTGGTCGTCTCCTCGCGCCCGTGCGGCTCCAGGTAGCCGATCGCCACGTCGCGCCCCGCCTCCGCTTCGGCGCGGCCCTCGTTCAGCATGCGGTAGGTCTTGCCGACCCCAGCCGCCATCCCGATGAAGACCTTCAGGCGGCCGCGCTGCGATTCAGTGGGGGCATCGGCTGGCACAGGAGCATTCTCTCCCACGGCCACCCAGAAGGCGCATACGCCTCAACCAAACCTTCGGGGCTCCCGTACGGAGCCCCGGTCCGTCAGGCTCCGAGCAGGTTGTGAACTACCAGATCGATCAGCTTGATGCCGATGAACGGGGCGACGATCCCGCCCAGGCCATAGATCCACAGGTTGCGCCTCAGCAATGCGCTGGCGCCGATCGGGCGATAGCGCACACCACGCAGCGACAGCGGGATCAACAGCGGGATCACGATCGCGTTGAAAATGATCGCCGAGACGATCGCCGACTGGGGGGTGCCCAGGTTCATGATGTTCAAGACGTGCAGCGGGCCCTTGCCTCCCGCGGAAGTCGCATACGTGGTGACGAAGATCGCCGGCAGGATCGCGAAGTACTTGGCCACGTCGTTTGCGATCGAGAACGTCGTCAAGGCTCCGCGCGTGATCAAGAGCTGCTTGCCGACCTCGACGATCTCGATCAGCTTCGTCGGGTTGGAGTCGAGATCGACCATGTTGCCCGCCTCGCGGGCTGCCTGGGTACCCGTGTTCATCGCCACGCCCACGTCTGCCTGGGCCAGCGCTGGAGCGTCGTTGGTGCCATCTCCGGTCATCGCCACCAGCCTGCCGTCCTCCTGGTGCTCGCGGATCAGCGCCAGCTTGGCCTCCGGCGTGGCTTCGGCCAGGAAGTCGTCGACGCCCGACTCCTCGGCGATCTTCGCCGCCGTCAAGCGGTTGTCGCCGGTGACCATCACCGTCCTGATGCCCATCGCTCGCAGCTGGTCGAAGCGCTCCTTCATGCCCTGCTTGATCGTGTCCTTGAGGTAGACGACGCCGAGAATCTGGTTGTCGCGCGCTACCGCCAGTGGTGTGCCGCCCTCGCGCCCGATGCGATCCAGGCACTCGCGCAGCTCGGGCGGGGCCTGGCCCCCCTCTTCCTCGACGAACTGGATGATCGAATCGCCTGCGCCCTTGCGCAGGCGCCGGCCGTCGATGTCCACTCCGCTCATCCTGGTCTGTGCGGTGAAGGGCACGAACTCGGCGTTGAGCGTGTTCATGTCGTGCTCGCGAATGCCATAAGTCTTTGCCAGCACGACGATCGAGCGTCCCTCCGGCGTCTCATCCGCCAGCGAGGAGAGCTGTGCCACCTCTGCCAGCTCCGACTCCGGCACGCCCGGCATCGGAATGAACTCCGAAGCCTGGCGGTTGCCCAGCGTGATCGTCCCGGTCTTGTCCAGCAAGAGCACATCCACGTCACCCGATGCCTCGACCGCGCGGCCGGAGAGCGCGAGCACGTTGCGGCGCACCAAGCGGTCCATGCCGGCGATCCCGATCGCGCTCAACAGCGCGCCGATCGTCGTCGGGATCAACGCGACGAGCAGCGCGATCAGCGTCGTCTCGGAAATCGAGGTGCCCGCGAACAGACCGAACGGGCGCAGCGTGGCAACGACGATCATGAAGATCAGCGTCAACGCGGCCAGCAGGATCCCCAGCGCAACCTCGTTTGGCGTCTTGCGCCGCTCTGCTCCCTCCACCAACGCGATCATGCGGTCCAGAAACGACTTGCCCGGCTCTTGCGTTATTTCTACGACGATTCGATCGGAGGTGACACGCGTACCGCCGGTGACGGCGCTGCGATCGCCGCCCGACTCGCGGATGACCGGGGCCGACTCTCCGGTGATCGCCGACTCGTCGACTGTGGCAATACCCTCGATCACGCTGCCGTCGCCCGGGATCAGGTCGCCGGCCACGACTACGACTATGTCGCCGCGGGTCAGCGCCGAGGCGGCCTTCATCGAGCCGTCGCGCATCGTCGCCACCGTCTCCTTGCGCATGTTGCGCAATGTGTCTGCCTGAGCGCGGCCGCGTCCCTCGGCGAACGCCTCTGCCATGTTGGCGAAGATCACCGTCAGCCACAGCCAGAAAGCGATCGTGAACGTGTACCAGGCCGGCTCGTGGCCACCGCCAAGCGGTTTGCCGCCGAACACCTGGATCAGCCAGGTGACGGTCGTGATCACTGAGCCGATCTCCACGACGAACATCACCGGGTTGCGGACCTGCACGCGCGGGTCGAGCTTCTTGACGCTGTCGATCAGGGCGCGCTTGACTATCTCGGCCTGGAACAGCGAGACCGCTTGGCGCTCGTGGGTTGCGTTGACGGCAGACATCAGCTTGCTCCTGTGATGCGATCGAGGGCGAGGTTCAGTTCGAGCACGTTCACGCCTTCCTCGCCGGAGAAGCCCAGGGCGCGGCTGGAGGTGTACTTGGCGATAAGGGCGTCCACCCTGGCCAGCGACAGGCGGCGC
>DATHMQ010000066.1:0-33247 GCA_035486935.1 Solirubrobacteraceae bacterium
GCAACATCTCGAGCACGTAGGAGGTGGCGTCCTCGGCCTCCCCGACGACGGCCTCGTTCGAGACCTCCCAGGTGTGCTCATCGGCCCACACCTTCTGCCAGCGTGGCTCGATCTCCCGGGGGTGGTAGCGGCGCTCTGCCATTGGACAGCGCAGGTTAGCGGTCGGCCCCGGACGGTTCTCTGAAAACGCCATGCCCCCCGCGCGCGCAGGGGGCATCCGCAATCCAATACACGACACGCGACCCCTCGCCCGGGCACGCCGAACTCTCGTCCACATGCTCCTTATTACGAGGCCATGTCTTCTCCCGGAGCAGGCGAAGGAAGAGCTCAGGCTCAGAACTTGTCGGAGGTCGATCACGCGGGGGGACGGCTTTCAACCAGGATTACCCGCAACTCGCGACCGTGAGTTCTACGTCAGACGACGTGTTCGGCAAAGCGCGAGTAGGCGCGCACGGCCTCCACGACCTCCGCAGGCGCCTTGTGCGGCGAGCCGGCGTCGAAGGGCGGCTGGGGGTCGTACTCGAGACCGAGCTGGATCGCCTGCGCCAGTTGGTCGCCGCCGATGCGGGCTGCCAACTGAAGCGCCATGTCGATGCCGGCGGTGACACCGGCGGAGGTGACGATCTTGTCGTCGAAGACGACGCGCTCCTCCTCGACGGCGTCGGCGCCGAGTGCGCGCAGCTGCTCGATGGCCTGCCAGTTGCTCGTGGCGCGCTTGCCGTCGAGCAGGCCCGCCGCGGCGAGCACGAGCGAGCCTGTGCAGACCGAGGTCGTCCAGGTGGAGGTCTCGTGCGCCGCGCGCAGCCACTCGTGAACCGGGCCGTCTTCCATGAGAGCGGTCTGGCCGGGTCCACCGGGGACGAGCACGATGTCGGGGTGCGGCAACTCTCGGATCGTGGCGTCGGCGAGGAGCGCCAGCTGCGTCGTGTCGGTGCGCTGCGGCACGGCCTGCTCGGCGACGAACGTCACTCTGGCGCCGGGCAGACGACTGAGCACCTCATATGGACCCACCGCATCCAGGGCAGTGAACCTCGGATAGACGAGTATCGCGATCTCCATTTTTGCCTGCTCTCTTGTTGGTTTGGATTGGAGGGGCGTGCCTTCAGCGGAACGCGGCTGAGCGCTCACGCCGCCACCGTCTCGCCGGAGGGCGATCCCGTTGGGTGAAAGCGGCGGCGGTACTCGGCTGGGCCGACGCCGAGAGCGCGTAGAAAGCAGCGGCGCATCGTCTCGGGCGTGCCGAAACCGCATTTGAGCGCCACGTCCGCGATCGGTTGCCCACCGTCCTCCAGGAGACGTCGAGCGGTTTCGAGGCGGATGCTCTCCACATAGCGCGCTGGGGTGACACCGGTCTCGGCGCGGAACAGGCGAGCGAAGTGGCGAGGGCTCATGTGGGCGCGCTGCGAGAGCGCCTCGACGGACAGGTCCGTGGCTGGGTTCTCGACGATGTGGCGGCGAACCTCGCGCAGAGGCTCGTGTTGGGGCTCTTGGGCGGCCAGCGTCGCGCTGAACTGCGACTGGTTGCCCGGGCGGCGCAAGAACAGGACAAGTTGGCGGGCGATCGCAAGCGCGGCGTTGCGGTCGAGATCTTCTTCGACCAGCGCCAGCGCCAGGTCCATTCCCGCCGTGACGCCGGCAGACGTCCAGATTGGGCCGTCACGCAGGAAGATCGGCTCTGGGTCGACCTGCACCCTCGGATAGCGCTTGGCAAGCTCATTGGCAGCTGACCAGTGGGTGGTCGCGCGCCGGCCGTCCAGCAGTCCCGCAGCGGCCAGCAGGAAGGCGCCCGTGCAGACCGAGGCTGTGCGTCGCGCACGCCTGGAAGCGCTTGCAATCCACTCGAGCGTGGCCGGGTCCTTGCTCGCAGCGTGTGAGCCGTAGCCCCCGGCGACGATCAGCGTGTCGAGCCGCCGCGGAGTCTCGGAGAAGTTGCCGTGCGGGATGACCTGGAGCCCGCTGGACGTGCGCAACGGGGCGCCGTCGCGACCGAGGACCAGCACCTCATAGCCGCGATCGGAATGGCCCGTCGCCTCGATCAGCGTCTGCGCTCCGGCAAACACCTCGAGCGGGCCTGTGACGTCGAGGCTCTGGACCTCCGGGAAGGCGAGGATCGCTACTTGGCGAGGTGTCTGGTGCGTGGGCATCCATCGATCATGCACGACCACGCACCTGTCCGCAAGGACAGATTTACAACATTTTCTGCCAAGAGATCAGGCCTGCGACAAGACCCAGGACAACGAACTGACCCCGGAACTCGTGTTCCTTGCCTGTCTGGAGCCGAGGCTCAGGGACTGACAATGGCCGAGGTGCCAAGCACCTGACCCTGAGCCCCGAGCGCCTGCACCGCTAGATAGCGCGGGGCGCTCGGGCTTGTGATCGCAGTCTCGAAGCCGCTGCGCGGAGCTACCACCAGTGGCGAGAGCGCGTGAGGAGCGGTCCCTCCCGATAGAGCCCATTGCGTCACAGATGTGGCTCCGTTCCAGCTGGCGTACGCGACCACGCCTCCATGAGCGCTGGCGCGCACGACGAGCCGCGGCGGCTGCGGTGGGTCGCCGACCCACGGGAACTTGAGCACCGTATAAGACTGGTAGAGCGCTGGGAGATGAGCGTCGAGGAGCAATTTGCCTTCGGGGGCGAATTCCGAGAAGTACGGTTCCTGGCCCCAGCCGACGAACCAATTGCCGTCGGCCTGCGGTTGAAAATCGCCTTGACTCGGTGCCGAGAGCGGCGGTGTGTGGGTGAAGTTCGAGACGAGCGTTGCTGTCATCTTCTGGTGGTTGAGCGAGAGCACGATGACGCGCGATTGCGAGTGCACCTTTGGGGTGCCGCCGTTGTCGAAGAAGGAGATCGTGCCGTCGGGCTCTTCGCGCACGTCGTGCTGATATGCCGGGGCCGCTCCGGGGCCCATTGCAAAGCTCGATTGCTTGCCGCCCAAGCGCCAGGCCACCTGTCCGCCGCTCGCTTGCACCTCATAGGCAGCCCACGTGTTGCGCGAATCGACCAGTAGATTCGGGCCATGTTCTGAGACGGCGTTGATGTGAAACCAGTCCCACGGCGAGAGTGGAGTGCCGCCACCGCCGATCGGCATGTAGGAGTTGGTGACAGGGACGTGGTCGAGTGCGTGCCACTCGAAGCGAACGAGACCCGTGCGCAGGTCTATCTCTTGAAAGAGCGTGTCCGCCACAGCACCGTTGGCCGGTCCCCCGTACGCGCTCAGATTGCAGCGAATGGCGTCGTAGACCGTGAACAAGGCCGTGCCACGCGGTGAGATCGCAAACGCATGCAGGTCCGACTGGTAGCCGTTGCCGGCTCGTACGATCGCGATGTCTTTATAGGCGCTGTTGGCGATCACAACCCCAGCATCGCTCTGTCCCGCGGAGACCAGCGGGTCCTGCCACCAAGTGAGCACAGGGTGGCCTTCGTATTCCTGCACGCGCAGGTCCGCTGCCCGCTCTCCGCTCGGTATGGGCTTGAACCACACCAGCTTGCCCGATTCGTCGAGGATCATCGGCCCGTACTGGCCCGGTCCTGCGTAGGGTGCCAAGAAGATGTCACCGGGTGCCTGAGAGCCGGTGCTCGTGGTCACGTCAAC
The DNA here is from genome assembly GCA_035486935.1 of Solirubrobacteraceae bacterium. Classification (GTDB taxonomy): domain Bacteria; phylum Actinomycetota; class Thermoleophilia; order Solirubrobacterales; family Solirubrobacteraceae; genus Palsa-744. The sequence continues at coordinate 3,593 of DATHMQ010000066.1, forward strand.
CGTGGGCGGCTGCAGGTCGGGACGCGAGACGAAGTGCTGGAGTTCGCTTGGCTTCGGTGGTGGCGGCGGCGGTGGCGGCGTCTCCAACGAGCGGCTGACGCTGTCCACTTCGGCGACGGTGAAGCGCCAGGCGATGGGTGTGCTTGAGGTGAGCCCGCGTACAACGGCGTGAACCGTGACGATCTCGCCTTGCGTGAATGACTTGGTCGGTACGAAGCTCGCCCCGTCTCCTTGGGAGTAGGCCAGCAACCGTCCGCTGTGTGTGCCGCTGCGCGAGCCCGAGACCTTGACATCCGTGATGTCGGCTGTCGGCGGACCCAGGAAGCTGATCTGACTCAGGTAGGAGGCGTCGAGCGTGTCGGGCGCCGGCGTGACCGTGACTGCGCCTTTGGCCAGCGCGGCCGACTCATTGAGCGTCGACGGCACGCAGTTGGGCGCTGTCGCAACAGCGCGGCTCTCGGGCGCAGCGAGGCCAAGTGCGACCACGGCGAAGAAGGCAGCTGCAACGCTCGCCTGGACAGCTCTGATGCAGAATGGCAAGCGCGAGAGCATACGCAGGGCCGAGACTATGGGCGCCGGCAAAAGTCCTTACCATGAGGCGATGGAGTTGGGTGAGGCGTCGCAGCGCGTCCAAAGCATCGTCGACGCCGCCGAGCGCGCGGCTCGGGAGTTGCGCGAGCAGGCCGAGGAGCGCGCAGCCGAGAGGATCGCCGAGGCCGACCGCGCTGGCGCCAACCGTGTGCTGGCAGCCGAGGAGGAGGCACAGGAGATCCTCGCGCAATCAAGGGCGCAGGCCGAGCAGACGCGCAACGAGGCGGTTGCGGCCGTTGGAGAGATCCATGTCGAAGCGGGACAGGTGCTGGCGGCCGCACAGTCGGAGGCTGAGCAGGAGCTGGCAAGTGCCCATGAGCGCGCCAACAGCAAGCTCACGGAGGCACAGCAGGAGGCGACTCACCTGCTGGAGGACGCTCAGACGCACCTCGAGGCAACGTTGGCCGGCGCGAAAGACGAAGCTGAGCGCATGCTCACGAGCGCACGGGAGCAGGTCGAGCAGAGGTTTGCCGAGGGCGAGAAACAGCTCACCCAGAGGCTTGCCGAAGGTGAGAAGCAGCTAGCCGTACAACGCGCAGCCGCGGAGGAGCAGGCCAGCGAGATACGCGCCCGAGCACGAGCGGACGCGCGCGAGATCGTCGGTGAGGCAAACGAGATCGCACGCGAAGTGCTCGATGACGGCACCGAGGTCTCGCGCAACCTGCACGACCTATCGGTCTCGATGCGCAGCAACGCCGAGCGACTTTTGCGCGACGTGAGGCTGACCCACGGCAGCATGACCGCCCGACTCGATCAGGTGACGCCGGGAGCCACGACCTCGGGCGGGTCACGCCGAGACCGCCCCCTCCCCCGCTCCAGCCGCGCCTCATACGAAGATCCGGACAGCGATCTGGACGTCCCGGAGTTCATGCCTCGGGGGTGAGGCACAGTCCGGAGAGCCAAGCGTTATACGATTGATCGAAGACTTGGGGCTATAGCTCAGTTGGAAGAGCGTCTGGCTGGCAGCCAGAAGGTCGTCGGTTCGAGCCCGACTAGCTCCATTGAACTTGTCGGCGCGCAAACCGTGGGTGCGCCGACGCGGTAGGTGGGTAGGGATTTGTTTGCGGTGGTTGACTTCCAGTTCGGCGATGAGGATGCGCAGCAGTGCCTTGGCTTTCTGGGCTCGCCAGTCGCAACGACACGGTCGAGAGCTGGTCGGCAATTGGCAGTGCTGCCGTATCCGGCGTTTGGGCGTGCCTGCGGTGCAGGTGTTCGCCGACGCATCCTAGGCGTCCGGACTTCTGCCGCCCTGAGTAGGCTGGTTTGTCGAGAAACCAGCGTAACGGTCTCGAGCTGCCAGCCACGCGGCGACACGGGCGCGTGTTCGTCACCACGGTGCCTTCACGGTGCCTTGTCACGCGACTGCGCACCCAAGTTGCCCTTCGGCATGGCACACGAAATGTGGGAGCCAAATTTTGCGACGGCCCCCACATTTCCTTATGCCGTGCTATCGGACGGGCCAGCTAGAAGACTCCCCAGCTGTGTTTGCTAACCAATGTCAGTTCGCTTTCACCTTCAAAGCTCGCCCGCACTTCGTCACAGTCGAGACCAACTTTTTCCGTGCCTCCGCCCGATTTCCGGACCTCTGTGATTTCTTCGGTACCTGCCTTTGCGATCATGACACCAACCGACTGTTCCGTTTTTTCGGGTGTGTCCAGCAGGACTATTGTACCCGAACATGTGAGGTCGATATTAAAACCGCAGCCCACTTTGATCTTTGCAAACGCATTACCCGAAACCGAGGGACTGAACTTTGTCGCAAGCTCCCCGGCCTTGGCTTCGGGCAAAGCGACTGTCACTATTTCGCCAGTGAGACTACCGCCTTCAACCGTGACTTCTTTGCATTTTATGGAGCCGGTCGATTCACATTCTGAATATTCAAATTTGTCTCGGGCGGACGTCCCGGGTGTGCCCCCCTTGATGGCGGGCTCTTCGGCCGCATCCAGTTTGGCATTTTTGCAGACAATCTCGAACTTGATGCCTAGGATTGTGCTCGATATGGTCTGATTCGTCTTGGATTTGAGCATCTCTTCTTCCTGTTGTCCAATCCCGAGCATCGTTTTATTGACCTTATATATGTATTCTGCTCCGAAGGCCGATCCCGCTGCGATCGAACCAAATGTAAAGGGGATCGTGACTAGCCCTATAATAAACACACGTTTCGCCATCATCTCACGCTCCTGTCAGTGAGGTCGTGATTCATCGACCGCGCCGGTCCATGTGCGGGAACACGATCCCGCGGGCTGCCGGTACGAGCCCATGATTGTCAGCTTCCATCGTCGTCAGACACTTAAAGAGAGGCGGCTGAATACGAAAAGGATTCACCGACGATCGGCGCGAGTGCCAAGCTCTGCATCTGATGATCGATGCATGAAGCGCGGACTCCTCGGCGCTACGTGTCTGCTCATGGGATGCGGCCTCCGTCACGTCACATCGAGATCGTCGAGTCGTGCGCTCGACAGCACTACACGCTCACCGCGGAACGGGACTGCCTCGGCTTCGAGCAGACGCCGCTGGCGTGCCCCCTTTGCGAGCGAACCATCGGCGCGAACAACCCGGTGCCACGGCACCTCGTGCGCATCGGTGAGACTCAACACATAGCCCGCCAGGCGTGGCGCGCGCGGCGAAACATCGCCGTAGGTGCGGACAAAGCCTGGGGGAATCGCCCGCACCCGGCGCAAAATCGCGGCGCGACTATCGGCGCCTGTCTTTCGGACCACCTGACAAATGGTGCCACAGGCCCCGAACCAGTCAAAAGAGTCGCTTCATATTGCCCTGGGGCAGGCCATCATTGGCTGGGCCTCGTCCTCGAAGCGGATTCCTCGATATAGGATGACCAAAATGCCAAAACCCAATCGCTCCATCCCAAAAGCGACCGTCATCCCCGTCCTGATCTACCCGGACGTGCGCGCAGCGGTCGGCTGGTTGGGCGCGGCGTTCGGCTTCGTCGAGCGCGTCCAGATCGGCGAGAACCACCGCGCGCAGCTGAGCTTCGGCGATGGCGCGGTGATCCTCGGCGATGTGCGCCACGACCGTCAACCGCCACGGCCGGGCGAGACCACACACTCAGTGATGGTCCGTGTGGACGACGCACACGCGCACTGTGAGCGCGCCCGCAAGCACGGTGCTCGCATCATCGAGGAGCCGACCGACTTCCCCTACGGCGAGCGGCAGTACAGCGCCGAGGACCTCGCCGGCCACCAGTGGACGTTCTCGCAGACAATCGCCGATGTCGCCCCAGAGGACTGGGGTGGCATATCGGTCACCCCTCGCTGACGCTACCGAGCCTCGCACAGCGGTTCCCGGTCGACTTCGCTTCGCTCTTCGCTCGAGCTGACTCGCCCAACGGTCGCCCCACGACCTACGCTGCCTCTCGAGGACGCGGAACCTCGGGGGCCCCGGACAGGGATTCTCCTGTCTCCAGCAGCGTCTTGAGGCTCGCGAGGATCAGCGGCCAACCGTTGCTGATGCTCTCTAGCATCGCGCTTCCCGGGTCGAAGATCGTCATGGACGACCGTCAGCTTGACCCGTTGCCCGACCGGCTCGATCGGCCAGCGCCTTGAATACCTCGTTCATGCCATCCTCACTCACACTAGACATGCAACCGTTTGGTTGCATGTCTAGGAACGTCTTGCATCGCCCATCGGGGATATACCGCCGATCAGACCTCAGCTCAGAACAGGTGCTGCAGACGCCAGCCGAACGAGGGCCCCCCAACCGAGCTCCGCGCAAGCGCGCTCATGCTTGCGCCACCACCCACGCCGTCAATGGCCACCCTCGCCATCTGCTCGCCCGCCTTCAGTCCGGTCATCGCGGGACGCACAGCCATGTGCACAAGGACTCTCTCCCCTCCCCAACCGAGCTCTCGCAAGGCGCCCGCAGCGATGGCCGTGGTCCCACGACCATCCGCCGAACTCGCACCCAGCACGACCGTGCCGGCCCGGAGGGCCGTTCTGAGACGAAGGCTTGCCGCTGCCGAGTCCCCAAGCTGACGAGCACTGACCAACGCAGCTTGGATCAGCGACCCCCCTTGCTGGCTCAGCACAACGCCAAGCACAGTCAGGGCACGCCCATCAATCAAAACTCTCTTGGCAAAGACCAAGCACCCGCCAGCGGCTCTGTCCGAGCCCGTCTTGATCCCCACATATCCGTCTTCGCCAACGAGCCCGTTGTAGTTGGCGACGCGCCCCACCACCGGCAGCACGACCGAGGACTCGTTGACGATTTCCGCGAACGCGGGAATGCGCATCGCCGCGCGCGCGAGCTTCAATTGGTCGGCTGCCGTGGAGACCGTTTCGTCGTTGAACCCGCTCGGATCGGTGTACGTGCTCGAGGCCATGCCAAGCGTTCGCGCAGTGGCGTTCATGCGCGCCACGAAGGGCGCGATCCCACCTGCGTCGTAGCGGGCCAGCAGCGCCGCAATGTTGTTCGCGGATGGCAAAAGCAGGGCCTGCAGCGCCTGGCGCTCGCTGAGCTGCTCGCCAGCCCGCACGTTCAGCGTGGACTCACCCAGTGCCTCTCGCTGCTCCTCTTCCTGAGCGTCCGCGGCCGTGATCCTCATCGAGAACCCCTGCCCGCCTGCTGCCAACGGGTGTTCGCGCAAGGTCAGGTAGGCGGTCATCATCTTCGCCACACTCGCGATCGGCACAGGAGCAGAGCCCCCTGAGGTGCCAAGACCGCCAACCCCCTCCACTTCCACAGCCGCTTGCCCTTCCTCAGGCCAGGCGAGCACGGGCGCGCTTCCAGGGAGACGCACATAAGCCGGCAGTGTGCGATGGACGAGGAGCAGTGGCGTCCCCTCCGTCATGATCCGGCGCAACCCAACCAGCAGCAGCAATACCACCACAAGCGCACCGATCGCCGGCCATCGCCGATGCGCAGGGCCTGCGCTCACAACCCGTCGCTGCACCGTCGTCGCCACAGCTTGAAAACGCTAGCGCACAGAGTGGAGGGACTCGCCAACCCAAGTAGAGCGGATGCGCCAGCGAGCAAAGGATTCGGGCACGAGTCGCTCGATCGTGCCCCAGCCGCGCTCGATCTCTCCCCAGCATGGGGTCAGCGAGCGGAAGGCGTTTGAGGACGGCAAGCTACCCTTTTGACCAATGCTTCAGCGGCTCGCGATCACATGGGTGTTCAACACAATCGCCCTGTTCGTGGCGACGTGGCTGCTGTCCGGGCTCAGCTATGGAAGCGATTGGTGGGCACTGTTGATCTCCGGACTCGTGTTCACGTTGGTCAACTTCTTCTTGAAGCCCATCCTGGCGATCCTCTCGATCCCGTTCATCATCGTCACACTCGGGATCTTCTATTTCCTGATCAACGTCCTGATGTTGTATCTGACGCATTGGATCGTCCCCCAGTTCACGATCGCAAGCTTCTGGTGGGCAGCGCTCGCGGCGATCATCGTCAGCGTGGTGAACTGGGTCCTGCGCAAACTGGTCGAACCCGATCGAGAAGACCTGACCGTGGCTCCCAGATAGCGGCTCGGCGCCTGCGTGCCGGCGCGGCATCGCTGAGGGTGCATGAGTCGACGCCCGCAAGTGGCAAGCTTCAAGGATGATCGACGACGAGGAGATCCTCATCGTGCCCGACGTCGCAGCGTGGCACGCATGGTTGACCGAGCATCACGGGCACTCGAAGGGCATCTGGCTGTGCCTGGCCAAGAAGGGCACACATGAGCCAACACGACTCAGCTACAGCGAGGCCCTCGACGAGGCGCTGTGTCACGGCTGGATCGACGGACAGATACGACGCCTGGACGAACTGACCTACCGCCAACGCTTCACACCGCGGCGCAGCCGTAGCGCGTGGTCCAAGCGTAACGTCGCCCATGTCACGCGGCTGACAGACGAAGGCAGGATGCAATCCGCAGGCATGGCCGCAGTTGAGCGCGCCAAGGCCGACGGGCGCTGGGAGGCTGCCTATGCAGGCCAGGCGACGATGGAGATACCGGCCGACTTGGCAAGCGCACTCGAAGCCGAGCCTCGTGCACAGGCCATGTTCGAGATCCTCTCCAGCCAGAATCGATATGCGGTGCTGTTTCGGACCCACAACGCCAAGCGCGCCGACACGCGAGCACGACGGATCGAGCAGTTCGTTGAGATGCTGGCCCGAGGCGAGACCCCGCATCCGCAGAAGCGTCGTCTCCCCGACTGAGCGGCTATCGACTAGCCGTCCGCCGGCTGACTCGGAGCCCCGCCAATCGCGTTCATCAGCCGCCGGCGGCGTGCTCGCACTCGCCTGAAGCGCGCCTGTGAGCGGGCCATGCGACGCCCATCCGGCGGGTAGCGTCGACGCGCCCAAGGCGAGGATGGAGCCGCAAGGCGTACCGTCCCGGCGATCGAGGCGAGCGGGATGAATATGCCGATCAGACCGAGCATCGGCTTGCCCTTGAGGATCGCTATCGCCGAGAAGACCAGATCGATCGCTACGACCGCTACCAGCGAGCCAACTGGAGAAGCGCTGTCGGAGGCGTCAAACGGCGCGATTCCGAGCACGACGAGCCCACCGAGCAGCGTTGCGACGATCACCGCGTCGATCGAGGCGCGACCCTCCTTGGACCAGTAGACGTCTTCGAGGTGTATCCACAGCGCGAACTCGTCCAGCGTGAGACCTGCACCTATGCCGAACGCGCCGGCAAATATCTCGAGCCACGGGCTCGGCGGAACCAGCACGAAGTTGAGGAATCCCGAGACCAGGATCAGCACGATCCCCCACACGAGATGGTGCAGGTGCAGCCCGCCTTTGGTGGTCACGCTCCCCGGCCACCAGGTCACTTTGGGGTCGCGTATGAGGCGCGCGCTCGTGCGAATGAACAGGAACGAAGCCAAAAATCCGCCCAACAGGATGAAGCCGGCACGCTGCCCGCGCTCGTCGAGGAAGTGGTGCGAGGTCGCGAAGTTGAGGGTCAGCGTCGCCATCGCCCAGATGGTGACAGTCCGCGCGTGGCCAAGGTTCTCCTGTGGACCACAACGGCCGATGCTAAGCTCCCGCCCGACCTGAGCACTACCCAGACCTAAGCACGACTCTAATCGCGTCCTTGCGTCACCAAAGCTCGAAGCGTCCCAAGAAGCCCGTGCGGGGCTAGAGCTTCGTGCGAGTTCATCTCTGCGGGGTTCGGGGCTCGACTCCGGCGCCCGGCGCAGACTTTCTGCGCTACGGCGGACATACCTCCTGCGTGGCGATCGCTCTCGACGACGCGCCCTCCCCCACTCTGATCCTCGACGCCGGCACGGGCATACGCTCGGTGACGGGACTGCTTGGCAAACAGGCGTTCAGCGGCACGATCCTGCTGACGCATCTGCATTGGGATCATGTGCAGGGGCTGCCGTTCTTCCATGCGGGCGACCACGACGATGCTCGCGTGCACCTGTTGCTACCCGAGCAGGAGGACGGTGCCAAGGCCGCCTCGGTGTTGGCACGTTCGATGTCCCCGCCTCATTTCCCGATGAAACCTGACCAGCTGCGTGGTACTTGGAGCTTTGCGACGCTCGCTCCGGGCGAGCGAGAATTCGATGGCTTCACCGTCCTGGCGCGCGAGATCCCGCACAAGGGCGGGCGCACCTTCGGATATCGCGTCAGCGACGGGCGCTCGACTTTCACTTACATGCCCGACCACTGTCCCACCTCCTTCGGCGCTGGACCGGACGGCTGTGGCGAGTACCACATCGCGGCGCTCGAGCTTGCCACCGAGACGGATGCGCTACTGCACGACTCGCAACTGCTGACGCCGGCCGAGCTTGCCGCCGAAGGGCGCTTCGGACACGCGGCCGCAGACTACGCAGTCGAGTTGGGGCGCCGCGCACGAGCACGCAAGGTCCTGCTTGCTCATCATCGACCTGACCGCACCGACGATGCGCTGGATGAGTTGAAAGGGCGCTTCGTCGAGACTTCCGGTGTGAATGTGATCGTCGCCGCTCAGGACACCGTGCTGCAATTGTGAGCATGGCACGGGTGCGGGACCTTCCCACGCGACGGGCAAGCCGAGCCGGCTCCAGTCGATGAGCGCTATGGCCAAGCCGACCGACGCTCCGGACGCGGTCGTCGTTGGCTCCGGACCCAACGGTCTTGCCGCCGCCCTCACGCTCGCCCGCGCCGGACTTGCGGTGCACGTTTATGAGGGGGCCGACACACCCGGCGGCGGCTGCCGCACAGAGGAGCTGACGCTTTCTGGCTTTGCGCACGACGTCTGCTCGACGGTTCACCCGCTGCTAGCGGCCTCTCCCTTTTTCACCCAGCAGCCACTTGCCGGGCTCTCATTGAAGACCCCGGATATCGCCTTTGCCCACCCGCTCGACGGCGACCGAGCCGCGGCCGTCGCAGGCTCGGTCGAGCAGACCGCGATCGCTCTCGGCGAAGACGCGCGCGCCTACCGCCGCATCTTCGCGAAGCTCGTAAAGGACACCGACGCGATCGTGCCCTCGGTGCTGGCGCCCCTGCTCTCTCCCCCGACCCATCCTCTGACCATGGCCCGCTTCGGCTTGCTTGGGCTGTGGCCGACGACTGTGCTCGCCCACCCGTTCAAGACCGACCGAGGGCGTGCGCTGCTGGCCGGGTTGGGCGCCCATTCGATGCGACCGCTCGGGGCGCCTGGCACTGGCGCGTTCGCACTGTTGCTGGGTGTGCTCGCGCACGCGGTTGGCTGGCCGGTCGTGGAAGGAGGCAGCTCGCGCATCGTCGAGGCGATGATCGCCGAGCTTCAGAGCCTCGGCGGCCAACTGCACAGCGGCCATTGGATCGAGGACTTGCGGGAGCTTCCAAACGCACAAAGCACACTTCTCGATGTCGCTCCTCGCAACCTGATCGAGCTTGCCGGCAAACGCATGCCTGCGCGCTACGCCAAAGCCATGCGTCGCTTCAAATACGGTCCAGGCATCTTCAAGATGGACTGGGCGCTGGATGGGCCCGTGCCCTGGCAGGCAGAGGTCTGCCATAGCGCACCGACGCTGCACATCGGGGGGACCTTCGAGGAGATCGCGCGCAGCGAGAACGACGTAGCGAGGGGGCGCCACTCGGAGCATCCCTTCTGCATCGCCGTGCAACCCTGTGTGGTGGACTGCACACGCGCGCCTGAGGGAAAGCACACTTTCTACGCCTACTGCCATGTGCCCTCGGGCTCCGAGCGTGACATGAGCGAGCGAATCGAGGCGCAGATCGAGCGCTTCGCTCCGGGCTTTCGCGATCTCATCCTCGCGCGCCACAGCGTCAATGCCGTGGAGACCGAGAGCCACAATCCGAACTACGTCGGCGGCGACATCAACTCCGGGGCCGCCACTTTGCGACAGACCGTGTTCCGCCCAACCCCCAGCCTGCATCCGTACCGAACACCCATCGCAAACGTCTACCTTTGTTCCTCCTCCACGCCGCCCGGCGGCGGCGTGCACGGCATGTGCGGACAGGGCGCGGCGCGCGAAGCGCTAGGCGGGCTGGGTCTGTAGGTCGAGTTTGACTTGAACTCCAGCGCCGGGCCGGTAAGTGGCCTCGTGCTCCAGCAGCCATACCTTACGATCGAGACCGCCGCCGTAGCCCGTGAGGCTGCCGTCGGCGCCGATCACACGGTGACACGGCACGACGATCGCGACCGGGTTGCGACCGTTGGCTAGGCCGACGGCGCGCGAGGCTTTGGGGTTGCCCACCCAGCGCGCAAGCTCGCCGTAGCTGATCGTCTCGCCGTATGGGATCTCACACAAGGCCGCCCATACTCGGCGTTGGAATTCTGTGCCGTGCATCTCAAGCGACAGATCGAAATCGGTCAGCTCGCCGGCGAAATACGCCTCCAATTGTGCGATGACAGGCGCAAGTCCGCCATCGTCTGGTTGCGCGTCGGCTGAGATTTTTTTGAGATGACGCTGTTCGTGCATTTGGATACCAGTGAGCTTCTCGCCATCAGAGGTGAGCGTCAGCTCGCCAATCGGGGTGTCCATCGTCGTGGTGATGGGCGTGGGCAATCTCGTGCCTGTGAGTGTCATGCTGCCTCCTGGGCCAGCGTCCCTGTGGACGCTGGATCGACGCTTTCGCCGCTTGCGAGCGGCGGCCAATGGTTGATCGGATGGGGCGTTGACGACCATAGGTATTGCACCGCGTAAGCTCGCCATGGTCGCCAGCGCTCGGCGTGAGCGCTCAGCGCGCTTGGGGAAACCGGCAGGCCGAGTGCTTCGGCCGCGCGACGCACGCCCAAGTCGGCGACTGGGAACGCATCGGGGTCGCCCAACGCTCGCATCGCGATCAATTGTGTGGTCCATGGACCAAAGCCGGGAAGCTCTGAGAGGGTCGCGAGCGCCTCGGCGCGATCACAGCCCGGGTCGAGCGACAGGCGCTTGCTGTGCAGCGCCTCAACGAGTGCCGCGAGTGTGCGCTTGCGAGTTGCGGGCATCGCTAGCTGTACCTGCTCCAACGCCTCAGGCTCGGGAAAGAGATGGGTGAGCCCGCCGTGCTCGTCATCCACTGGCTCACCGTGGTGAGCAACGATGCGGGCTGCGTGCGTACGCGCGGCGGCCGTCGAGACCTGTTGCCCCAGCACGGCGCGAATGGCGAGCTCGGCTCCGTCTACACAGCGCGGTACTCGCCGTCCTGGTGCCTTTCTCACCACTGGACCCAGCTGTGGATCGCCGCGAAAGAGATCGTCGATCGCGACCGGGTCAGCATCGAGATCGAGCAGCCAGCGGCAGCGCGCTATAGCGGTCGTCAGGTCGCGCAGGTCTGTGAGCCGAGCTCGACACACGACATGCTCGGGCGTGGGCGTCAGCTCAACGATGCCTGGGCCGTGCGGCAGGCGCAAGGTGCGCCGGTAGGCGCCGTCGCGCACCTCCTCGACGCCGGAGATCGCCGTTGCGGCTAGGTGACCGAAGAGGTTTTCAGGACACAAAGGCTTGCGGAACGGCAGCCGCAGCATGATCGCACCCTGTGCGCCCGTGCTGGAGAGCGAGACCTCCCCGACGCGACGACCCCGGCGGGCGTCCTCGCCGGCGTCCTGTCGCTTGTTCGCGCGAGCTCGCAACTCCGTCGGGGCGGTCGCGAACACTGTGCGGATCGTGTCGTTGAACTGGCGCACGCTCGAGAAGCCCGCCGCGAAGGCGATCTCGACCATGCTCAGCGTGGTCGTCTCGATCAGGACACGCGCGGTCTGCGCGCGCTGGGCGCGTGCGATCGCGATCGGCCCTGCCCCCAGCTCGGCGAGCAGCATCCGCTGCAGCTGGCGCACGCTGTAGCCGAGCCGCGTTGCGAGACCTGGCACGCCCTCACGATCCACAACACCGTCGCCAATCAGACGCATCGCTCGCGCTACGACGTCCGCGCGACCGTCCCACTCCGGTGAGCCGGGGGCGGCGTCGGGACGACAGCGCTTGCAGGCGCGAAAGCCCGCCTGCTGTGCCGCGGCAGCCGACGGGTAGAAGCGCACGTTCTCGCGCTTCGGTGTCATCGCAGGGCAGCTCGGCCGACAGTAGATGCCGGTCGAGGTCACAGCCGTGATGAACCACCCGTCAAAGCGCGGGTCACGCGACTGAGCGGCCTGGTAGCAACGGTCGAAGTCCTCGATCACAACTCCCAGTCTGACCTACCGACAGGCGAATGTCTGGCGGTATTACGACATGATGGTTTCGAGCCCCGCCACGTCAGCGCCGCTGCGCGATCACCAACGCGCCCTTTGAGGGCACGAGCACGATCGCTCGCCGGCTCGTGCGCTCTGGCCGGCGCTTGACAGGGCGCAGGCTAAGCGCTTTGGTCAGCTCTTCCAGCACGATTTTGGCCTCGAACTGAGCGAAAGACGCGCCGATGCAGCGACGTACCGAGCCACCGAACGGGAACCAGCCACCGGCTGAGGGCCTCGTGTCCAGGAAGCGTGTCGGCTTGAATGTCCACGGTTGCTCATAGACGTCGGCGCGGCGATGGGCGAGCAGTGTCACGGGGACCAGGTCGGTCCCCGCCGGCAACTCGTAGCCGCCAATCGAAAGCGGCTTGCGCAGCCGACGCGCCACCCCGCCCGTCGGCGGGTGCAGGCGTAGGGTCTCGGTGACGACCGCATCGCAGAACGCGCCTCCATCGCAAGCCAAGCGATCCTGACTGACAGGGTCGTGGGCAAGGTCGTGGATCGCCCAGGAGAGCAGCGTCGCGGTCGTCTCGTGGCCGGCGATCAAGAGCGTCATCAGTTCGTCGCGCAACTCCTCGTCGGTGAGATGCTCGCCATTCTCGTCCGTTGCCTGAACCAGCATCGAGAGGATGTCCTGGCGCTCGTCCAGGTCGATCAAGGCGCGTCTGCGCGATATCTCGGCCAGGATCTCACTGTCGACGAAGGCGAGCTGGCGGCGAAAGGCGGGCACGCTGTTCAATCGCTCGGGGCCGACCAGGAAGAAGAACAGGACGCGTCTCATGTCGGTGACCCAAGAGATCATGCCCCGCAGCGCCTCCCCCAACTTGCCCACCCGCTCGTCCTCGTCCACGCCGAAGACACAGCGCATGATCACCTCGAACGTGAGCTCCTGCATACGCGGCAGCGCTGCGACCGGCTCCCCGAGCGGCCACCGCTCGAGGAGCTTTGAGATCGCCGTGCGGATCGTGTCCTCGTAGGCTCGCATGCGCTCGCCGTGAAACGGAGGCAGGACGATGCGGCGGCGATGCAGGTGCTCCTCGCCGTCGAGCAGCAGCAAGTTGCGCGTGCCGAGCACCGGGCTGAGCGCCTGGTTGGCCGCGCCCGAGTTCACCTCTGCCGGCCCATGCGAGAACACTTCCTTGACCGCATCGGGATGCGCTATCGCAATCCACTCCTGCCCCAGTATCTTCAGCTTGAAGATGTCGCCGTAGCGGCGATGAGCGCCCCAGAAGAAGCCGTCCGGATCGAATGTGAAGCGCAGGGTGTGCAACAGCACGGAGCCGCGCATCGTGGGCGGCATCTTCGACGCCGGGGGCTCTTGCCTGGTTTCGACCTGGGGCGTTTGCAACTCCAGAGTCTCGGTCATGTGAACCGCCTCCGTTCTATGCATGGGAAGCAATCGCTCGTTCCCTTTGGCAGCGGCACCCTCCTACACAAGGGATCTTCCCACAAACCGAACCAACCAAGGAGCCTATGCCGCGGCATCCTCCAGACGTCGCCTGGGCAGCGCGCTTCTGGAGAGCAGCAGGCCCCAGTCGGCGTCGTCCAATTCGCATGGCTCCGTCTCTTCCAAGAACTCGCGCAGTACGGCGACCAGCGCCTCGGGCTCTTCCAGATGCGGGAAGTGTGCGGCGCCTGGGAGTGTGCGAAAACGGCTGTTGGGGGTCGCCTCGTGTGCGCGGCGACCGTGCTCGAGCGGGATTGTATTGTCTCGCTCGCCCCAGACGATCATCGTCGGCATCGACTCGAGCAGGTAGAGGCGATCTGTGGCACTGACACGCTGGCCGCGCACATCGATCACCGCGCGTAGCGTCTGCAGGAAGGCCTCGCGCGCCTGCGGACGCTCCAGCGGACGTAGAGCACGGGCGACAGCCTGCACATAGGCGCCCTGGCGCACGCCGGCGCGGCGTAGACGAGTGCCTGCACCCCACACGGCGTCGAGCAACCTGGGGTGAGCCGCGAGCGACAATGCGGCAGACATGCCTGGCAACGCGGCTGTGCGCAGCATCGGGCTGACCTCGTGTCCCAGGCCACCGCTCGAGACTAGCGCGAGGCGCTGCACGCGCGCTGGGAACTGGTAGAAGAACTGCATCGCCACACCGCCCCCGAGCGAGTGGCCGACGATTGTCGCGCGCTCGATGCCAAGAGCGGTGAGCAGGTCGCGGATGCTCGCCGCGTGCGCGCCCAGCGAGTAGTCCCCGCGCGGCGCCGCGGAATCTCCGTGGCCGATCAGGTCGGGTGCGATGACCGTGTAGTCACTGGCCAACTCCAGCGCCACGGACTGCCAATGGCTCGAGGAGTTGAGCATCCCGTGTATGAGCACCACCGGCGGCCCATCGCCGGCGATCCGGTAGATCGCCCGGCGTCCATGCAACTCGATCTGCCACTCGTCGAACCTGCGCACCTGACGAGCAACACTAGCAACGGCACGAGCGCTTCAGCAAAGGGCCTACCGGGATCGTCCCTAAGCGCGCGCCCCCGCTTGCGGGTCAAGGCGCGACATCGTGACTGCCGCTTTCAGCTCGGCGCCGGCGCCGCCCATGTAGAGGCCCTTGACCGGCGCCACGTCGGCGTAAAAGCGCCCGTGGCCGATCTTCACGTGGGTCTCCCCCGCCAACCGGCGATTCGTGGGGTCGGCACCAACCCAGATCGGCTCGCCATGTCCGTCGGTCCCGGGGAGCAGAGCCTCCAGCCAGGCGTGCGTGTCGACCTCGAGCGAATCCGCGCCGCCGTCCTCCGGCGCTGCCCACAAGTAGCCGGATACGTAGCGCGCGGCGATGCCAAAGCGACGGAGCAGCACCAGGGATAGGTGCACGAAGTCCTGGCAGACCCCAGCCCGTGTTTCCAGCAGGTCTTCGACGGTCGATCCGACATATGTGACCCCGGGCCGGTACTCGAAGCGATCGGGTATACGCTCGCACAACTGCTCGAGCATCACCATCGGGCTGACACCCGCAAGCTCTGCCTGCATCTCCTCCAGGCCGGCGATCATCGGCTGATCCTGCCACGGCAGCGCGAACTCACCGGCGGCGTCGATGTAGGCGTCACTGTCGACGCTCTCCCACGATCCGCGCGGAGGCTCGGGCGGATCGGAGGTGACCACGCGCGCTCGCACGTCGATCGTGAGGCTTTCATGGGCCGTGGGGACGCCGAACTCGAGCACCTCGGTGCCGAAGTAGTCGAGATGCCGGCTGACGCGTGCCTCCGGCTCAATGCGGGTGTGGAACTCGTCGCAGCGTTGCGAGGATGTTGTGGCGGGACGCACGCGCAGCGCGTTGAGGTTGTCCGAGACCGGGCCCTCGTAGTTGTACTCGGTCATGTAGCGGATCGCGAAGTGCATTTAGTGTCCCGCCTGGCCGGGGGTGGCGCCGGCAAAATAGCGCTCGGCGACGTCGCCGTCGATTCGCGCCAGCTCCTGCTGGGTGCGCTCGCAGATTCCTGACAGCTCGGCGCCGTCGGGCAGCGCCCGTCTTTGGAAATCCAGGTCTGCCACGAGCCGGCTGACACGCAGCACGGGCTTTGAGTTGCGCGGACCGGCGTCGGCGGTCGTGAAGGCATCGTGCAGCGAGTCCGCACACGCGGCCACGCTGTCTGGATAGGCACGCTCGAAGAGAAGAAAGCGTGCGACAGGGTGAGCGTTCGGGGGAGCGGTTACCGCGCGCAGATAGGCGTGAAAGCCGCCGACAGCCTGCAGCAGGATCAGTGCGTGCCCGTCGGCTGCAGCGTGCTCGCCTGCCGGCAGGGCGATTCGCAGCATCCGCAGGACCATGTCCGAGACCTCGATCGTGCCACCGGCATCCAGGAAGCACTTGGCTTCGTCGCGCAGCATCGTGCGCGCCGCCACACCCCAGATCAGGGCTGTGCGCTGCTTTACGTACTGGGCGGCCAGATACGGACCGGCTGGGGCGCGTAGATTCGGAGCCCACCCGCCCTGCCCGCCACCGCGGAGGCTGAGCGTGGTCGTGTTGATCGCCTCCCAGATCTCGGCGCTGATCACGTCGCGCACCGTGCGGGCGCCCTCGCGCGCACGCTCGACGCTCGCCAGCATCGAGCCGGGACGGTCGGCGTCGAGCGTCAGACGCGCGAGCGCGTCGACGTTGTCGGCCCGTTCGCGCTCGCCTTCGTCGCCGAGCATCGCCAGCAGGCCGCTGGAGCCGAAGCTGACGCTCGGCATCGCATCGGATGTGCCCTGCACCTCTGCCTGAAATACGGCCTCCACCGCGCGGGCGGTGAACTCGGCACGCGCCAGGTTGCGCCCCAGCCAGTAGAGGTCGTGGGCGATGCGCGCGAGCATCAGCTCCGCCGCTGTTGCTGAGGGCTTTCCTGCTGTTGTTGCTGCTGCTGGCCCATCCAAGCGCCGTAGCGCAGGTCCGGCAGTGCTGGCGGCTGCGTGTCGGCGATCGGTGGGCCGGCGCGATCGGCATCATCGCCGTCCTCGAGTACCCACGTGTCCTTGGAGCCGCCGCCGCGCGAGGAGTTGACGATCATCGAGCCGTCCTCCAGCGCTACGCGCGTGAGCCCGCCAGGGACGATCTCGATGCTCTCGCCGAAGACGGCAAACGGGCGCAGATCGACGTGGCACGGGCGCAGCGTCCCGTCTGGGGAAACGGTGGGCGCGGTTGAGAGACGCACGACGTCTTGGGCAATCCAGCGCTCCGGATGGGCCTTGATGCGCTCGCCCATGCGCGCGAGTTCCTGCTCGCTTGCGTGCGGGCCGATCATCACGCCTTTGCCACCGGACTCGCCCGTCGGCTTGACGACCAGCTCACCTAGCCTGCCGAGAACGTGCTCGCGCACCTCCCGATCGGAGAGCAGGTAGGTATTGACGTTCTCGAGGATCGGCTCCTCCGCCAGATAGAAGCGGATCATCTCCGGCACGAAACAGTAGATCGCCTTGTCGTCGGCCACGCCCGTGCCGAACGCGTTTGCGATTGCGACGCTGCCAGCGCGATAGGCGCGCACCAAACCCGGGACTCCCAATAGCGAGTCCGGCATGAACTCGAGCGGATCGACGAAATCGTCGTCCAGACGCCGGTAGACGGCATGGACGCGCTCCAGGCCGCGCGTGGTGCGCATGTAGAGCACGTCGTCGCGCACGACCAGGTCCGAGGCCTCCACGAGCTCCACTCCCATCTGCCTCGCCAGGAAGGCATGCTCGAAGTAGGCCGAGTTGGCCGGGCCGGGAGTCCATACGACGACGGTGGCCTCGCTCTCGGCGGACGGAGCGACCGAGCGCAGCGCCCGCAGCAGCAGTTGTGGATAGTGGTCGACGGGGCGCACGCGATAGGAGGCGAACAGCTCCGGCACCAAGCGCGCCATCGCGGCCCGATTCTCGAGCACGTAGGAAATGCCAGAGGGGATGCGTACGTTGTCCTCGATCACACGCCAGGCTCCGTCGCAGTCGCGCACCAGGTCACAGCCGGCTACGTGGCAGTAGACCCCGCCGGGCGGGCGTATCCCGTGCACGGCGCGCGCGAAGTGTGGACATCCGGCCACCAGTTGCCAGGGAACGAGACCCTCGCGGACGATCTCACGTGCGTGGTAGATGTCGTCGACGAAGTGGTTGAGCGCGCGAATGCGTTGGGCCAGACCGCGCTTGATCGCACGCCATTCTTCGCCTGTGAGCACACGCGGCACGAGATCCAGCGGAAACGGCCGTTCATTGGAATGCCCATCCACCCCGCCGCTCTCGCCGCTGGTCTCGAAAGTGATCCCCTGCTGCATGAAGATCGCATCGCGCCTGCGGCCCGCGTCGACCAAGCCCTCCGGCCCGAGTCGGCCCAGCTCTGCGATGAGCGCCTGGACCGCGGGCCGCGGCGTGCCGTCGAGTTCGTAAAGCTCGTCGCGGAATGGAGCGCGCGGCCGGTAGCCGGCCTCGATCGTGTCTGTCGCGACGCCCACCGCGAAATTCTCGCCCTGCACAGCCATCAGCGCCTTCGACTGTTGGAGCAATTCTCAGGCGCTTGAATGCTCGTTTGTCGTAACGCGTCGAGTTACGCGCCCACGGCCGACTGGCTTGTCAGTCGCCTATTTCAGCGTCATGCTTGGTGCTCAGACATTCTCGGCTCGGCGCACCGGAACCTCGCCCCACAGCTGCTCCAGGCGATAGAACTCGCGCGTCGCCGGTGTGAAGATGTGGACGACCACGTCCAGGTAGTCCATCAGGATCCAGTCGGCGCTGCCAAACCCCTCCACGCGCCGTGGTATCAGATCGTGCTCGTGCTTGAGGCCCTCGAGGATGCCGTCGTGGATCCCCTTGGTCTGGCGCTCGGTGCCACCAGAGCAGATCACGAACCAGTCCGTGTAGCCGAGTACCCCGCGCAGATCGAGCGTGACGAGCTCGACGGCCTTCTTGTCCTCGGCATAGCGGCAGATCTGCTCCAGCAACTCCTCGGAGGTCATCTCGCCCTGCCCGCATGCCCTGTCGGCTGGAGGCCGTAGAGCTCGTGCTCGGCTATGTAGGCCGCTACCTCGCTGCCCACCAACTCGTCGATCGGCTCGCCGGAGGTCAGATGCTTGCGAACCAGCGAGGAGGAGACGTCGAGTCGCGGCATCTCCACGAACTCGGCACGCGCCTCCCCCTCCAGCGGGGCCAGCGCGTCCAGCACGTCACGTCGGCTCGTATCCTCACGCTCGGCCACCGCGAGGCTCGCCAGCTTCAGGATCTCGCGCGGCTCGCGCCAAGAAGCCAGCGTACTTGCCATGTCGGCGCCGACGATCAGGGTCAGCTCTGCGTCGGGGTCGCTTGCATGGATGCTCCTCAGGGTATCGATTGTGTAGGACGGGCCGGGGCGCTCCAGCTCGAGCGTACACACGCCCAGGCGAGGGTCGTCCCCAATGGCAAGCTCGCACATCCTCCGGCGGTGCTCGGCGCCCGGGTCCCACTTGGCGGGCTTGTGCGGCGGGATCAGCACAGGCGTCAACAGCACTTGCTGCAACCCCAATCCGCTCGCCGCCGCTCGTGCGAGCGCGAGATGGCCGATGTGGGGCGGATTGAAC
Source organism: Solirubrobacteraceae bacterium (assembly GCA_035486935.1). GTDB lineage: Bacteria > Actinomycetota > Thermoleophilia > Solirubrobacterales > Solirubrobacteraceae > Palsa-744. The sequence continues at coordinate 22,770 of DATHMQ010000066.1, forward strand.
ATGCCGCCGAGGATTCCGACGCGCTCGCCGGCCTCACGCGCGGACGTGGCCGGCGCCTTCGACGAGATACTTGGACGTGCACAGCTCTCTCAACCCGATCGGGCCGCGTGCGTGGAGCTTCTGGGTCGAGTTGCCGATCTCGGCGCCCATCCCGAACTCGCCTCCGTCGGTGAAGCGTGTCGAAGCGTTGACGTACACGCAAGCGGCATCCACGCCCAACTGGAATTCGCGCGCGCTGGTCGTGTCTTTCGTGACGATCGCCTCGGAATGGCCGGAGCCGTGGCGCGCGATGTGCTCGATCGCGTCCTGAAGCGAATCGACGACCGCGACCGCAAGCCTCAGCGCCAGATACTCGGTGTCCCAGTCCTCATCGCTCGCCTGCGTCGTGAGCGCCGCGGCCTCGCCGGCATGCTCCACGGCGCGCTCCTCGACGCGCAACTCCACGCCGGCGTCGCTCAATGCGGCCAATGCCCGCGGCAGGAAAGCAGGTGCGACATCGGCGTGGACGAGCAATGTCTCAGCCGCGTTGCACACGCCCGGACGTTGCGTCTTGGCGTTCAACACGATCGCAAGCGCATCGTCGAGATCCGCGGAGGCGTCCACGTAGACGTGGCAGTTACCCGATGCGGCGTAGATGACCGGTACGCTTGCCACCTCCTTCAGGGCGGCCTTCAAGCCCTCGCCACCGCGCGGGATCAGCAGGTCGATCAACCCGTCCTGGGTTGCCAGTTCGGCCAGCTCGCCGCGTCCCCCGCCGGCAAAAAGACCGATGCAGCCCTCGGGCAGCCCCGCAGCAACAGCCGCCTCGGCTGCGATCGAGGACAGCACAGCGTTTGAGTGCTCGGCGCTCGAGGAGCCGCGCAAAACGATCGCGTTACCCGACTTCAGACACAATGCCGCCGCGTCGATCGTGACGTTCGGACGTGCCTCGTAGACGACAGCGATCACCCCCAGCGGAACGCGTACCTTGCGTACGTCCAAGCCATTGGGCAGGCGATGACCGTCGATCGCCTCCCCCACCGGATCGGGCAGTTGGGCGACCGCTTCGACGGCTTGTGCGATTCCCTCGATTCGATTTGCGTCGAGCCGCAGACGATCGAGCAGCGCCGCGCCGATCTCGGCCTCGCGCCCGGCCACCAGATCGCGCTCGTTGGCCTGGAGGATCTCCTCGGTGCGCTCGCGCAGCGCGGCCGCGATTGCCAGCAGCGCCGCATTCTTGGTGGCGGTATCGATGCGAGCGAGCAGACGAGCCGCGTCGCGGGCGCGTGTGCAGACCTCGGTTACGGATGAGACGGTGGCGGCCATGGCTCTACAGGGTACGACAGGGGCTCGCGTGCACGTGGGGCAAGCCGATGCAAATCCCCAAGTTGCTCACCCCGCGCGCGCGTGGGGGAACCCCAAACAGACCCAAACCTCATCCCCGCGGGGCAAGCTCAGGCGAGCACCATGTAGTCGCGGTGCACCGCCTCCTCGCTGGCGCGCGGCAGGATCTCCTGGACCGCCTTTGACTTCAAGCCCATAACGCGCCTGAGCTCCTCGGCCGAGTAGCTGCAGATGCCCTTCGCCAAGACCTGACCCCCGTCCTGTGCCCGGCTGTCCTGCCCGCACTCGGCGATCTCCACCGCATCGCCCGCGTCGAAGGCGCCGAGCACGTCCAGGATCCCGACCGGCAGCAGGCTCGTGCCCTCCTCGCGCAACGCTCTCGCGGCGCCCTTATCGACGACCAGCGTCCCATGGCTGGGCTTGGCGTAGCGCAACCACAGCTTGAAAGAGGAATGGCGGGCTACGCGCGGGGGGAAATTGGTGCCCTCCATTTGACCGGCCAGCACCGCGTGCAAGGCTCCCTCTCGCACACCGTTGCAGATGACCGCTCGAATACCCGCCGCCGTGGCCATGTCGGCGGCGACGACCTTGGAGCGCATTCCGCCGGAGCCCAATGGCGAAGTCGTGTGGCCGACCTCGACGCCCTCGAGCGTCTCGAAATCTGCGACCTCTCCGACCAGGCTGGCTTCGGGGTCGTGCCTTGGATCGGCGGTGTACAGTCCGTCGATATCGGTCAGCAGCACGAGCAGATCGGCACTTGTCAGGATCGCCACCTGCGCTGCGAGGAAGTCGTTGTCGCCGAAGGAAATCTCATCGGTGGCGGTCGTATCGTTCTCGTTGATGACCGGCACCACCTGCCAGTCGAGCAGCTTGCGCAGGGTCTGGCGCGCGTTGAGGTAGTGCGTGCGGGCACTCATGTCCATGAACGTCAGGAGCACCTGGGCGGAGATCAACTTGCGCTCACGCAGCAACTCGTCGTATGCGCGGTAGAGCTTGCCCTGACCGACCGCGCTTGCGGCCTGTAGCTCATCGACGCTCCCCGGACGCGAAGGCAGGCCCATGATGCGCACGCCGCGCGCGATTGCCCCCGAGGAGACGATCACGACCTCCTTGCCGTTGCTGTGCAAGGAGGCAACCTCATCGCAGATGCGCGCGAGCACATCCCTGCGCAACTCGCCTTGCTCGTCGGCGACGATGCTCGAACCCAGCTTTATGACCACACGCTTCATCGAGGGCAGCCTAGATGGTGCGGACGCGAGTCGCGTGTGAGCGCGGTGTTTTTGGGCTGAGCGGGGCGACGCGACGGGACGTGCGCACGGGTGGAGCTGAATCGCGGCCTAACGCCGCGACGGACGCCGCTTATGTCGCGTCGTCCGGGTCGAGCTCGAAGACCACTCCCGCTATCTCGAGGTCGTCTCCTGGCTGAAAGCCCTCTGCCTCCAGCGCTCGCAGCACTCCGATCTTGCGCAGGCGACCCTCCAGGTAGGCCATTGCGTCCTCGTTCTCGACGTCATAGCGCGCCACCAAGCGCTCGATTCCGCGGCCGTTGACGGCATAGGAGCCAGGGCCGATGCGCTCGACCGCAAAGCCGGTGGAGGCCGCCGGGCGGAACACCATGTGCTCGGCGAGTACCGACTCGCCCCCGCCGGCCTCTTGGCCGCTTGCCAAGACGTTGCCGCTCTGCTCGGCCCCTGCAGCGGAGCCGGCGCCAGGCCCGAAGCCGACGCCACGCCCCGCGCCCTGCCCAACCTGCTCGATGGCCGGTACGAGTCGCAACAGCTCGACAGCCAGCTCTCCCAACCCGGCTCCGGTGGCGCTTGAGGTGGCGATCACCGGCACATCCTCGCCGAGGCGCTCCGACCAGCGCGCGACCTCTTCGCTGACGCGCGTGGGTGGCACGAGATCGGCCTTCGAAAGCGCAAGCACGCGCGGCAGACTCGCCAAACGCCGATCGTGCGAGGCCAGCTCGTGCTCGATCGTGGCGTGATTGGCCAGCGTGTCTGCCTGCTCCTCGCCGCTGAGCTCTGGGGCCAGGTCGAGCACGTGCACGAGCAGCCGCGTGCGCTCCACATGAGCGAGGAAGTCGTGGCCCAAGCCGGCGCCTTCGCTTGCGCCCTCGATCAGGCCCGGGATGTCGGCGATCACCAACTGGCGCTCGTCTGCTTCGAGTACGCCGAGAGCTGGCGAGAGCGTTGTGAACGGGTAGCTCGCGACCTTGGGGGTGGCTCTTGTGAGGCGTGCCAGCAGCGAGGACTTGCCGGCATTCGGCAATCCCACCAGGCCGACGTCGGCCAGGAGCTTGAGCTGTAGCTGAAGCCAACCTTCCTCGCCGATCAAGCCGCGCTCGGCAAAGCGCGGAGCTTGGCGCGTTGGGGTGGCAAAGCGCTTGTTGCCCTTACCCCCCGAGCCGCCCTTGGCCACCACCGCGCGCTGTCCGGCGACGAGCAGATCCCAGCGCCGTCCCGAGACATCGCCCTCGACTCCTTCGATCTGCGTGCCTGGCGGCACCCGTACGAGCAGCGTCTGGCCGTCGGCGCCGTGACGAAGGGAGCCTTCTCCGTGACCGCCGCGACCGGCTCGGTAATGGGGGGTGCGCCGAAAGCTCTGCAGATCGCGCAGCGAGTCGTCGCAGACGAGCACGACATCGCCGCCGCGGCCGCCATCGCCGCCGTCGGGGCCGCCCCGTGGAACGTGCGCTTCGCGGCGGAAGCCGGCCGAGCCGTCGCCTCCGGCGCCTGCCCTCACTTCGATTCGTGCGCGATCGTCCAACATCAAAGCCAAGCCTTCCCGCCCGCGGGCGGGCTATCTCAGCTGTTCTCGGAGAGCACGTTCACAACCCTGCCACGGCGGCCGGTCGTAAACTGCAGAGTGCCGGCCGCGCGCGCGTAGAGCGTGTCGTCTTTGCCGATGCCGACGCCGGTTCCCGGCTTGAAGCGAGTGCCGCGCTGGCGCACGATGATCTCTCCGCCGCTAACGGTCTGACCGGCGAACGTCTTGACGCCAAGTCGTTGGGCGTTGGAGTCGCGACCGTTGCGGCTCGACCCGAGTCCCTTCTTATGAGCCATTGGGGTCCTCCTGCTCCTTGCCACGCGAGGCGGCGACAGGTGTTGGGGGTGTATCGGTGCTGGGCTTGGCGGCGGCAGCCCTGGCGGTCGTTGACTTGGTCGCCTCGGGCTTGACTGTCTCGGCCTTCGCGGCCGTCGGCTTGGACGTGGCCTTGGCGGCCGACTCCTTCGCGGCCGTCCCCATCGAGATGTTCGTGACCTCGATCCGGGTGAGCTCCTGGCGGTGGCCGGTACGGCGCTTGTAGCCGCGCTTGGGCTTGAACTTGAAGACGCGCAGCTTCTCGCCACGCTCGTGTGCAACGACCTTGGCCGTGACCTTGACCTTCTTCAGCGAGGCGGCGTCAAATACCGCGTCCTCGGAGCGATACAGGATCGGCTCGAGCGCCACGCTCGCGCCCGCCTCGGCTGGGAGGCGCTCCACGAGCAGGGTCTGACCCCGCTCGACGCGGTACTGCTTGCCGCCTGTCTTGACGATCGCGTACATGTGCTCCTACTCCGAGGTTGCCGGGGCCTTAGCGGCGGAACGGCGCCGTCCGCCTCTGCGGCCGCGGCGCCGTGGCTTGGATTGTAGGTCATCCTCGCCGCCTGCGTCCGCCGACTCCTGTGTGTCGGCCGGCGGGTCGCTCGCCACCGACTGCTGCTCAGGCTCCCGCGGCGACTCTTGCTCGGATCGCGACGGCGTAGCCTCGCCGTCCAAAACCGCCTGCTCCTGCTCGCCCGTCTGCGACTCGCCGGCGCTGGCTCGCACCACAGACTTCGAGCGTCTGCGCGGACGTTTGGCCGCGGGACGTGCGGCCGGACGCGGCGCCGGACGTATTACCTCCCCGGACTCGTCGAGCAGCAGCGCGCTTGCCGCGGTGCGGCCAACCGTCTCGATACGCACCATGCGCTTCTCGCCGACGTTGCGTGCGGCGCCGGCGATCGAGATGATGTAGCCGTCGAGCTTGGCGACCGCATCGTCCACGTCGTACATGTGCGGCTCGACGATGTCGACCAGCACCTCGTCGCCCTCGCGGAAGGGCAGCGCGCGTTCTTCGACCTCCTCGCGCGTGCCCTGGAAGGTGATCGCGAAATGATCGAGCGCGAGCCCTTCGGAGCCCTCGAAATGAAAGGAGCGTTCCGTCTGAGCCTCCAGCGCGTGCAGGACACGGGAGCCCTGGCCGGTGAACTGAGCGGTGACGCGCGGGTTGATCTGCACCAGGAATGCCTCGGCGTCGGGATGCTCGACCACCAAGTCGCGCAATCTGCGCTCGAATTCGATCGCGATCGTCTCCTCCGAGCGGATCACGCCCTCGCCCTCGCAGGTGGGACAAGGGCGACTCATGATCTCGCGCACGCCCTCGGTCACGTTCTGGCGGGTCATCTCGACCAGTCCGAGCCTCGACAGCTCGGCGGTGAACGTCTTCGTGCGGTCCTCGTCGAGTGACTTGCGCAGCGTCTTCATGACCGCGTCGCGGTTGCGTGCGCGCGCCATGTCGATGAAGTCGATCACGATGATCCCGCCGATGTCGCGCAGACGCAACTGGTTCACGACCTCCTCTGCTGCCTCGAGGTTGGTCTTGGTGATCGTGTCCTCGAGTCCCGCCCCCTTGCCGCGCCCAATGAAGCTGCCGGAGTTGACGTCGATCACGGTCAGCGCCTCGGCATAGTCGATCATCAGGTAGCCGCCGCTCGGCAGATCCACGCGCCGCGACATCACCCCGTCGATTGCCTCGGTCACCTTGTAAGCGTCGAGCAGCGGCTCAGGCCCCTCCCACAGCTCGACGCGCTCGACCAGCTCCGGTGCGGTGCGCGCGAAGAACGACACCAGGCGACGATGCTGTTGCTCATCATCGACGATCGCCCGCTCGAAGTGCTCGGAGAAGATGTCGCGCACAACCCTGACCGACAGGTCGGCCTCCTGGAAGACCATCGCCGGAGCCTGAGTGTCCTCGACGCGCTTCATCAGCACCTCGTGAAGCTTGTGCAGGTAGAGCAGCTCGCGTTCGAAGTCGGCCCGCTGTGCACCGTGGGCGGCGGTGCGAATGATCGCTCCCCCCTGGCCGATCTCGAGCTTGGCCGTTTGCCGGCGCAGACGCTCGCGCTCTTTGTCCTCCAAACGTCGAGATACGCCAATGCCCTCGCCCGTCGGGGCGTAGACCATGTAGCGCCCGGCGATCGTCAGCTCCATCGACAGGCGGGCACCCTTGGTCTTCAATGGGTCCTTGACGACCTGCACGACGATCTCCTGACCCGGCTGGAGCAGCTCTGAGATCTTGCGACCGCCGCCGCGCCCGCGCTTGGGCGCCTCGACTCCCGGGAGCACTATCTCATCGACGTGCAGGAAGCCGTTCTTCTCGAGACCGATGTCGACGAACGCAGCCTCCAAGCCGGGCAGCACGTTGTCCACCTTGCCCTTGTAGATGTTGCCGACGATCGAGCGCCCGCCGCGGCGCTCGATGTAGAGCTCAGCTATCCGGTAGCCGGCACCGGGGCGTGCGGTGGAGCGCTTGGAGGTGCGCCCTGCGGGACGTGAGGCACCGGGCGTTCCGGCAGCCTCCAAAAGCGCCACGCGCGTCTCCGCGCGATCGACGCTGACAAGCACTTGCTTTCTCAATTTGATCCAGTCTTTCGAGATCTGTAATGGATGGGACGGGTGGGTTTTCGATCCCCTGGGCCCGTGGTATCGCCGAATCCCCTGCAAGCGGGCGCCGGACCTTTGTGGTCTCCGGCGCGGCTTTGGCTGGTTGTTGGGGAGTCTCGGCTGACATCTTCTCTAGTGGCGGACAACGCGACCCTTCAGCGCCTGGGAGGCGCGTCCCTGGACGTAGATCGATTGCAGTAGACCCACTGCCAGAAGGGTTGTGATGACCGACGATCCGCCATAGCTCATTAGAGGCAACGTGACGCCGGTGATCGGCATTATCCCTACTGCCATGCCAACGTTCACGAAGACCTGGAACATCAGCATAGCCAGGACCCCGGCGGCGACCAGCGAGCCGAACAGGTCCTTGGACATCGTGAGGATCCGCAGCGTGCGCCAGATCAGCAGCGCATACAGCGAGAGCACGAGCGCCGCTCCGACGAATCCGTACTGCTCTCCGACTGCCGCGAAGACGAAGTCGGTTTCGTCCTCGGGGACATATTTGCCTTCGATCTGGGTCGATTCGCCGCCGCGTCCCGTCTTCTGACCTGAGCCGATCGCGACCTTCGACTGCAGTTGCTGATAGGCCCCTTCGCCGGTGCTGCCCGACGGATTCAAAAAGACGGTCAGGCGTTCTTCTTGGTAGGGCTTGAGCACGTGGACGCCGATCGCGGGCGCCGCGACCAGCACGATCGTGCCCGAGACGACGACCAACGCGACCAGTCCCGCCAGCTGCCGCCAGGAGGTTCCCGCCACGAACAGCAGCATGAACGCGACCGCCATGTACACCAGCCCCGAACCGAGGTCCGGCTGAACGATCACCAACATCGCGGGTACGAGCGCCACCAGCAGCACGCGCGCGGTCGTATCGAGCTCACGTAGCCGCCGCGAACGGGCCACCACGAACGCCGACAGCGCAACGATCAGCAGAACCTTGCCGAGCTCGGAAGCCTGGAAGGAGAACAGCGGGAAGCTGATCGCGCGCGTCGAGTGCACCGAGCCCTTGATTTCACGACCGAGCGCGAGCACCGCGAGGATGCTCAAGATCAGCGCGCCGTAGATTGGGTACATCAGGTGACGTAGGCGCGCATAGTCGATACGTGAGAGCGCCACCATCAGCACAAGCCCCACCACCAAGTAGATCGCCTGGCGCTCCACGTAGTAGTGGGGACTGTCTGGAATCAGTTTTCGGGTCGCCACCCGCAGCGTGAGGATCGAGCAGATTCCAAGGCCGATCGTGGCAAGCGTCAGCAGCGGATCCAACGGCAGGCGCAAGCCACCGCCCGAGGGCGTGGGGGGCGCCTCAGTCGGCTGGATTGGGCTGAGCGATGACGTCGGCATGCTCGTGCTCACTTGTCCGGGTTGGAGCCGGAGACGAGCGTCAATGACTTGTGGAACCACTTGGATGCGATCAGCCGGGCCATCGGCGCGGCTGCTTCGTCGCCGAAGCCGCCCTGTTCGACGGTCGCCGCTATCACCAGTGGGCGCTTTGCGTCAGGCAGAAAGCACATGTACCACGCCTGTTCGACCTGGCCAGCGCGTTCGGCGGTCCCCGTCTTGCCGTACACCGGGTGTTCTGCCTGGTTCCAGCCTGTCCACACATCGGCCGAGGTGCCACCCTGCGCGAATGTGGCGTCGTGAATGCCTTCCATCACGTCGTTCAGGTCCGAGTCGTCGAGGTGGACGTGACGGATCGGAGGCGCGGGCAGGCCCTGTACGAGACCACCGTTTGAGTTGTCGATCTCTAGGCCCAGGTGGGGTCGCACGACCGTGCCGTAGCCACCATTCGTGTAAGCGCTGGCCAGGGTCGAGTAGGCGACCGCCATCTGCAGCGGCGAGGTCAGCAGTTCGCCCTGCCCCACCGCCAGGTGCATATCGTCGCCGACGGTCCACGGGCCGATTTCCGAGACGATGTGGCAGACGCTCGCCGCGGTCTTGGGATGGTTGTGTTCGCAGCGTTCCTGCAGCTTGTTCTGCTGAGCGCGCCAGGCGGCGTCGGGCACCGTCCCTTCGATCTCGTTCGGCAGATCCACATGCGTTTCTTTGCCGATCCCAAGCTCCTTGGCCGTGTTCTGGATCACGTCGCCGTGGCTGTTCGCGTACTCGCCGACTGTGAAGAAATATGTGTCAGAGGAGACCGTGAGCGCCTGGACCAGTGGCAACGCGCCGTAGTCGTTTTTACCTGAATTGCAGAACTGCTCGGCGCCCACGGTGATGCACGAGCCACCTCCCAGCGGCTCCTGCGGATCGATCACACCGGCTTCCAGTGCGCCCATCGCGGTAATCGGCTTGAAAGTCGAGCCCGTCGGATACTGACCTTCCACCGCCCGGTTGAGCAGCGGTGCGCGCGGGTCGGGGCCTTCGTCTTCGCCGCTGCCGTTGAGTCGGTCGAATTCGCTCTGTGTCATCGGTTTGGCAAAGCGGTTGGGGTCATAGCTCGGATAGGAGCCCATCGCGTAGATTTCTCCGTTGAGCGGGTTCATCGCCACGAACGCCGCCCCAGAGCCCGGATTGCCTTTCCCCTGAGCGAGCGCCACCCCCTCGCGCAGTGCCTTTTCGCCCTCCTGCTGGAGTCCCAGATCGATCGTCAGCTTGAGGTCGTGACCGGCCTTTGGCTCGACCACAGGCAGCTTGGTCGGCTCCGGCTGGCCTTCCGCGTTGACCTGCACGAACCGCTCCCCCGGCCTGCCGCGCAGATAGCGGTCGTAGTAGTACTCGAGACCCGACTGCCCCACGACGGTGTCCTTTGGCACGCCCTTGAAGGCCGGCAGCTTGAGCTCTTCTTCGCTGACCGAGCCAACGTGACCGAGCGTCTGGGCGGCCAATTCGCGATACGGATAGCTCCTGATCGAAACCGGTTCCTGCTTGACACCGGGAAAATCGTTTTGGCGCTCCGCGAGCACCGTCAGCGCCGCAAGTCCGGCATCGGTCTTGATCGTGACAGGTGCATATGGGAGCTGCGTTATGCCCGCGATCACGCGTTCGTCGATCAACCTCGGACTGAGGCCGATCACCGGCGCCAGCCGCCGAAAAAGCTCACGAGTCTTGTCGGCCGAGGCCGGGAGCGCGGGAATCGGGACGCTGCGCAGCCGGTCCGCGCGAGCTAGTGCGTGCAACTCGGCCAGCTGAGCCTTGTCGGCGTGCCTGTGCCCGCGACGACCGTCGCTCTCATAATCGTTCAGATTCTCCTCATACGCTTTCAGTCGTTCGCCCGCTGCAACGTATTGCTTGTCCGCTTCGGCCAACTGTGCTTGATATTCGACCGCCTCTTCCTTGACCGACTGGGGTAGCGAGCTCGGCAGGATCTGGACGGCGTTGCTGACTTGGCTCGTCACGATCGGCTGGCCTTCCCGGGCCAGGATCTCTCCGCGTGGAGCGGGTATCGACAGTTCGCGCTGGTCGTTTGCCTGAGCCTGCTGGACGTACTGTTCGCCGCTGAGCACCTGCAGGTACCACAGACGAAAGAA
>DATHMQ010000067.1:0-6282 GCA_035486935.1 Solirubrobacteraceae bacterium
ATCGCTGTCTGCGACGAAGAGCAGGCACGCGGTGTGCGCTCTATCGCCGCGACGATCACCCAACCAGGCCGCTCCAGACTGATGGCGATCAGCGTCACCGTTCCAGCCCAGAGCATGTCCGTCGCGACAATGACAACCAAGCTCGGTCCACACGTAATCGCGGCAGCCGAACGGATATAGCCGGCTGCCAGTTGCTGATCACGGCCTAGTCGGGTACGTGGTCATCTATCGCGTGTTTGGCTTACGAATCGTCGGTAATCCGAAAATCTCGGGTCCTGATACCAGCCTGGGGTGCGTACGATCGCGGGCGGCAGGTTGCGGTAGACCAGTAGCGCGTGGCCCTGTTCGACTTGTCGTAGCCAGGATGCGCTGGCGACGCTCTGTTGGCTTAGCGAGATGGTTTCCGGGGTGCCGGCGCGGCGACTGTGGCTTGCTTGTGAGACGGGCTCCTCACCGAGCAGGTTAGTGATGTACTCGGTAGTGGTGGGGTCGGCAAGGGGCGGCAGGAATAGTTGGGCGGTGGAGGCGGCGAGGATCGCGTCGCGGTCTGCTTTGCCGTAGCGCTCGTCGATCTGTGCGATCGACTGCCAGCTGGTCGCGATCGTGATGCCATGGTCGCCGCATTGGGAGAGCCAGGGAGCGAGGTCGCGGACGGGTGCGATGTTCGCGGCCTCATCGAACAACAGGTAGAGCTCTGGTTTGAACGGCCCGTGACGTCGGGAGGTTTCTATCGCGGTCTCATAGATCGAGTTGACGAGCGCGAGGATCACGGGTAGCAGGTCGCGCTGATGGTGCGCGGCGGCGACGACATAGATCGTGTTCGGTGCTCCGTTGAAGAATGCGTTGGCGCTCAGTTCGTCTTTGGTGGGGCGGGTGACGCGGGGGTAGCGGTAGGCGCGCAGGAGGCTCGCGGCGCTCATCACCGTCGTCTCTCGGTTGCGGGGATCGCGCGCGAGTACGCTGCGCAACTGCGTGGCCGCAGCGTGCGCTCCGATCTCATCGAGATGGCCGTCGGCTGGGGCGAAGTCGCGTGTGTCTAGCCAGGAGAGGACGGTCGCGATTGTTTGGCCGGTGAGTGTCGCGGCGTGCAAGAGGGGGGCGAGGAGGACTGCTGCCTCGCGGTCCCAGAACTCACTGGCGGCGTTCGCGTTCTCGGGGTGCGCGGCGCTAGCGAGCGCCCCGGCGCCGCGCAGCGCACCGTCCCATGTGTGGGCGGTAGAGAGCGGACTGAAAGAGCATGTTGGCTGGTCGCCGAAGGGGTCGTAGACCCATACGCGGCCGAGGCTTTGACGGTAGGCGGCGGTGGCGTCGTAGACGTCGCGCTTGACCGATAGGACGAGTGCTGGCCCGTCGTGGTCCAGCAACCAAGGGATCACGAACCCGGTTGACTTGCCGACACGTGGGGGTGAGACGAGCAGGGTCTGGACCTCGGGCTCACAGGCGAGCATGCGCGCCGGTGCGCGACCCGTCCAGCCGAGGAAGGGTCGTCCAGGTGCTGGTCCCGGTACCCATAGACGGTGAAGGTCTTGTGGGCGTGCCCAGGTGCGCTGACGAACCAGGCCGCTGTCTCTGAGCCATCGCACCGGTTGGCGGTAGGCAAGCGGAGAGCCGCTAGCCCACGCCCTCATCTTTCGCCAACCCGCCCAGACCGGAACAAGCGCGAGCGCGAACAACAAGCCGATAGCCGCAAACCAAGTCCCGATCCCAGGGAGCGCGCCCCGTTCTACTCGGTGGGGGAATACTGCTGCTGGTGCTGACCAGCGGCCGGTGAATATCAGTCGCAATGTCGCTGCCCTCGTCGTGGACAGTGAAAGGTCAAGTGGGAGGTGGAGGCTCAGCAACAGCGCGGTTTGCGCAACCAGCCACATCAGCACGCCACTGAGCAGGCCAGCCAACAGCACGGCGAACGTGAGGCTCAAAAAGAAGCGGTGCGCTTGCCGGTGTCCAGGGGCTTGGGCTCTCACGAGTAGTTCCTTTTCATCTCCTCTTCTACTGACCGCGAAACAGGCAAACCGGCCAACTATTTTCTCCGGCTGACACGAGCGACCAGCGGGGACTCACCGAAAAAGTTTTTGGCCGGTTTGGCGAGTTGGCGGTCAGTAGGTATGTCTGGCCCATCCGACCTACACCCCCTGAACTGGGTTTGGTCGGCCTGTTTCAGGCATTACTGACAAGCCTTCAAGGAGGAAGAGAGATGAACAGGATCGAGATCACGGGTCGTCTCACAACAGACCCCGAGCTGCGTGCGCTCCCGGACGGGACGCCAGCGTGCAGGGTTCGCTTGGCGGTCAAGGAAATGGGGCGTGGCCGCGACGTCGGCTATGTGGACGTAACCGAGTTCGGTGCGGCTGGCGAGGCTGCCGCACGCGAGCTGAGCAAGGGCTGGCTCGTCGCGGCCAGCGGCCGCTTGAAGTACCGCGAATGGGACGTCAAGGGTGATTACAACCGCCACGACTACGAAGTCATCGGCCACATCGAGTTCCTCGCCGCACCAAACCAACGCGAGAAGGAGTCCCAGGCATTCGACCAGGGGTTGACCGCAGCAGGCTAAGAGGAGGCCGGGAGCGCGCGGGCGACCCTGCGCGATCACGGTCCGCAAACGACGTGTGTCAAGGAGGACACGATGAGCACCAACAGCAAACCAACAGTCAGCGAGACCGCAGAGCGGGAGGATAGGCGTCGAGAGCTCTCACAAGAGCTGTGGGCGATGTCCCCCGCGCAACGCCAAGCCGCGATGTGGCACGGCGAACTCACCACCGACCAGCTATTTGAGTGGGCTAAACGCGCGCCCAAGGAGGTGCCGCTGATCAACAACGAGTTCGCGTTCATCGCGACCAATACCCCCGAGGTCGCCGAGCTCACCGAAAGATCACGATGAGCGGCCCACAACCAGGCGAGATCGACCAAGCCGAGCAATACCTGCAAATGCTCACCGAGAGCGCGCCACCAGGCAGCCTCTTGGACATTCGCTACCGCAAACCAGACGGTCGCTTCTCCCGGATATTCCTGCACGCGCGCGATACCCGGGCGGCGCGCCGGATCACAAAACTCGGACAGCACAGCGACGTATATGTCGGTTGCGCGCTACGAGTCCGTCCGCGTGGGACCCGCCGCGACCTCGCACCAACAGCACTCTTGTGGGCCGATTGCGACAGCGCACGATCACTCGCGGCCGCGCGTGCGTTCACCCCACAAGCCAGCATGATCGTGGCGTCAGGCAGCCTCGGCCACGCCCACGCCTACTGGCAGCTCACAACCCCACTAGACATCCAAGAACTAGAGGACGCCAACCGTCGGCTCGCCCACAAGCTCGGCGCGGACGTCAAGTGCGCCGACGCCACCAGAATCCTCAGGATCCCCGGTACCTGGAACCACAAGCAACACCGGCCAACACCCGTCGAGATCATCCAAGAAACCCATGCGCACCGCCAACTCGCGGACATCCTCGACGCGCTGACCCCGACAGATCGCGCATCTCGATCAGAACCAACCATCTTGCGCGGCTCGCGCGAGCAGGACCCGTTGCACCAAATCAGCCCGATCCACTACGTGCGACTGCTCACCGGGCGAGTTCCCGACCGCGAGGGAAAGATCGCCTGTCCGTTCCACGACGACGACACCCCCAGCCTGCACGCCTACCCAACCCCCGAGCAAGGATGGGCCTGTTATGGCTGCCCAACACCCGACGGCAAACCCCTCGGCGGCGACATATACACCCTCGCCTCCAAGCTCTGGAACATCCCAACACGAGGCCCCGCCTTCCCAGAACTACAAGCCCGCCTAGATGAGGCATTCGCAATCGAACGTTCAGCCGGCTATGCCTCATGGCCCGATCTCGTCCGGCGGACCGCACTCCGAGCCAGCGCGTCCGAGAGGGGGAACGATGATCGAGCTGACCGTTAGGCTGAGCGACGAGCAGCTTGAGGAGATCGCCGCACGCGCCGCTGCGATGGTTCAGCCGGACGGGTTGGAACTCTCGCCGTGGATGAATGTCACCGAGGCGGCCGAGCGGCTTCGTTGCCGCAGGGACCGGATCTACGACTTGATCGCGGTCGGCAAGCTCACGCCACGCAGGGACGGCCGCCGCGTCCTGCTACATCGCGACGAACTCGACCAGTACGTCGAAGGCCACACCCGATGACCGGAAGCAGCGAACACCGCCTAGCGGTGTCGCTCAAGGCTTGGAAGTCCGCTTCTGTCGGTCGATTGCGCCGCCGAGATCCCGCAAGTCGGCGTCGAGGCCCCGAAGGATCCGCATCACGGTGTGCCAGCCGACGCCGCGATGGCCGTTCTCGAGCTGAGAAAGGTAGGTCGCGCCGATGTCCGCGCGTGCGCCCATCTCCGCTTGGGTCAGGCCCGCGTTCTCGCGTAGTTCGCGCAGCGCCTGCCCGAGGAGTCGGTGGTCCTGATCAGAAGCGTCAGTGGACTTATGGCGAACCATTGCAATCTAAGCTAACTCATGCTAGGCTGTGGCAGACGAAAATACAAGTTGGCACCCGCGATGGCTGGAACCACCCGGGTGCCGTGGCACCGAGAGCTGATGACTCCCAGCGCGCCAGCCAAGCTAGCAGTCCGCCGGCTTTGCTTACTCGCCAGAGCACGTCTCGGGCCTCCAATCCCAAGGAGGAACCGATGAACCCCAAGACACCATCCGATCGCGAGCAAGGTGGGATGGTGCCCAATCTCTTGCTTGCGTTGCTGATAGACGCAGGCAGCGAAGGCTTGGACACTGAGCAGGTCACACGCGAAGCTAAGCGCGACTACCACTCCGATCCCGAACGCGGAGAAGTCGTGGCGGCGCTTGAACTGCTCGTCGAGCGCGACCTCGTGCTACGCGACGGCGAGCGCTGGCGTTCGACCCCTGCGACTTTGACGACCCCGTTCTCATTCCAAGACGTCGACGCGCTCGCAGCCTTCGTCGCCCACATCCTCGTGACCGAGGGCCGTGAGGGCATGAGCGCCGACCAGGTGGCGCGCGAGTGCGAGCGCGATCCCGCCGACGGAGCCGAACGTCAGGAAGTCGGGCTGGCGCTGGACGCGCTCGCGGACTACCAGCTCGCGGTGCGCGACGAAGATGACCTCTGGCGGCCGACGCGGGCCGCCGTGCAGGCCGCGCGGTTGAGCCTCTGATGTCCGCCCATCCGCTCATCGAGGGTCGCCCCCGCGGAGGCAAGCCCGGGGTGACGCTCACCACAATCGGCAGCCGAGGCGTGAGGGTCCGCGTCGAGGCCAGTCCGATGCGCGACGCAGGCCCCGGCGACAAGACCGTATGGCTCGACCTGCTCGACGGTCCGCTCGCGGTCACGTTCACCGCCAATGAGGCGGCGTGGCTCGTCGGGCGGCTGCGCACACGCCCGGCAACGGCTGAGGCGATCACCGCGCTCAATGCGCGGATCGCGCAGGACCAAGCGTCCGACGCCCAGGCACGATGGAGCGCCCTGCACGGGGGCTATACGTAATGGCTGCACGACGCGAACAGACCAAGACGCCGGGCATCTTCAAGCGTGGGAGTCGCTACGTATTCTCCTACCGTGTAAACGGCAAGCAATGCTGGGAGTCATGCCGCACGCTTGACGAAGCCAGACGAGCGAAGGCGGCGCGTGCGACTGACATCGAGCGCGGCGAGTTCGAGCAGCGCTCCCGAATCACGCTGCACGAGTACGCACGCGAGTGGGTCGGTCGATACCAAGGTCGAGGTAGGCGCGGATTCCGCGAGAACACGCGCGACGAGTACCGCCGCATCCTCGACCAATACGTACTGCGGTACTTCGCCAAGCAAACACGGCTCACAGACATCGCGCCAAGCGATGTCGCGTCATTCGTGGGATGGCTTTGCGACGAGCGCAAGCAAAAACGCGCGCTTTCCGATCAGACCGTGCGCAACATCGTTGTGCCGTTGCGCGCCTGCCTGGCGACGGCCGTTCGAGAGGGCCTGCTGCGCGTCAACCCCAGCCGTGAAGTGGACCTGCCTCACCGGCCGACCGCAGAGGACATGGAGGACGACGAGGTCAAGACGATGAGCCCCGAGGAGCTCTCCGCGATACTCGACGCCACACCAGACCGCTGGCAGACCTTCTTCTGGTTCTTGGCCGCGACGGGAGTAAGGATCAGCGAGGCCGTGGCGCTGCAGTGGCGCCACGTAGAGCTCGACGACGGCCAACCCCACATCAAGATTCGGCGAGCACTCGTCAAGGGTCGCATGGGACCCCCAAAGAGCCGGTATGGCCGCCGAAGCATCCCGATCGACTGCGCGCTGTCGGACGCGCTCAGACACGCTCGCGG
>DATHMQ010000068.1:0-4319 GCA_035486935.1 Solirubrobacteraceae bacterium
CCTGCGTAAACCCGGTCACCTCGGAGCGATAAAGAGTCCGTACCGGCAGTTCGGCGACCCAGGCCGCCACGATCCGCTCGATCTTGTTCTGCCAGATCCCGAGCGAATATGGATGACGCGTGGGGAAATCGCTCATGTCCAACACCGTCGTGGCGATCATCGAGGCTTGGGCCACATGACCCTCCGCGAGGAACCGATCGGCGACCCCACGCTGATCCAGCACCTCGATCGTGCGCGAGTGAAAACCGCCGGCCCGCGAGCCGACGAGCACGTGATTGGGACGCCGCTCGACGACCGCGACGTCAACCTTCGCCAACGCCAGCTCAGCCGCCAGCATCATCCCCGCCGGACCGCCTCCGGCGATCACCACCGCATGCTCGGTCATCGGCACACTCCCGTCGGATACGTCGGCGACAACACATGCATTTAGCTCTCCCATTTCCGTAGGTTCTGGCCTGCGGCGGGCGATTATGGAGCACGACCGGGGCTTGTAACAAGCCCCCCCTTGCGGTATAAATTGGAGGTGGAGAGGGAGGTGAGGCTCCTCGGGGGACGCGAGCTTCGGAGCCTCGACGCGGATGTCTAGCTACGGTCGGACAGCTCGAAGCTCACATCCCGCCAGCCGACAGAAGTCAACGAGCTCGGGGCAGGCCGTCGAGCTGCGGCGCTCGTTGCTTGCTCCCGAGTCGCTCTATGACTTCGCCGCGAACGGTGAGTTGCCAAGCGTTGGCGGTACCGTTGCGCTGCCCCTGTCCAGTGTTCTCGATCAGCTGCAGGCCAGCGAGGCGAGCAAGGAGCTTCGAGATCTGGCCCTGATCTGTAACACCAGCGCGTTCGCTGACTCGCACGTTACTGAGACCAGGCTCCGCCGCGATCGCGCCGAGCACCCTGATCGTGCGGTACGTCAAGCGCATATCCAGACCCTCCACGCGGTCGGTGGCACTCGCAGATCCGTTCGTACCATCTGATCTGCTCGTCTCATCTACATCGATCGGAAGCGGCCGGTGAAGCTCCCGCCGCGCCAACCCCCCGCCACGGTAGGGAAGCACGATAAAGCTCATGAGCGGACCCAACATCTCGACGAACGGGCTCCCATCCGATACCACTAGGCGCCGGTGGAGAACGCTGAGCACACCGCCCACTACGCCGTCCGCCGCGAGCGGGGCAGGCTCTCTACGCGCAGCCGTCCGCCCCTCGTCCACCAGGCGAGCCAGCTGCTTGAGAAGCTCGGTTCGGCGGTCGAGCACCGCGGGACCGGCTGCCATCGACTCGACAACGCACAAGCGGGCAACTGCCGGTTCCTCGTCGCAGAACTGCAACAGGCAGAGCAGTCCGGCCCGCATCCGGTCGGCCCAGCTCCGCTGATGCGCGACGCATGCTGCTCTCACTCTGTCCGAGACTCGCTCCACAGTCTGCTCGATCGCTGCTAGTAGGCAGTCTTCGCGGTTGTTGAAAAGCTCGTAAAAGGTTTTCCTCGACACACCTGCCTTAGCGACCACGTCGCCAACCGTCGCGACCGCCACACCCCGCTCGCACACGACCGCCACCATCGCCGCAACTATTCGTATGCGCTGAAACTCACGCACTTGACGCGCGCTCCGGGTCCCTGGCACTTGCCGTCGCTGTCTGGCGAACTTGCTCACGCCGGCCCACCAAACCTTCAATCTCTATGGTTGGTTTGCCGGGTCGGGGAGTTTAGGTTCTTATGGTGAGTGTGGCGACTGTTCGTTGCGCCATTCGCGTCACTCTTCCCAGAGGTTGCGCTCCGGACAAAAATGTTAGGAGACGGGCCGTCGGCCGCTCGGCCTTTGGTAGCTCGACACGGCTCGCTCGAGACGGTTTCGTCGAGGTGCCGGCCGGCACCCGCCTGCGCCCCTTCACAGAAGCCGCAGCGAGATCACGCCACGGCCCCCGTGGAGGGGTCAGGGTAGAGGGAACTACCTGTGGAACCTCTGCGAGCACCACCGGACTGGGTGTAGTGGTGCTCGGACAGGCTCCGGCGTAAGTGGTTGCGTCAGCTCGAATGACTTTTTCAGCGACGCCGCCGCCGCCATTGGATCTCCGCAGCGAACCGCGTGAGGTGTCGCTGCCAGCGCGCGTGGCTGTGTCGTCCTGGCCCTTCATCCCGATCGAGACCTCTCCTTTGCTCCCCTGTGGATGCTGCGGCAAGCGACTAGACAAATTGTCACGAACGCGTACCTTTAAATCTAACGTACTGGAGTATAAGCAGAATCGTGCGCCATCGTCAAGTTGGGTACCGTTAGGCCAATGGCAATACCGTCAAGGGCCGTACCGTTTTGGCTGGGCCAGTTTCGTAAAGATACGTACCGAAATGATGGCTCGATCACCCTTTCAGGCCGCTCTGCTCCTAGGGATTCAGCGGGTATCGTCGCGGCATGTCAAGGCGCGTACCGGCCCCCAGCGGCAAGGCCCTCTACCCCGTTCTTCCTCCGGGACGTCAGGTGATGTCGCCCGACCGACGCGCGCTCAACCAGCGCGCACGGCTACAAGGGGCGATGGTCGCAGCCGTCGCCCAAAGCGGATACGCCAACACCACGATCAAGCAGATCGTCTCGCTCGCGGGCGTCTCGCGCACCACCTTCTACAGACACTTCGCCGGCAAGGAGCAGTGCTTCCTCGCCACCTACGACATGATCGCCACAATGGCGACCGAACGCGTCTCGCGCGCGTACCGTGAACCGACAGGCTGGCGTGAGCGCCTACAGGCAGGCTTCCGCTACTTCGCGGAGATCGTCGTCATCGAGCGGGACGCATCCCACCTCGTTCTCGTCGACGCCATCGGCGCCGGGCATCGAGTGCTCGAGCACCGCGACCGCATGATCGCCGTCTTCGAGCTGATGTTCCGCCAGAGCTTCCTAGATGCCCCCCAACAGGCGCTGGTCACCGACACCACGATCCGCGCGATCGTGTCAGGCATCCGCCGCGTCGCCTACCGACGACTGCTCAGAGGCGAGCCAGAGAAGCTCAGCGATGTTATCGAGGACCTGCTCGACTGGGCTCTCGCCTACCACGCACCCGACGTCGCCCCTCCGCTGCGCCCGCCGATCACGATCTCCGAGGGCGCACCCCACCTCCACCAAGCGCTGAAGGAAAGCGTCATCCCCCCGCTCGACCCCATCCAGGCGCGTACCACCCACAGCCACCGCGAGCGCATCCTGCACGCCGTCGTCAGCATCTCAAGCGAAGGCGGCTACCCAGCGCTCAGCATCCCTGCTATCTCTGCCGCGGCCGGGATCTCAAACGAAGCGTTCTACGAGAACTTCACCGACAAGCAAGACGCATTCCTCACCGCTTTCCGCGAGGCAGCCAAACGTGCCCTCGCCCCCGCCGCCCAAGCCTTCCAAGCAGCCCCCACCTGGCCCCAAGCCGCCTACGACAGCATCGCCGCGCTACTGCAGTTCATCGCCAACGACCCCGTGTTCGCGCGCCTCGGATTCTTCGAGATCCTCACCGGCGGTCCCGCCGCGGTCGATCTAGCCGAGCGGACCCTCGATGCCTTCGGCGTCATGTTCCAACAGGGACACGAACAGCACCCACACGTGCCGCCTGTCGTCAGCGAAGCGATCGTCGGAGGCATCTGGAACATCATCCAATACGAGATCGGTCACGGCCGCGCCAACCAACTCCCCGAGCTCGCCCCCGAACTCGCCTACATCACCCTCACACCATTCATCAGCGCCCAACAAGCCGCACAACTCGTAACCGATCTCGCGGCACACAGGCCTTGCCGGTGAGCCGACCCTGGCACTAGCCGCAACCGTGTCAGGTCAGGGCGCTGCTGGCACGCTGAGCGCCAGCTGTTCCAACCGATCGGCGACCGCCACCGCGCCGTCGCTGCGGGCGAGCGCCTCAGACATCGCCTGGGCGCCGCGCTTCAGCTCGGGGTTTGCCAGCGCCGCGGCGATCGTGCGCCTGAGCTTGGCGGGCGAGGCACGCTTGCTGACGCGCACGCCCGCGCCGCAGGCCACCACCCGCGCCGCGTTGTCGGGCTGGTCGCGCCCGTCGGGTACGCACACCAGCGGCACGCCGTCGGCGAGCGCGGCGTTGACCGTCTGCCAGCCGCAGTGCGTGATCACGAGCGCCGCGTGCGGGAACACGGTGCGGTGTGGAATGTAGTCGAGGACGCGCGCGTTGGCAGGGATGCGCAGGCCGTGAGTCTCGAGCGCCGGGCCGGCCGTCAACAGCGCGCGGACGGGTAGGCAGGCAAGCGCGTCGAGCACGCGCTGGGCGAGCGCCTGCTGATCCATGTAGCTGGTGCTGAAACTCGCAACCACAAGCGGATCGGCGTTCGTCTCAGG
>DATHMQ010000069.1:0-18792 GCA_035486935.1 Solirubrobacteraceae bacterium
TGTCCTGTCGCGCGAAGATCTCGAGCTTGGCAGCCAGGTAGGCATCGAGCGTCCCGTGGCGGTCGAGGTGGTCGGGTGTGAGGTTGAGCAACAACGCCGCCTCGGGGGCGAACGCGAGCGTGTCCTCCAACTGGAAGGAGGACGCCTCGCAGACAATCGTGACACGCTCGTCGATGCGGCCATCGAGTCCGCTGAGCGCCGCTCCTACGTTGCCAGCCACGGCCACCGCAAGGCCCGCCTCGCGGTGAACGTGCCCGACCAGTTCGACCGTCGTGGTCTTGCCGTTCGTGCCCGTGACCGCGATGAACTCGTTGGGCAGAAGCCGCCATGCCAGCTCGAGCTCGCCGACGACGAACATCCCGCGCGAGCGCGCCTGGGCGATCGCCGGCGCTTGCGCCGGCACACCCGGACTCTTGACGACCGTGTTTACACGCTCGAGCAACGTGACTCCCTGCTCGCGCAGGTGCAAATCGACACCCGCCCCCGCAAGCACCTCCAGCCCATCTGGGACACCGGCGTCGACCCCGAGCACCTCCTCTCCCCTCGCGCGCAGCGCAAGCGCCGCGGCCACGCCCGACCGCGCAAGACCCACGATGAGGTAAGGGCCTGGCGGGAGATCGGGCCGAGGCTTCACGACTGCGCCGATCTCACTCCGTGCGCCCTGTGCGAGCGCTCATCAACCGTGCAGGCTCTGGCGATAGAGGGTGAAGCCGATCGCACAGCAGATCGCAGCGACAATCCAGAAGCGCAGGATGATCTTCGTCTCCGACCAGGAACGCAGCTCGAAATGATGGTGTATCGGTGCCATCAGGAACACCCGCTTTCGTGTCATCTGGAAGGAGATCACCTGGATGACCACCGACAGCGCCTCGATCACGAAGATGCCGCCGATCAGGATCAACAACGTCTCGGTCTTGGTCATCACAGCGAGGCCGGCAATCGCGCCACCGATGCCGAGCGAGCCGGTATCCCCCATGAAGATCGTGGCCGGGAACGCGTTGAACCACAGGAAACCGATGCAGGCGCCGACGAGCACACCAGCCAGCATCGCGAGGTCGGAGTCTTCGGCTATGAACGTGATGCCGATATAGGTAAGCAACACGATCGCGCCACAACCGGCCGCAAGCCCGTCGAGCCCGTCTGTCAGGTTGACGGCGTTGGTGGTTCCGGCGACCACGAAATAGATGAGCACCGGATAGAAGACGCCTAGATCGACGGTGTAGTCGACAAAACGTAGACGCAATGTCGGCGCGAGGTCGGCCCCGTGTCTTGCCACGTACCAAAGCCCCAGCGAAATTGCGATTGTGATTGCGAGCTTGGTACGTCCGCGCAGACCGAGCGAGCGGCGCTTGACGAGCTTTGTGTAGTCATCGGCGAAGCCGAGCAGCGCACAGGCGATCGCGGTCCCGAAGACGCCAACCGAGCGCCATTCGAAATTCGTGAGTATCAGATATGGGATCGCGACCGCGACGAAGATGATGATCCCGCCCATCGTCGGCGTGCCGGCCTTCTCGTGATGGCCCTGGGGACCGTCCTCGCGAATGTGCTGGCCGAACTCGCGCCGGCGCAGGAACTCGATGAACTTCGGGCTCAAGAAGATGCAGATGAGCAGCGCTGCCGTGCCCCCGATGAGGATGCGGCCCATCAGCCGACCCGCGCGCCCAGGGCTTCGCGAGCAACCGTGACGTCGTCGAAGGGCACCTTCACACCCTCTGCGAGCTCCTGCCCCTGCTCGTGGCCCTTGCCGGCGATCACAAGCACGTCGCCATCGCGGGCAAGCGACACGGCCCGCTCGATCGCAACGCGCCGATCGACCTCACAGGCGACCGCCGGAGCCCCGGAGGGACGCTCTGCGCGAACCGCGCCCTGCATGATCTCGGCGATGATCGCCTGCGGATCCTCCGAGCGCGGATTGTCGGAGGTGACGAGCAGCACGTCGGCCAGAGAAGCCCCGATCGCACCCATCAGCGGACGCTTGCCGCGATCGCGATCGCCACCGGCACCGAATACGCAGATCACCCTGCCATGCCCGACTTCATGTGCCGTGTTCAATACGTTCTGCAGCGAGTCGGGCGTGTGCGCGTAGTCGACCAGCACCGCGAAATCCTGTCCAGCATCGACCGGCTCCAGGCGCCCGGGCACGCGCACGCCCAACTCGAGCGCAGCAAGCAGGGTGTCGAGGTCGCCGCCGAGCGCATGAACGGCGGCAAGCGCGCCAAGCGCATTCGAGACGTTGAAGCGGCCGGGCAGACCGAGTGAGAGCGAACGCGTGCCCGACGGCGTGTCCAACTGCAGGTGCGTCCTATCCAATTCGATCCGCACCTCGCGCGCACGGTAGTCGGCCTCGGTGTCGATCGCAAAGCTCACCACCTCCTCCAACTCGCCCGCCAGGCGTCGCCCGTAGGGGTCGTCCAAGTTCACGATCCCAACACCGGGCTCAGCCTGTTGCCGGGACTGTACGAACAACCGCCGCTTGGCTTGGAAGTAGTCCTCCATCGTGTCGTGAAAGTCGAGGTGATCCTGGGTCAGGTTCGTGAAGATCGCAGCTGCGAAGCGCACACAGTCGGTGCGTCCCAGCGCCAGTGCGTGCGAGGAGACCTCCATCGCGCAGCTGTTCTGGCCACCGTCGAGCATCGCCCGGAAGTCGCCCTGCAGGTCGATCGCCTCGGGAGTCGTGCGACTTGCGGTTCGCCGCTTGCCGGCGACACGCGATTCCACTGTGCCAAGCAACCCACATCGCTCGCCGGTGGCTTCAAGCAGCGCGCACACCAGATGGGCGCTCGTCGTCTTGCCATTGGTACCCGTGATGCCGACGACGCGCAAGCGCGCGGTTGGCTCGCCGTAGAAACGCGCCGCGAGCGGCCCCATCGCCGCCCGTGTCGAGCTCACCAGCAGCTCGGGGACGCCCGATCCGAGCGGACGCTCGACGACCAGCGCCGCCGCCCCCGCCGCCACCGCCTGCGCGGCGAAATCGTGGCCGTCGCGCTCGTAGCCCGGAACGCAGAAGAACAGCGTGCCGGCCTGCACACGGCGACTGTCATAGGCCAGCTCGCTTATCTCAGGCGAATCGGGGATCGGCGAGAGCACCCGCAGTCCGGGCAGCTCCGCGGCCGTCAACTCGTCCAACCTCATGGCTTTGCGCCGTCTGAGCTCAAGGAGCGAGAGTCTAGGGCTCGCGCCAGAGGGCATGTCTGTATCCAGTGGCCCGACCTGCGGTGACATGCAACCGATTGGTTGCATGTCAGTCTCAACCTAGCCCAACCGTTTCGCACATACCCAACCCGACATACGTCAGGCCGATCCAACCTGAGGCGCTATCGCGGAGGGATCCCCAGGTATGGCAGTGCGAATTCCATGATTTGGCCGAAGGCTGGGGCGGCAACGACACCGCCGTAAATCGAGTCGGCCTGCGGTTCGTCGACGATCACCGCACACAGCAGCTTTGGGTCGGAGGCGGGAGCGAAGCCGACGAACGAGGCGACATACGCGCTTTTGGAGTATTCGCCTGTTTCAGGGTCGATCTTGCTGGCCGTTCCGGTCTTGCCGGCTAGCTCGTAGCCAGGTATCGACACCTCACTGGCGGTGCCCCCGGGTGCGAGCACCCCCTTGAGCATTTCGCGAACCTCGGCCGCGACGCTCGATGATATGACCCTCCGCCCTGCCGGCTCTGCGACAGTGCGGCCGCCGACCGTCCCGACGATGTGCGGCGGGCGCAGGATGCCGCCGTTGGCGATCGCCGAATAGAGCGTGGCCATCTGAATCGGCGTTACCAGCTCGCCCTGGCCGATCGGCAAGTTACCCATCGAAGAGCCGGAGTATTTGTCCAGCGGCAGCGTAGCCCCGCCTTCTTCGCCAGGGATGTTCGCGCCCGTCGACGCGCCAAAGCCGAAGCTGTGCACCCAGGAGTTGAACTTTTCAGGACCCAACAGACTGGCGATCTTGATTGCGCCGACGTTGCTCGACTGGGCCAGTATCTGTGAGGCGGTCAACGACTCGGTTTCGTGTTCGGTGTCGTCGTGGATCGTGCGCCCGCCGAGTTCGATCTGATCGGGGATTTCAAAGCCTGAGTTGGGCGTGATCCGTCCTTCCTGGAGCGCCCCGGAGACGGTCACGACCTTGAACGTCGATCCAGGTTCGTAGTTGAAGCTGACCGCTCGGTTCTCGAACGCTTCTTCGGGCTTTGCGGGTGGATCGTTGCTGTTGACGAGCGGCCAGTTGGCCATCGCGAGGATCGCGCCCGTGCGTGGGTCCATCACGATCGCGGTGGAATCCTTGGGATGAAAGACGCGGCCGACGGCGCTGAGCACGTCTTCGGCACGCTGTTGGATGTTGGCGTCAAGCGTGAGCGCTATCGAGGAGCCCTCTCGCTCGTGGCGGGTTTCGGCAATCGAGATCGGTTGCCCGATCGCGTCGCTCACGACGCTGCGCTCGCCGGCACGCCCCGCGAGCGTTGCATTCTCGGAATACTCGAGACCCATGAGCCCCGCCCCTTCTTGTTCGGTGCCGACGATCCCAAGCACTTGCGCAGCCAGCGTGCCGCGGGGATAGACGCGGCGCATCACCGGGGTGCCCCGCAATCCGGGAATTTTCTCTGGGGTGCCGAGCTGGCCCGGGACCTTCAACGCCAGCGCCTGCTGCGCTGTGTCATAGGGAAGCGCCCGCGACAGGTACACAAAGCCGGTGTGCTCGCTCAGCTTTGTGAGCACCTGCGCCTGGGTGAGGCCGAGCAGCGGAGCCAGCTGGCGAGCGACGTCGAGTGGATCTTCGATCAGGTAGGGATCGACGGTGAGTTCCTGCGCCGGTTCGGAGATCGCCAGCGCCACGCCGTTGCGATCGGTGATCGTGCCGCGCTGGGCGGGCACCAATTCATCGGTGAGCTGCTGCGTCTGTGCGGCTCTGCGCAGTACGCCGCTGTGAGGACCACCGAGGTAGAGAGCGCGTGCGCTTGCGATCAGCAACAGCACGACGAACAGCCCAAACAGCAGCCCGACACGACGTTGGACGGCCGCCATCGACTATTCCTCTGTGCCGGCCTGGGTGCCGCCGGCGGGAGCACTCGCCGCAGCACCATTGTTGGAACTCGACGACGACGCAGGCGCTTCGGCGGCTTGGGCGCCCGCGACCGATGGAGCTTTTTCGGCCGATGTGGATGAGCCGGTGTTTGGCGACGATACACTCGACGGCGGACTCGTCGACTGAGTTTCGCTCGATCCCGCGGCGCTTTCGCCAGTCGAGCCCGCGGTGGAGGAGCTGGAGTCTTCCCCTGAGCCGGACGCCTCCGCTCCACTGCTCGTCTGAGAGGCGGCTTCGCTGCCGGCACTCCCACCGGAGGATTCGCCACCGGTGGTGCTCGTCGCGGCCGCCGCGCTCGTGGATACCCGGGCGGCGGTGGAGAGCGCGGCCGCCGCGCGTGAGATGTCTGCCATGCTCGCCGTGACGAAGTGGACCGTCCCGGTCGGCGCAAGCGTCATGCCAGCGGCCGTCGCCAGGGGCGCGACCCGGTTTTCCGATGAATACATCGAGTCTTCGATGTTCAGTTGGGCGTTTTCACGCTGCAACGTCGCCACATGCCCGAGCGTGCGACCGATGCCCGTGTTGAGCTTGAGCACCAGTAGCTGCATCGCGACGATTCCGATCAAGGCGAAGGCCAGCAGGCCAATCCACAAGCGTCCCCGAATCAGCCTGTCCACGAAGGCGCTGCTGGAGATGCCATCCAGAGCCTGGACGCCACGCAGCGCAATCCCCGGAGTCGCTTCAGCAGTGGCCCGTCTCCTCGCAGGGGCCGAGCGCCTACGCGAAGGTGAGCTCGGTCGGGCCGGGCGCTCGCGCGGTAGCGCAACACCTGGCGCCGGGATCGCCACCGCAGCGGCGACGGCGAGCGAACCCGAGCGAGCGGGAGCGCTGGGACCCGATACGCGTCGGGCTCGGCTCGGCTCGGCTCGGCGCCCGCCGATCTTCGATCGGGCGGGCGCGGCGCGCTTGGGAAGCGAGCGGGCCGTAGCGGGCGGGGTCATGCTTGACCTCCTTGATCGGTTGAGATACCTGCAAGCTTTGTGGCCGCGCGCAGACGCGCCGAGGAGGCGCGAGGGTTGCGCGCCATCTCCTCTGCCGAGGGCACGATCGAGCCACGTGTGAGCAGCGTCGCCTCGGGCACGCGCCCGCAACCGCAGACCGGCATGTCGGGCGGGCAGATGCAGCCGCGCGCGCGCTCGACGAGGAAGCGCTTCACACGTCTGTCCTCGAGCGAGTGAAAGGAGATCGCGGCAAGCACGCCGCCCTCGCGCAACAGTCCCCAAGCAAGTGGCAATGCCCGATCGAGCTGTCCGAGCTCGTCGTTGACGGCAATTCTCAGAGCCTGAAACGTGCGCTTGGCCGGGTGCCCGGCGGCAAAGCGAGCCGGGGTGGGAATCGCGGCGGTGATGACCTCAACGAGCGCGAGCGTCGTTTCGATCGGAGACCGTGCGCGAGCGCGCACGATTGCACGGGCGATCTGAGCGCCGTGGCGCTCCTCGCCGAACTCGCGCAAGATCCCCGCCAGCCGGCGCTCGTCCCAGGTGGCAACGATCTCTCGCGCCGTGAGTTCCTGACGCGGGTCCATGCGCATGTCCAGCGGCGCGTCATAGGAGTAGGAGAAGCCGCGCTCGCGCGTGTCGATCTGCATCGAGGACATACCCAGGTCGAAGTAGACGGCGTCCGCGATCGCTCCTTCTTCAGAGAGCATCTCCAGGCCTTCCGCATAGTCGCCGCGGATGAAGCGCGCCGAGCAGGGAATCTCTTGGGCAAGCTCGAGGAAGCGCTCCTCTGCAAAGGGGTCTCGGTCGATGGCCACAAGCGTGCCCTGCGAACCAAGGCGCTCAGCGAGGGCGCGCGCGTGCCCGCCGCCACCGAAGGTGCAGTCGATGACGGTCTGGCCGGGCCGCGGGTCGAGCAGCTCGAGCAGCTCCTCGGCGAGCACCGGAATGTGAACGGTGGTCATGTCAAGCAGGATGGTCAACGCGCGCGGTGATCTCTGCGACGCTGCCGAGCAGCGCCGGTCGGTGTTCGTCCCAGCTGGTGCGATCCCACAACTCCAGGCGATCGCCGGCTCCCACCACGACGACCTCCTTGCTGAGCTTTGCGTGCTCTCCGAGGAAGCCGGGCACCATGATCCGCCCGGCGGCGTCCAGCTCAGCGTCATGGGAGCTCCCGTAGAAGAAGCGCTCGAGCTCCGTCAACCGCGAGGAGAGCGGCGGCAGCTCGGCAAGCGAGCGCTCGGTGTAGCGCTCGTAGTCCTGCGGACGCCACACGCCGACATATGGCTTGAGGTCCACCGGCATCGCGAGCACCACGCCCTCCGACAGCGCGGCGCGATAACGGGCCGGAACGGTGAGCCGGTTCTTCGCGTCGAGCGTGTGGTCGAAGGTGCCGCGGAAGGCCACTGGGGACTCCAATCAAAGTTGATCGAGCCGCGGTGGAGGAGTGGGAGGAGCTCCTCCACCACGGCTCGCTGCCGCGAACTTACCCCACTTCCCCCCACAATGCAACCCTGATTGCACATTTTCTCCCACAATGCATGCCCCCGGACCCAAAAACGCACAAAAGAGCCTGCTCAGCTTGGGTTTTGCCGGTGGGAGGCATACGAGCGATCACGCTGGGCGCGTGCATGCAAGCTTGCAGGGGCGGCGCGTGTAACGTTCGCTGCAGAGCTCCGACCAGAGTCAGCAAGAGAAAGGAACGTGTTGCCCTCCGCCACGACCGACCCGCACGATCGCCGCTGCTCGCCCGCCAAACCCTCCCAGTACGCAGGCCGGCGCACCTGCGCGCGCACAGGGCACAAGGGCCGCACAGGCTGCATATCCCTCGCGCTGATGTCGCTCCTCGGCGCGGGCGCGCTCGCGGGATGCGGGTCCTCTGGCTCGAGCGGCGAACCGGACAGCCTCGTGCCGGTGTCCGCGCCGCTCTATGCGAACGTGACCATCAAGCCGAGCGGTGGGGCCGGCGGCGACGCATCGACGGCCGCCAAGGATCTCACGCACCTGGCCGAACCGTACGGCAGCCTCGCCCAGGCGCTGCTCTCGAGCGAAGGCAATCACGTCGAATTCAAGCGCGACATCGAGCCCTGGGTCGGACAGAGCGCCGGCATCTTCATCACGTCATTGGACACGAGCAAGCTGCCCAAGAGCGGGAGCTCCGTTCAGGCGCTACTCGAAGGTGGCTTGACAAGCGCCGCGTCCTCGCTTGGCGCCGGTACGTTTGGCGCGAGTGGCGCTCAGGGGGCAATCGTCTTCGAGACCTCTGACGTCGGCAAGGCTCGCTCGTTCCTGGAAGCACGCGCACACGAACAGCAAGCGCACACAACGAGCTACCGGGGAGTCACCTACCAGGTCTCAGCCGGCGGGGAGGCGGAGGGCATGGTCAAGGACTTCGCTGTGATCGGCAGCGAATCGGGCGTCAAGGAAACTATCGACACGTCGCTCGGAGGCTCGCCCATCACGAGTGCATCCGGCTATGTCAAGCCGCCGAGCAACGCAATCGCCAGCGTCTACGCCCGGCCCGAAGCGCTGATCAAGGCGATTCACGGCTCAGGCGGCCTGACCGGCCAGGGTGTGTCGCTGCTCGGCGAGTTGTTTGCCGACGCACAGACCGCTTCGCTGTCTGTGACCCCCACATCGAACACGATCTCGATACAGGGCGAAATCCACTCGAGCAACGACTCGGCACCGCTGTTCGGCCAGGAAGGCGCGAAGCAGCTGGGTGAGCTGCCAGGCGGCTCCTGGCTTGCCGCAGGCGTCGGCAACGTCGGCGCCAACCTTCCCCGTGCGCTTGCACTGCTGCACGGCGTAGCCTCGTTTGGCACCTCTACGATCTTCTCGTCGCTCGGCGGACCGAGCATCGAAAAGCTGTTCACGGCAATCGATTCGCCGAACGCCAAACTGCAGCAGGACTTCGCCGACTGGGCGGGCTCCGGCGGGATGTTCGTCAGCGGCACGGGCCTGTTCAACCTGCAGGCTGCGCTGGTGATCTCCTCGAACAACCCCAGTGCCTCGCGCGCCGCGGTCGGCCGGCTGGGCAATCTGATGAAAAGCGCTGGAGCGATTGTCAGCAACGTCTCGATCGCTGGGACCGACGCCGCTGTCAGCGTCAAGCTGCAGGGCTTCCCGGCGGTCATCTACATCGCCGATGGCGAAGGCAAGTTCGTGCTCGGGCTCGGGGAATCCTCGGTCCAGGGCGCACTCAGCCCATCGAGCACGCTGTCCACCTCGCCTTCCTACGCCAGCGCAACCTCCGCGCTGGGCGGAGGCATCGAACCGAGCCTGATCGTCGAATTCCCAACACTGCTCGGCTTCCTCGAAGGAGTCGGGCTGACTCAGAGTCCGGGCGTCTCGAGTCTCGTGCCCTACTTCAAGTCGCTGGGCACACTGACCGCGGGCGCCACGAGCCAGGGCGGCGTCCAGCACTTCCGCATGGTTGTCGGTCTTTCTTGAGTTGCTACCAGGTGCTACTGGTTCAACCCGAGCGTTTCAAGCACGGTGTCCCAATATTGCTGACCGGTACTAAATTCTAGTTCTTCAAATCTAGTCAGGAGGTGCTCCACTTTCGCGAAGAGACCTCGGTCAGCGGGCTGCACGTATGTCGAGAGGATCCGCGGCGAAGGCACTTCTACTTCGATTGCTTCTACGTGCCTGTCGAATCGAAGTGTGCTCGATGGGATCGTCTGGTAGCCGCTTGCCGTCCAGGAGCGCACGTCGGCGCAGAGGTTGGGTACCTGCAGTGAGGTCATTTCGCGCAGCCCTTTGATGAATTTGTGCGCAGTGCGACCGATCGTGGGATTGCTCCATCGCAAAGGGCTCACCGCTTTGATGAAAGCCTGGGCGTATCTGGAGTCCGTGTGGTAAGCGGTGGCCCATAGTGCGCCCGCAACCTCATAGCTCAGATTCTGCTCCGCTTCGCTCTGAGGAGAGCCGGCGCCGACGTCAGGACATTCAGCGGCGAACTTACGATCGAGCCTGTGCAAGCTTGCTTCCATGGTGGGCCACGTACGGATGACAGACTGCAGAGTCGAATTGGCGGCGACAAGCGCCGTATGTGTCGAGGAAACGTCTCTCTGGGAGGCAGCAAACGCCGGGCTGGACATCAGCCCAACAGCAACCACCCCGACAAGACCGATCAAGCTCCCCCGCATATCTAATGCCGATTGTGACATACGGCAGCGCCTTTGTATCCAATTGAGCACCCGATCGCGATCGTTTACGTGCCTACGCGAGCTGCGAAAGCACATCGGCAGCGGCGAACAGCGTGCTCGATCTCAGACAGGGGCCCCGCTGAGCGGCGTCCCCACGACGGGGCCATGTGTGCGAGAAGGGCGGTTCTCGGTCTCGATGATCACCCGGCAGGGGCGCTTACTGAGTAGATAGGTGGCGGTCGGCCCGATCCGCTGCTCACCCACAGGGGCATGGATCGTCGACCAGTAGATGACGTCCGCGTCGACGCGCTTTGCCTCGTCGACCAGCGCGGCCCCGGGGTTACGCGTACGAATCAGCCCGGTGCGGATCTTGATACCCGAGCGCCGTGCCTTGATGCGCGCGCTCTCGAGCGCCGCGCGACCTTCGGCCTCCTCGGCCTCCAAGCCCGACTCGAGCGAGAGCTGGCTGGGCACCGGCAGCACGAACACCGCGTACACCACACCCTCTTCGCCGATCAGCTTCGCCGCGCTCGACAACGCGCTGGCGCTGACGTCGCCCCCGAAGATCGGCACGAGCGCGGTGCGATAGCCCAGCGCCTCGAAGTCGGCGGGCCTCTCCGCACGTTGGATGTGAGCGGTCTCGCGCAGGTCGAGACCCTGGCTGCGTCGGTAGACGATGTAGCCGACCATCCCCAGCACCATCCAGGGGATGCCGACGACACGTGCCTCCGGATGGGTGATGACGACCACCACCCAGACCGTGGCCGTGCCGATGCCTCCAATCACAGCGGTGAGCGGGATCGAGGAGCCACGAATGCGTACGTTCCACGGCAACCGATATGGCCTCTCCTGGTCGGGCTGCTTGACGCGCAGCGCGATCACCGAGATGTGCGCGATCGTGAAGGACAGCAGCGCGCCGAACGAGTAGAGGTTGCCCAGCACACTTGTGTTGCCGTAGAGCACCAGCAACCCCGCCAGCCCTGAGAAGAACAGGATCGTGAACCAGGGCGTGCGAAAGCGCGCGTGCAACTGCGAGAAGATGCCGGGCAGCTGGCGGTGTTCTGAGAGCGACCACGACAGGCGTGAGATCCCGATCATGCCCGCATTGGTGGCGATGAACAGGATCGTGGCGGCAAGCAAGCCCACGTAGTACTGGACGACTGTGAGCATTGTTCCGTGCAGCCCCAGACGCGAGACGATCCCCAGCACCGGGTCGTTTTCGAAACCACCATGTTCGGGTCCGACGCCCAGCAGAGTCTGGAAGTGGTGTGGGTGCCCAGGGACGGCCGTCACAGGCAATGCAGACAGCGCAATCATCGAGATGCCCAAGTACACGCCGAGCACGGCGAGCACGACGAGATTCACCGCCTTGGGAACCTGAGTACCGGGATCGCGTGCCTCCTCGGCCATGTTCGAGACGGTCTCGATGCCCGTATAGGCGAGCATCGCCAGAGACAGCGCGAAGATCAGTTCGTGCCAGCTCGGCACGCTGCCCAGGTGGACCTGATGTATCAGCAGCGAGGGGTCCAGTACCAGCACCGCGCCGACCACCACGAGCAGGACCTGCGTCGAGAGATCGACGATCGCAAGGATGAAGTTGAGCTTGGCCGACTCGCCCAGCCCGCGGATGTTCAGGCCCGCGAGGGCGACGATCACGATCAGTCCACCGAAGATGTCGCCGGGATTGTGGTTCAGCCCTCCCAGACCCGGAAAAGTGCTCAAGTAGTGGGGCACGAAGAACGCGGAGATCGCGATCGTGAGGATGTAGTCCAGGCTCAGCGCCCAGCCTGCGAAGAAGGAGACGAGCTCGTTGAAGGCGTGGCGGGCAAACGAGGAGGACCCTCCAGCCTCGGGGAACATCGCGGCGCCCTCGGCGTAAGTCTTGGCCGTCAGCGCGAACAGGCCGCCGGCGAAGACGAACACAAGCGGCGTGAGCCCGAGCGCATGCGCCGCCACCAGTCCCAGTGCGTAGTAGATCGAGGAACCGACATTTCCGTAGGCGGTCGCGAACAGGCCGGAGACTCCGACCGACCGGCGTAGCCCATGTTCTGTGAGGCGTGCCATCTACGGCGGAGCGTATAGCGGAGAGCCGCTACTTCGAAGTCGCAGCGGGCGAGCACACCGCGGCTGTGCGCACCTGCGAGGCCGTGTGTAGCCTTTTCGCCGGGCGCAGCTTCGCCACCGTGTGACGCGGCCCCAACGCTCGGCACCCGCCTGGCGTTCGTATCCGTTGAATGCAATATCGCGTGCAGGCACAGCGGACGGGCAGGAGGCCAGCATATGATCTCGACGGCTTACGGCCGATGAGGACTCAAGGCCAGTCCACTCGCTACGCGCCCATATCCCCTCCCACGAAACTTATACCCATGGACAAGACACGTCGCGGCAACTACAACTCCGGTGAGGACTTCGTCCTCGAATACGGCGATCTGCGCTTCACCTTCAACGAACGCGACTTCAGCGAACGCTGCGAGCAGGCCGCCCTCAAGCTTGGCTTCGTCGGCGGACGTCTCGGCGATGACGAGCTTGAGGACCTCGTCAACCTTGCAGTCAATGGCGACATCCAGGACCCGGCCTCGGCGCTTGGCGAGCACGTCAACGACTGCTGGCCGGAACTGGTCGGTCCGGCCGAGCGTTCGCTCGTGCACTGGCTGCGCCGGTTGGTGTTCCGCGGCGCGTGGCTGGATCAGCGCGTCAACGAGGGCGAGTTGACATTCGCCTTCATCGAGGACACCGGCAGCTTCGTCTACGTGCAGCACGATCGCTCCGGCGAGCCGATCGAGCTGGCGCCCGAGCCCTCGTGGGGCCGGGTCGCATATCGACGCTAGAGGGCCGCTGAGCTGCGCGATACTGCGTCCTCACTCGCTTGTGTGCAGAGCACACGGCGCTCGCTGCGTCCTTGTCTCGCTTGCTCAGTGGCCCTCTAGGCCGCCCAGAGTTTTACCCCTCGGCAGCAGTAGCCCGAGCGCGGGTGATCGCCTCGGCGCCATCATCGCCGACCAGCAGCTCCGGCTTCAGGGTGCCGCTGCTCACGAGGTCGAGCGCCGGCAGCTTGCCGGTGTTCGCGCGTACAGCGTCCAAAACGATGACCGTCGTCTCGCCGCCAAGTGGCTCTGCGGCGGTTGCAATCACCGTCAACGAGCCTCCATCGACGAGCTTGCGGGCTGCCGCCAGCAGCTTGCGCGCGCTGTGGGGCGGCAGTCCGTCCAGACCGTCGATCAACACGATCGCGTCGCCGCCGCGCGCGGCAATCCGCTTTGCCGTCTCCATCACCGGCTCGATCGCCTGCGCCCGAGCCTCTGGCGAGGCTGCAAAGGTGAGCGCCACGGCTGGCGCCACAGGTCCCTGCTGCCAATCGGCGAGCTCCTCCGGGCGTGCGCTGGCGAGCACGAGCGAGAGCTCGAGGCCCTCGCGTCCGGCAAGCGCGCCAAGTACGCCGCGCAGCGTCTCGCTCTTGCCCGAGCGCGCACCGCCGGCGATCACCGCACGCGAGCCGCGACCAAGCGGGGTCAGCCACTCGATCGCCTTCAGCGTCGGATCCTCGGAGTCGAAGGCAAGCCGCTCGCTTGGGTAGGAGACCGGGAGCTCGTCATAGCGCGTGCCCTCGCTCACCGAGTCTGCCGGCTCGCCGTTGATCGTGTCGATCCGAAGGAGCGAGCAGTAGCGCTCCGAGCGCCGCGGCGTACGTACCGGTCCACCTACGCAGTCGCCCGAGACCAACTCGCAGCGGCGCACCTGAGCGGCCGAGATGTAGACATCCCCGTCGGACGGCTCCGGCCCCGCTACCCGCAAGAAGGCGGAACCGTTGCCCATGACCTCGACCGCTCCCTCGGCGACGCGCTCGCCATCCTCGGACTTCTCGCGCTCACCACGCGCGCGCCCACCTTGGCCCCTCTGCGTGCGCCGAGCGGGAACAGGCTTCTCTGCGGCAGGTTGCTCCTCCTGCTCATCCTCGTTCTCGACTGGCTTCCTCGCCGAACTCGCGCGGCGAGAACGTGAGGGGCGACGCGCGCGTGGGCGACGCTCAGGCGTCTCGCCGTCACCGTCGCGCTCGCCAGCGTCGGAGTCGCCGTCGGCAGATCCCTTCTCACCTAGGATCGCATCGATCAGATCAGCCTTGCGCAGGCGCCTGAAGCCCTCTAGTCCGATCTGGTCTGCGATTAGGTGCAGATCGGCGAGCGGACTTGCCTGCAGCTCGGAGCGGTCGAGCACTGTCATATGAATCTTCTCCTGGTTCGTCGGTAAGGGCGGTTGGCGTCCGGTCGCGTTGGACAGCGACCAGCACCCGTTTGCGCCTCATACCCTAGCCGAGGCCAAGGATGCCCTCCGCGCCGGCCTCCTCCAGGAAGCGCTCCACCTCCTCGGCGGCACGCTGCTCACTCCAGCTGAGCTCGTCTGCCAGTAGTGCGGCCACACGCCTGACAGGGGACCCGGCCTCTGAGGCATCGGCCAGCAGTTCGCGCGCGGCGAGCAAGCCGAGCCGGGTTCGCCTGAGCAGCACGTCGCCGACACTGCGTGCCTGCTCGCGACGGGCGGCGATCGCGACCTCGGCCATTACGTCCGGGAGTCCGGCAACGATCGGCCGAGCAAGTTCTGGTCTGTCCGCGATCAGCGCGAGCACCTCGTGCGCCCCGAACCCGTAACGTGCCGCAAGCGCTGCCTTGGCCTCCTCGGAGAGTCCCTGCACCAGCGGAAGATCCTCGACTGCGACGGCCTGCCCGAGCGGAATCTCGGCGGTGCGGCACGGGGCGTCGCGCGCTTCGCGCTCCACGAGCCGGTCGACGACCATCTTGGCCATCCGCCGCCACGTCGTGAGCTTGCCACCGGTGATCGTGATCATGCCGCTGGAGGTCTCATACAGCTCGGCCTTGCGCGAGATGTCGACCGATTTCTTTGTGTCGCCGGTCGAGATCAGCGGGCGCACGCCTGCGTAGGCACCGGTAAGGCTCTCGCTGGTGAGATCGGTCGCAAAGAACTCGTTGACCGCAGCCAGGAGATAATGAACGTCCTGCTCGGAGGGCCGCACATGCGCAAGCGGGCCCTCGTAGTCGTTGTCGGTGGTACCTACCAGCGTGCGCCCGAGCCACGGCAGCGCAAAGATCGTCCGGCCGGAGCCCGCCGGCACGATCGCGCCTGCCACGAGCGGCAGGTCCTCGTGGCGCAGCGTGATGTGAGTCCCACGACTCGGTCTGATCTGTGGCAGCTCGGCCTCGTCGTGCAGCTCTCGCGGTCGCAGCTCATCGGCCCACACCCCGGTCGCGTTGACGACGTTCTCGGCCCGCACCTCAAAGCGCTCGC
This sequence comes from Solirubrobacteraceae bacterium, assembly GCA_035486935.1. Taxonomy (GTDB): domain Bacteria; phylum Actinomycetota; class Thermoleophilia; order Solirubrobacterales; family Solirubrobacteraceae; genus Palsa-744. Next base: position 15,461 of record DATHMQ010000069.1, read on the forward strand.
CACTCTCCTCGTCGCACAAGCACACGCCACAGGCCCGTCCGTCGCGCTCCAGCAGCGCCGTCGCGTTGATCCGATTCGCGCACAACGCCCCGAAGCGCTCCGCCTCGCCGAGCACGGTCAGGACCAGACGCGCGTCGTCGGTCTGGCAGTCGTAGAAGAGATATCCGCTGGTCGGCTCGCGGCCAGCCATCGCCGGCAGCAGCTCGAGCACCTCCTCGCCTGAGATGACGCGATGACGCTCAGGGCTCCAGGACTCTCCCTGCTCTAGCACAGCCGTCCTTCTCGCCGCACCGCCCGACTCGCCGGACGCCTGCTCGCCTCGCGACGGCTGCTCGCCCCGGTTTCTGCGCGAGCGGCGTGTGCGCAGGCGCTCGCGATCGACCGACATCACGTCATACAGGTTCAGCCCGACCCCCATCAGCCGGTCGGGTCGAACGCCGTCGAAAGCCGGCACGACAAGCGGCAGCGGATGCACCAGGTGCGGTGCCAGCGCGACCATCAGTTGGCGCTCCAACAACGCCTCGCGCACCAGACCGAGGTCGAAGTGCTGCAGATAGCGCAAACCACCATGCACGAGCTTGCTGGAGCGACTGGAGGTGCCCGACGCGTAGTCGGCGCGCTCCACGAGCGCCACGCTGTAACCGCGTGCCGCGGCGTCGAGCGCGACCCCGGCGCCCGTGATCCCACCGCCAACGACCACGAGGTCGAAGTCGTTCGTGCGCAGAGCGTCGATTGCCGCTTCTCGAGAGATCACACTCCCAGTGTCCCAGAGGACGCGGAAGGGTCGCTAGTGAACGCCGCGGCGATCGCGCTTCTTGCGCCGCTTCTTCTTGTGCTTGGCCTGCATGCCGACCGGTGCCACGACGTTGCCTACGCCAGAGCTGAGGAAGTGCACGATCCCTGGGCTCGAGACCCGCGTGTATACGCCCGCATAGCCAGGCTGAGCGCAACCGTTGCCAAAGTCCACGAGTCCGGCCAGGACGTAGTCCTGCGGCGGGCGCGCCGGCGTGTCCGCGTCGACGAGGAGCGGTCCACCGCTGTCTCCGTAGCAAGTGTCCACGCGAGCGCTACCACCACCGGCACAGATCATGCTCGAGGTGATCGGCTGTTCGATCGTCGCATACTGTTCTTCGCAAGTCGATTCGGAGACGAGCGTCAGCTTCACAGCTCGCAGGCTCGTCGGGTAGCTCGGCGCATGCCCTGGCGCCGACTCGACATCGCCCCAGCCGCTGGCCGTGGCTGGGGCCGCCGGGCTCGCGTTGGGATTGGCATATATCGACGCCGCACCGGGGTCGGGTGCCAGCGGTGCGATCGTGTTGACACCGTTGACAGTCGGCGCAATCGAGCCCGACCAGAGTGGATGGACGAGCGTGAGCAGTGCGATGTCGTCGTTGCTGTCGAGCGGGTCATAGCCGGAATCGACGGCACTGGACTGAACCGGGTCGCGGACGCTGCCGGCGGCCGGCTGATCGAGTGAGGTGGAGCCGGCGAGCACCTCGATGCCGGCGGAGGGGGCCACTTGGTGGGCGCCACCGGAGACACAGTGAGCGGCCGTGATCACATGAGTGGCATCGATGATGACCCCGCCGCAGAAGAAGCCCGCGGACGGTGAGCCTGTCTGAGGGTCGTACAGAGCAACCTGAAAGGGAAAGTTCGCTATCGAAGCGCTCTGTCCGCCGACGATGCTCACGTGCGCGCGGGGATCGCGCGGGTCGGGACCCCGCGCGGCCCGCGCTAGGGTCCGCGTCGAGACAACCGGTGAGGCCGCCGGCAAGGAGTCGGCGTTGGCGCCAACGCACAACGCCACCCCACAGAAGGACGCGGTACAGGCCAGCGCACCGATGATTGGCACGAACCACGATTGACCGAAAACTGCCCGGCGATGTGCCGAAATACCAGACCCCTCAAACCAATGTGAGTACCCTTCTCCTCACTTGAGTCTAATATACGTAGTACCTTTTTGACAATGTCTGTATTGTCTGCATCACGTACCAACTTGCCTGAGCTGGGCCAAGCCTACGCATGCCGACGGCGCTCCGCATATGTGAGAGAGCGACGCAATCGATCTGGAAGAAGCCAAGCTATCCGTGCCCGAGAGCAACGGCGCTTCTCTATCGATCGAGCGTCAGAGAGACGACAGCTCGGCTGTGATCTCACTCACAGCCGACTTGGCGTCGCCGAAGAGCATCGACGTCTTCGGATCGAAGTACAACTCGTTCTCGATGCCGGCAAAACCAGGGTTCATCGAGCGCTTGATCACGATCACCGATTGGGAGTCGGACACTTCGAGGATCGGCATCCCGTAGATCGGCGAGGACGGCGTGTTCTTGGCCGCGGGGTTGGTGACGTCGTTGGCGCCGATCACAAGCGACACGTCGGTGCGCTGGAACTCCGGGTTGGCGTCGTCCATCTCCTTGAGCTGGTCATAGGGCACGTCGGCCTCGGCCAACAGCACGTTCATGTGCCCGGGCATGCGTCCCGCGACCGGATGGATCGCGTAGCTGACTTCCACGCCACGGGCCTCGAGCTCCTTGGTCAGCTCGCGTACGGCGTGCTGGGCTTGGGCGACGGCCATGCCGTAGCCGGGAACGACCACCACGCGGTTGGCATAGGCCAGCTGGATCGCCGCGTCGGAGGCGCTGGTGGAGCGCACGGTGCCCTGATGCTCGCCGGCGCCTTCGGCCCCCTCGACGGCGCCGCCGCCGCCGAAGCCACCAGCAACGATCGAAGGGATCGAGCGGTTCATGGCGGTCGCCATCAGGTTGGTGAGGATCGAGCCCGAGGCGCCCACGATCATGCCGGCCACGATCAGCGCCGGGTTGTTGAGCGCCATGCCGGTGGCCGCCGCCGAGAGCCCCGTGAAGGCATTCAGCAAGGAGATCACGACCGGCATGTCTGCGCCGCCGATCGGTAGCACCACGGCGTTGCCGAGTAGCGCTGCCACGATCAGCATGCCGATGAACAGCAGTTCGGAATGGGCGCCGGAGATGAGGTCGATGCCTGCCGCGAGCACCAGGATCAGGAGCACGAGGTTGACGATTTGCTGGGCCGAGCCGAGCGAGATCGGGCGTCCGGGGATGACTTCCTGGAGCTTGCCGAAGGCGATGTTCGAGCCCCAGAAGGAGATCGAGCCGACGATCGCCGCGAACACCGAGAAGATCGCCACGTACGTCGGCGGGCCGCCGACTTCGATCAGGCCGCCCGCGAGCTTGTGCGAGCCGTAGGTCGAGCCGTAATGGCGGAACTCGACCCATGAGATCAGCGCCACCGCGCCGCCGCCGACGCCGTTGAACAGCGCGACCATCTGCGGCATCGCGGTCATCTTGACCTGG
>DATHMQ010000070.1:0-7985 GCA_035486935.1 Solirubrobacteraceae bacterium
CGCGTTCGGTTGCGTCACCGCATTCCACGCGGGCGCCAGCCCATGTTCGAAAGTGCGGTAGAAGATCATCGCGACCGGCGCTCCGAGCAGCGCCAGCAGGTAGAACAGCGCCACGAAGCGCAAGCCGAGGCGCCTTGTCCGCGCAGTACCGGCGCTCTCTGTCCAGTGTCTGCGCGTTCCGGGTGGGGGAGCCACGCGCACAGACGTATCCCTGGCGATGCCGGTCTTCTCAGTCGCGTCGAAGGCGCCGGCCTCGAGCGGAGCGAAAGCCCTAGAGGACATGAGCGGACATCCTTCGCGACAGCCAACTCATCGCGCCCAGAACGAGCAGTGCGCACACAAGCAGCACGACCGACACGGCGGCGGCGCCCGAGACGTTGTCGTTCTCGACCTGGTTGAAGATGTAGACGGCCCCGACCTCGGTCTTGAAGGGCAGGTTGCCAGAGATCAGCACCACCGAGCCGAACTCCCCGAGAGCACGCGCGAAGGAGAGCGCGACGCCAGAGAGGATCGCCGGCGCGAGGTTTGGCAGCACGATGCGTCGGAACACCGTCCAAGCGCTTGCTCCCAGAGAGGACGCGGCTTCCTCCATGGAGCCGTCCAGCTCGATCAAGACCGGTTGTACCGAGCGCACGACGAACGGCAACGTAACGAACAACAGCGCCAGACCGACCGCGGCGCGCGTGAACGTAATGTCCACGCCTGCCGGGCCGCCCTTTCCATATAGCGCCAGCAACACGACCCCCGCCACGATCGTGGGTAGCGCGAAGGGCAGGTCGATAAGCGCGTTGACAACGCGCTTGCCGGGGAATTCGTCGCGTACGAGTACCCAAGCGATCAGTGTGCCGAACAACGCATTGACGATGACCACGATCGCCGAGACGATCAGCGTGAGCTTCAGTGCGGCCACGGCCTCGGGGCTCGAGACCGATTGCCAGAAGGCCGAAGGTCCGCCTTTGGCAGCGCTTGCCAAGAGCGCTGCCAAAGGGAGCAGGACGAGCACCGACAGGTACACGCCCAGCAGCCCACGCCCGAGCGCACTGCCGCTGTGCCGGCGCAGGCGCCCGCCGGCCGGTGAGGGTCGCCGGCGGGCGGGGAGAGGCGCCAGTGCCTCAGATGCCGAGCCGGTGCTCATTTGGCTGTCGAGACCCCCAGCGACTGCTCGATCTTGGTGACGATGCCGGTGCCCGTTTCGAAGAATTCCTTGTCCACCTTGGTCCAGCCGCCGAGTGTTTCGATGGTGAACAAGTTGGCCGGTGTCGGGAACTCGCCGGGACTCGCGACTCCTTCGATCACGGGGCGGTAGCCATTTTCGGCCCAGATCTTCTGACCGGCGGGCGAGAGCAGGTAGTTGACGAACTTCTGCCCCGCGGCGGTGTTGCCGCCGCTGACGACGGCGATCGGGTTCTGGATCAGGATCGTGGCCTTGGGGATCACGTATTCGATCGGTGAGCCCTTCTTCTTATCGGTGATCGCCTCGTCCTCGTAGTCGATCAGGGCGTCGCCGCGCCCGGCGAGGAATGTCTGCAGAGCGTTGCGCGCAGAGCTGTCTTGGCTGACCACTTTGTGGAACAGGGTCTGTAGATAAGCCTGCGCTTCGGCGGGCGTCTTGCCTTCCTTGATCTGAGCGCCGTAGGCGGCGAGGATGTTCCAGCGCGCGCTGCCGGAGGTGAAGGGATTGGGCGTGATCACTTCGATGCCCGGCTTGGCCAGGTCGCTCCAGCCGGTGATGTGCTTGGGGTTGCCCTTGCGCACGATGATCACGGCCACCGAGTTGGTGACGAAGCCGTGGGTCGCGTTCTTGTTCCAGTCCGAGGAGACGAGCCCAGCCTTCACCAGGCGTGTGACGTCCGGTTCGAGTGAGAAGTTGACGACATCGGCTTTCAGGCCGGCGGCCACGGCGCGACTCTGTTCGCCGGATGGCCCATAGGACTGACTGAACGTGACTCCTTTGCCTTCGCTCGTGGCATTGAACGCCGGTATCAGCGACGTGTAGGCCCCCTGCGGCGTGGAGTAGGCCACGAGCGTGACTTCTTTGCCGCCGCCCGATGACCCGCAGGCCGCCACTCCGAGCACGGCGCCGAGGACTGCGAGGGTTGACAGGACAGCTGGAAGAGTGCGTTTGCGCATAGCCACTTTCTGCATCGAAGACATGAAGATGGCTCCGAGTCTAACACCGCAAATCGGATCGGGATTAGCGATTTAGTTCGTAACTCAGGTGCGGCGCGCGCCGACGGACGCGAGTACCGCGTCGATGCAGGCGCGCTGCACGTGCGCCGGCTCGATGGGGAACGGCTCGGGGATGTTTCCACCCACTGTGCGCACGCCCACGCCGATGCGCGCGAGGTGCATCGTGCCGAGTGTCTGCGCGTAGAGTTGGTTGGCGGTGAAGTCGGGGTCCTCAACGCTGAACACGCCCTGTGCGGCACCCTCGGCGAGGATCTGCGAGAGCTTGCCCAGGCAGGCCGCCATGTTTTGGCCGAGGCGAATCCAGATGGCGTCGGAGATGCTCTCGCGCAAGTCCTCGGCGGAGCGGCGCATCAGCGATAGGCCGCAGTCGAGGAACGCCGGATACTCCAGGCAGAAGCTCGTGTAGCGCAGCCAACCCTCCTCCAGACGGGCCACCGGGTCGAGCTTGGCGGGCACCTCCTCCAGCAGCTCGGCGAGATCGGCAAGGTAGCTCGACAGGGTGAGCACGTACAGCTCCTCCTTGGAGGAGAAGTAGCGATAGATCAATGCCTTGTTGATGCCGACAGCGCGCGCGATGCTCTCGATAGGTGCGTCCTGTAGGCCGCGTTCGTCGAACAGCAGTCTCGTGGCGGCGAGGATCTCGCGCTCGCGCTCGCGTCGACGCGACATACGCGTCGACGCGGCTGACTCTCGGAAGCTGGGAGCAGTAGCCATCTCGGACAATTATATCGCGAAAGTAAACGTCGTTCAATCTTGTATTTGACAACCGTTTACGCTTTGCTAGGATTTAGTCGTCGAGTTACGGGCACGAGTTGCCCGTGGTCGGTCCCGGACCCAGATCCGGGCGAAGTCGGATCCGGCGGGAGAGTCGGATGTCGGCTATCCAGTTTCAGCCGCGCCACTCCATCGAGCTAGTAAAGGAGCATTCGTCCCATGTCAGCAACCGACGTAACCGCCAACGAGGCGACCGGAGCCGCCGAGGCCGCCGTCGAGGCGATCACGAGCGCCGCCGGCAAAGAGGTTGCCTTCTCGATGGCACTGAGCCAGGACCAGAAGGACATCCGCGACTGGGTGCACGGCTTTGCCGCCGACGTGATGCGCCCCGCCGCGCACGAGTGGGACGAGAAGGAGAAGACCCCATGGCCGATCATCGAAGAGGCCGCCAAGATCGGGCTCTACGGTTTTGAGGGCCTGGCTCAGTTCTTCGCCGATCCGACCGGACTGACCTTGCCGATCGTCAACGAAGAGCTCTTCTGGGGCGATGCGGGTATGGGCATGGCGATCATGGGCACGGCGCTTGCGGTGGCTGCGATCTTCGGTCAGGGCAGCGGCGAGCAGATCGGCGAGTGGATCCCGCGCTGCTTCGGCACGCCCGATGACATCAAGGTCGCCGCTTTCTGCTCCTCCGAGCCCAACGCCGGCTCGGACGTGAGTGCGCTGCGCACCACCGCCAAGTTCGACGAGACCACCAAAGAGTGGATCCTCAACGGCCAGAAGGCGTGGGCCACCAATGGTGGCATCTCCGACGTGCATGTCGTGATCGCCACTGTGGACCGCGAGCTGAACTCCCGCGGTCACGCCGCCTTCGTGGTACCGATGAGCGAAGTCAAGGGCATCTCCGAAGGCGCCAAGGTCTCAAAGCACGGTCTGCGCGCCTCGCACACAGCCGACGTGTATCTCGACGATTGTCGCGTTCCCGAGAACTACGTGCTCGGCGGCAAGGAGAAGCTCGACGAACGCCTCGCGCGTGCCAGGGAGGGCAAGAAGAACAAGTCCAACGCCTCAATGGCTACCTTCGAGGCTTCACGGCCCACAGTCGGATCCCAAGCGCTGGGCATTGCGCGCGCGGCCTATGAGTACTCACTGGAGTACGCCAAGGAGCGTGAACAGTTCGGCAAGAAGATCATCGAGAACCAATCGATTGCCTTCACGCTCGCACGCATGAAGATGGAGATCGACGCCGCCCGCCTGCTCGTGTGGCGCGCCTCGTGGATGGGCCGCAACCAGGTCCCGTTCGAAAACGCTGAGGGCTCGATGTCAAAGCTCAAGTCAGGCGAGGTCGCCGTATGGGTGACCGAGCGCGCGATCCAGATCCTCGGCGGCAACGGCTACACGCGCGAGTTCCCGGTCGAGCGCTGGCACCGCGACGCGAAGATCTACGACATCTTCGAGGGCACAGCCGAGATCCAGCAGCTGGTCATCTCCCGTGCTATCAGCGGGATGCACATCAAGTAGCGGGTAAGGCCCTGGACGCGGCGCGGAGCTGCGTCCTCGGTCGCTCGCGTACTTGGTACGCCACACGGGTGGCGGGCCCTTGATTTTGCTCCGCTTGCTCCAGGACCTTCCCCGCGGCCAAGAAAGTCAAAACTGAAGGGCAGTCCCTCCCCTACCAGGCTTGTGTCCTGCCGCAGTGCGGGCAGGACACGCTGGTCGAGACAGGCGCGATGAAGAAGCACCCGCACGCGCAGGGGTAGCAGGCCTCGTCGATCGGGCCGCCTGCGTCGCGCATGCGTTTCACAGCGATGTCTGGAGCGGCCGGCGGAATCTCGTGGTGGCGCCAGGCGGTGAGTGGATGGAGAAGGCTCTGTCGCATTGATCTCTACCTCTAAGACGCGCGGGACACCCAAAGGTTTCGCTGTCGCGTCGTTATTTCCTCGGTTGCCTCGAGGAGTCGCGGTGTCTGCTGGAACGTCGTGTGGGCCGCTTCTGAGATAATCAGCGGCCGATGACTCCCGCACGCAAGCGAAGGGTGCGGCTGGTGGTCGCATTGAGCGCGGCCGTGATCCTGGCGAGCGCCCTGATCTACACCAGCTTCAGCGCCGCCAGTCCCACCGTCACACCAAGTCAGTTGGTGCACGAAGGGGTCGCCGGACGCATGTATCAATTGACGGGCAAGGTCAAGTCCGGCTCTGTGCGACACGAAGGCGACACGCTGTACTTCAGCGTGCAGGACCGTGCCGGCGAAGCTTCGGTGGCGCTCAGCTACACAGGTACGGTGCCCGATCCCTTCCGCGAAGGGCGCGAGGTGATCGTGACGGTCGAGAAGCAGGGCGACAGCTATGTGGGCGAACGCAACTCGCTGATAACGAAGTGTCCGTCGAAGTACACGGTGACCCCCAGCAAGACCAAGATCTACTGATGGCCCAGCTCGGAGGTGCCTGTCTGATCCTGGCGCTTGCGGTGTGCGCATATGGCATCGGCGCTTCGATCTACGGCGTCAGAACAGGACGAGCCGAGTTCTCGGAGTCAGGGCGACGCTCGGTGTACGCGCTCGCGGGCATCCTCACTGTCGCCTTCGCGGTGCTCGAGCTTGCGTTCCTGCGCAACGACTTCTCCTTCAACACGGTGGCGGATACTTCCAGCGCGACCACGCCCACGTTCTACAGGGCGGCGGCCGTGTGGTCATCCCAGGAAGGCTCGCTGCTCCTGTGGGCTTGGCTCTTGTCGCTGTGGTCGACCTTGGTGCTGTTCCTGACGCGCAAGCGCATGCGCGACGTGAGCGCCTATGCGACGGCGATCCTGCTCGGCTTCGGCGGCTTCTTCATCGCGCTGATGGTCTTCTACGCGACGCCGTTTGCCACGACCGACCCGGCACCGGCCGAAGGCGTGGGTCTAGACCCACTGCTACGTCACCCGAGCATGATGATTCATCCGCCGATGCTCTACTCGGGCTACACGCTGTGCATCGTGCCGCTCGCCTTCGGGATGGGCGCCCTTCTGGCACGAAAAGTCGACGCCGAGTGGATCAAGGCGACACGCCGCTTCGCGATGGCCGCCTGGCTGTTCCTCGGTATTGGCATCATGCTCGGCGCGCGCTGGTCCTACTCCGAGCTCGGCTGGGGCGGCTACTGGGGTTGGGACGCGGTCGAGAACGCCTCGCTCATGCCCTGGCTGTGCGCCACGGCCTTCATCCACTCGCTAATGATCCAAGAGAAGCGCGGCATGCTGAAGGTATGGAACGTCTCACTCGTGCTCGCCACCGGCACGCTCGCGATCATGGGCACCTTTCTCGTGCGCAGCGGCATCCTCAGCTCGATCCACGCCTTCGGTGGACAGACGCTCGGTGTGCCGTTCGTGATCCTGATCGGGGTGCTGATCCTCAGCTCGATCTACCTCGTCAGCTCGCGTCGAGACATGCTGCGCAGTGAGCATCGCCTCGACTCGCTGCTCTCGCGCGAGTCGATCTTCCTGGCCAACAACATCGTGCTAGTCGGACTCTGCTTCGTGATCTTCTGGGGCACCTACTTCCCGCTCATCTCCGAGGCGCTTACCGGTCACGAGGCCTCGGTAGGCCCGCCCTGGTTCGACCGCTACACGGTGCCGCTCGCCCTGATCCTCGTGCTGCTGAGCGGCATCGGCCCGGTGATCGCCTGGCGCCGGGCGACATTCGCAAACGCCCGCCGCAACTTCGTCATACCGCTGTCGTTCGCCCTGGCGACGCTTGCGGTGTTGCTCGCCACGGGCGTGGCCGACAGCAAACCGCTTGCGCTGGCGATGTTCTGCTGTGCCGCCTTCGTCTTGGGCAGCGTCGGACAGGAGTACTGGCGCGGGGTGCGAGTGCGCCGCGCGATCGCCGGCGAGCCTGTGCCCTTGGCGCTACTTGCGCTCGTGAAACGCAACCGCAGGCGCTACGGCGGCTATGTCGTGCACATCGGCATCGCCGTGCTGTTCGTGGGCGTGGCGGCCTCCTCATCCTTCCAACACGCATCCGAGCTGAGCCTCTCACCAGGCCAGTCCACGAAAGTAGGCGCCTACACGGTGCGCTATGTACGCCCGACCGCTTCGGTGACACCAAAGTACGACCCCGTGCACACAGGCTCCACGCTCAGCCTTGGCGCGGTCTTGGACGTGACCAAGCAAGGCAAGCACGTCACCACGCTGACCCCAGCCGAGGACTTCTACGACTCCGGCGAACCCGCTCAGGGCTCGGTGGCCCATCTGATCGGCGGCCAACCGGTCAGCCAGGTGGGCATGGACGGGGGCATCAAGCGCGACATATGGAGCGCGATCGCGCCGGACATCGACACGCCGCGCCTGAAGCGGATTATCGAAATCGGCAACAAAACGATCCCCTTGGTGCGCCCGGACGAGGGCATGATCGCGGTCGCGGTGATGGCGCGCGAATACATGCGCTCGCCGCCGCCGGCCGAATTCCACTTGATCGTCTCACCGCTTGTGATGTGGATCTGGATCGGGGGAGCGATCGTCGCCTGCGGCGCGCTGATCGCGCTATGGCCCGCTCCGAGCACGGTGCGAGCACGCGTCAGCGTACGAGCCCGCAGCCGTGCCGCACGGCGCCTGGCGCGCGCCTAGCGCAGTGCGGATCGCAATGATGCCGATCATCGTGGCGATCGTGTTTGTGAACAGCGTCCGAGCCCACAGATGAGCGTCCTCGTGGCGATGTTGACATTGATGCTGCTGGCCGCGGTGATGGCGGTCGTGAGCCGGCCGCTGCTGATTGCGCGCAAGCCGGACGAGTCAGACACGCCGAAGCGCTCCGAGCTCGAGGCCGAGCGCGAGGCGAAGTACAGGGAGATCCGCGACGCCGAGCTCGACTACCGCACCGGCAAGCTCTCCCAGGAGGATTACGAGGCGGTCAACGATGCGTTGCGCGCCGAGGCGCTGGAGATCCTCAACAAGCTGGAGAGCTCAGAAAAGGATGGGGTCGGCGAAGAGGATCGGATTGTCGAAGAGGATCGGGCCACGGACCCAGCGAAGTAGGTCCCGTGAGCGACCAATCGAGGTTCCCACAGGATCGCGCCAAGGGCTTCACACGCACTGCCCGTCGGCGTGTG
>DATHMQ010000071.1:0-5799 GCA_035486935.1 Solirubrobacteraceae bacterium
GATCGAGCAGGATGCGGTGCTCCGCGATTCCCTCCCCCACCGCGAACGCCATGCGCTCCTCCAGAAACGCCTTCACCTGATCAACTACGTCCTCGTAGCGAGGATCGCTCTGCATCGTGCGTGGCGAGCCGAGCATGTGCATCAGGCAGCAATCGGCGCCGCTTGCGGCAACAACACCAGCCATCTCGGGATCGGCACGCAGCGCGCTGACGTCGTTGACAAGCGTGGCGCCGGCACCAACCGCGGCTTGTGCCACAGCGGCCTTGGAGGTATCGATTGAGATCTGCGTCGCGCCGACACGCTGAGACAAGCCGTAGACCACCGGCACGACCCGGCGCAGCTCCTCCTCCACAGCGACAGGCTCAGCCCCCGGGCGCGTCGATTCGCCGCCGACATCGAGGACATGCGCCCCCTGCTCGACAAGCTCAACACCATGCGCAACAGCAGCTTGCTCGTCCAAGAACAAGCCACCATCGGAGAACGAGTCGGGGGTCACGTTGACCACCCCCATGATGCGATAGAGCAAGCTCAGGTGAGAGAAGGTCCGCTGGGATCCGACCCTGTCATATCGGCTGTGCCACCGGCCAAACCTGGGCGCGGCAGCGGACGCGGCGCCTCGCGACCGGCTCGGTCGGCCTGCGCCGGCGGAACCGGCAGGTCGGGCGCCGGGGCCTCCTCGGCGCCGAACACTTCCTCCTCGTTCTTGCCGTCGAGCAAGGCGAGAAACTCCTCCTTCTCGATTGTCTCCCGCTTGACAAGAATCTCAGAAAGATTGATGAGGTCGTCTTTGTGCTCGGTCAGGATCGTCTTGGCGCGCTGGTGAGCGGACTCGACCATGCGCCTGACCTCGTCATCGATCTCGCGTGCGATCTCATCGGAATAGTCGGGCTCGGTCGAGAACTCACGGCCGAGGAACGGCTGACCGTGCTCGTGGCCGAACACGCGCGGCCCGAGCTTCTCGGACATGCCGAAGCGCATCACCATCTGCTTGGCGGTCGCGGTGACCTTCTCCAGATCGTTGGAGGCGCCGGTCGTGATCTCTTCGAAGACGATCTCCTCGGCGGCGCGACCGCCCAGCGTCATTGCCATCGTGTCGTTGAGCTCGGCGCGCGTCGTCAGGAAACGGTCTTCCTGGGGCATCGAGATCGTGTAGCCAAGCGCCTGGCCGCGCGAGATCACCGAGATCTTGTGAACGGGATCTGAGTGCTCGAGGAAGTGGCCGACGATCGCGTGGCCCATCTCGTGGTAGGCGGTGATCAGGCGCTCCTTCTTGCTCATCACACGCGTCTTCTTCTCGGGGCCGGCGATCACGCGCATGATCCCCTCCTCGAGCTCTTCCTGGCCGATCTCGCGCTTGCCTATTCGGGCAGAGAGCAGCGCGGCCTCGTTGATGAGGTTGGAGAGGTCAGCGCCGGTGAAGCCTGGAGTCTGGCCGGCAAGCGCGTCGATGTCGATGATCTTGGCGAGCGGCTTGCCGCGCGTGTGCACCTCGAGGATCTTGGAGCGACCCTTGCGGTCGGGGCGATCCACGGCGATCTGGCGGTCGAAGCGGCCGGGACGCAGCAGCGCCGGGTCGAGGATGTCGGGCCGGTTGGTGGCCGCGATCATGATGATGTTGTCCTTGGCCTCGAAGCCGTCCATCTCGACGAGCAGCTGGTTGAGCGTCTGCTCGCGCTCGTCGTGTCCACCGCCGAGACCGGCGCCACGGTGACGCCCGACGGCGTCGATCTCGTCCATGAAGATGATGCAGGGGGAGTTCTGCTTGGCCTGCTCGAACAGGTCGCGCACTCGCGAGGCTCCGACGCCGACGAACATCTCGACGAAATCTGAGCCCGAGATCGAGAAGAACGGCACGCCCGCCTCGCCGGCCACCGCGCGGGCGAGCAGCGTCTTGCCCGTCCCCGGAGGGCCGTACAGCAGCACGCCGGTTGGTATTCGCGCGCCGAGCGCTTGGAACTTCTTTGGGTTCTCGAGGAACTCCTTGATCTCGTGCAACTCCTCAACGGCCTCGTCGACCCCGGCGACATCACGGAACGTGATCTTGGGGGAGTCGGCGGAGAGACGCTTGGCGCGCGACTTGCCGAAGGACATGACGCGCGAACCCCCGCCTTGGACCTGGTTGATCAGGAAGAACCAGAAGCCGAGGATCAGGACGAGCGGTAGCAGGTACGTGAGCAGCGACGGCCAGATGCTCGTCTTGTTGGATTCGACGTTGAACTTGGTGCCGGCCTTCTTCAGTTCTTCTTCGAGCTTGGGAACCTGCTGGTCGACGAACCCGACTTCATATTTTTCTTCTTTGTAGGTCGAGTTCAGCGTGACCGCGACCGAGTTGTCTTTGACCTTCAGGACTGCCGACTTGACACGGTGGCCAGGAATGTCTTCGGTGACGAGCGTCCTGTAGGTGTGTTCAGGCCCTTTCTGGGCAGGCGAGACAAACACCTTCGAGATGAAGAAGGCGAGCACGACCACGATCAGAATCGGGAAAGCGGCGCTCTTGAAGAATCGGCTCATGGGCTTGGATCCTGGCCGCCAACGACAATGGAGGTGCCGACCGCCAGTTCATCAGCGTACCACGAGAGGCCTGAATTCCCGGGCGTTTCCGACCACGCGCGCACACGCCGGGACGGGATGCGCCACGGCTCGCGTGCGGCTGAGTTATTGGGATGGAAGTCCGTGCCCATAGGTCCTCTAACGCTCAAGCACGGCAACGAACGGCAGGTTGCGGTGGCGCTCTGCGTAGTCGAGTCCGTAGCCGATCACGAAGCGGTCGGGTATCTCGAAGCCGACGTAGCGGGTGGGCAGATCGACCTTGCGGCGGTCGGGCTTGGTCAGCAGCGCGCACACCTCCAGGGAGGCGGGATTGCGCGAGCCGAGGTTGCGCAACAGGTACTGCAAGGTGAGCCCGGAATCGACGATGTCCTCGACGATCAACACGTCGCGGCCCTCGATCGCGACGTCGAGATCCTTGAGGATGCGCACCACCCCGGAGGAATCGGTCGCCGAGCCGTAGGAGGCGACGGCCATGAAGTCGACCTCGACCGGGATGTCGATGAAGCGCATGAGGTCGCTCAAGAAAAAGACGGCGCCCTTGAGCACGCCGACGAGCAGCAGCGGACGCCCGGCGTAGTCGCGTGAGATCGCCTCGCCAAGCTCGCGCACGCGCCGGCTCAGATCCTCCTCGGCGACAAGCACCTCGCCCACCTCGGAGGTCGCCTCGGAGGCCGCCGCAGCGACACGCTCTGGTATGGGCCCCACGTGAGGGAGTGTATTGACCACCGGGCCGGCGCCGCCCACGGGCCCTGTCAGTCAGGATCCGCGGCGTCCGCTTGGCCTCGCTCGGGGGAAGCCTCACACTCGCCCGCCCGTCCTCCTTGGTGAGTCCCCGTGGAAGGGTGCGGCGGGCGCTGTTCGCGCGGCTGGATCGCGACCATGCGCAGCTCACCGTCCTCGATCACCGCGCCTGCGAGGCCGCCAACGTGCAGCTCCGCGCGACCGCCGCGCGCGCCGAGCGCAAGGATCTCGTCGACGCGCTCGCCGGCCCGCGGAGCAAACTCGCCACCTGCCTCCTCGGCCAGACGAATGACCACGAGCCGCTGCAATGCGGGCGCCAGCTGTTTTAGACGCTCGATCGCGATGCTCGCGCCCGCCTCCAGCTCGGCGTCTACCAAAGCGTCGAGCAGTTCGGTCTCCTCACGCAAGAGCGCGGCGGTGCGCAGGACGTTGGCCTGCGCCGCCGGGTGCACGGCGTCGAGCGCCTTGACGAGCCCGTGGCGCACGCGGGCACGAGCGTAGAGCGGGTTGTCGTTGCTTGAGTCCTCGTGCCATGCGAGCTTCAGCTCCGTGCAGTAAGCGGCAGTGTCCTGGCGCGTCAGCCCCAACAACGGACGCACTATCCGTCCCTCGCTCGCGGCCATGCCGAGCAGCGCCCGACGCCCGGGCGAAGCGGCAAGGCGGTAGAGGATCGTCTCGACCTGGTCGGTGGCGGTGTGGCCTGTTGCGATCGAAGTCGAAAAAGGGCGATGCCCCGCGCGCGCGGGCGGGGCATCGTGTTTTGAGACACCGTCCCCCTCCACATAGAACTCGGCGGCGGGAGCCTCCCCGACAGGCGGCGTACCAGCTAAGGATCCGCCGCCCTGTGCGTCGCGGCGCTCATCCAGCCGCTGCGCCAGCTCGTGCGCCGCCGCGTAGCGCAGCTCGCGCGCCCACGCGTGCAGATTGCCGCTGGCCTGCTCCGCCCTGCTCGCCTGCACCACCTCGATCCCCACCCCCAACCGCTCGCACAGCTCGCGGCAGTGGCGCTCGTCCTCATCCGACTCGGCTCGCAGCCCGTAGTTGACATGCAGCGCGTGCACCTGCCCCGCACCGCGCAGCGCGACCGCAACATCGAGCAGGCAGACCGAGTCGCGTCCCCCGGAGAGCATCGCTACGAAGCCGTAACCCGAAGAAAGCAGGCCACCGGCTCGCACGCACTCGCGCACCTCGGCGGCGGTCATTGCTACCCGACCTCGGCGACAGTCACGATTCGCCCAGCTCGTCGACACTCAGGGCACGGGCCTGCCATCGGCGAGCTCCTACTCCTCCCGTGGAAACGCGTGGAACAACTCGACCGGCTCGGAGAAGCCCTTCAAGCCGATTTCACCGATCAGCTCAAAGCGCAAGCCGCTTGTGCCGCGCGCGGTGTCGACGCCGCTAGCGGCGTCGACCACCTGGCGCGTGACCAGCACCTCGCCACCGGCGGCCCTGGCAACCACGCGCGCCGCCTGGTTGACATCGCGCCCGTAGTAGTCGCCGTCCCGATAGAGCGCATCGCCAGTGTGGATGCCGATGCGCGGGGCCGGCACGTCTGGGGAAAGCGCCGCCTGGAAGTCGACCGCCCACTGCGTGAGCGCGAGCGCGTCGGCACCGATGACCATCACCTCGTCGCCGAGCGTCTTGATCACGCGCGCGTCGATCGGCAGCGAGTGCTGCACGGCCTCCACGAAGCGTTCCACGACGCCGACGGCCTCCTCGTCGCCACGCTCCTCGGTCAGGCGCGTATAGCCGGCCAGGTCGGCGAAGGCGATCACCACGCGCATGCGCCCCTCCTCGGGGACGCCACCGGCAAGCTCGGCCTCCATGTGGCCAATCACGTCCTGCTCGATGAAGTGCCCGAGAAAGCGCCCGTGCAGGTAGCGCATGAACGGTGCCGCGAACGGCAACAGCTCGCCGGCGAGCCCCTCCATCGCCTCGGCCATCTGCACCCCAGGGATACCCTCGCGCATCATCGGCTCGTGCACGTAGATGTGGATCAGCCGCACCTCGGCGTCGGCAATCTGGGCCAGCGTCTGCCCGTACACGCGCGCAAGCTGCAGAAATGCGACCTCGGGCAGGCCGGAGTTGAGCATCGCCGCGATGTAGCGCAGCATCTCCATGTCTTCCTCGGTGATCGCGTCGACCGACAGCGTGCTGAGGCCGAGCGACATGTAGATGCGCTCGATCAGCTGCTCGTCGATTTCAGCCTCGCGCGCGGCCTGCCTGAGCGTGTAGCGACCCTCCTGCGGCGCGAACATGCCCTGCACATAGCCAGCCAACTGCCCACTCTCGCTCGCGCGGCGGATCTGCTCGATCGTGTGCCCGCGCTCGCGCAAACGCCCGACGATGCGCACCTGTGCTGCCGCTGCCGGAGTCCAGCTGCCCTCGTACTGGGGAATCAGCCCCTCCTTCACCCAACGCCTCACGGTGGGAGCGGACACCCCTGCGCGCGACGCCACCTCGGCCAGCGTGGGCTCGCCTGCCCCCCCTTCGACCTGCTCGCCTGTC
>DATHMQ010000072.1:0-27796 GCA_035486935.1 Solirubrobacteraceae bacterium
CTGCTCTTCGGAGTCCTCCCCTTGGGCCATGCCAACGACCAAGCAACCGTGTCATTCGGGGCAACGGTCTACGGCGCAAGTGGAAAGGCGGCCAACACCGCCTCCACGGCCAAGAAGGCGGCCCAGGCCGCATCAACACAACCGCGGCACCGACCGCTCCCAGATCTCTCAGGTCCGGGAACGCCGGCGTCGCATCCCGGCGGCTGAACCCCCGCCTTCATGTCAAACAACGAACGGAGACCCCCGTTGCACACACATCGACCCGTCCACCAACGAGCTTCCCTTTGGCTCGGCGCGATCGTGGGCTCGATCGTCCTCTCTATGGCGATCGTCGCCTCGGCTAGCGCCGAAGCCGTCGGAATCGAAGGAAGCCCGAACAACCTCACCTGCTCCGGGCACATATCGGCCGGAACGCCCGAACTGGGCAGCGAAGAAGTGCAGGTTCGCTACACGTTCTACTGCAACGGTCCGATCACGGGCTACCAACTGCAGTCGAACGTGCCGCTCACCGGCTTCGAGGCAGCGCCACTCGTCACGAGCAACGCAACAAACCAGCCACTCTCGGATACGTTCTCCTGCGGCGGCGAATTGCCGGGTTGGGCGGACAACTGCGAGGGCTCGACCAAGGCCGGCTGGGAGACGATCACCGGCCAGTTCTCGATCGGCAATGCGCTGTGCGCCGCACCGCATCTCGACCCGCTCCTGACGGTCACCGACATCTACCTCGAAAAGACCGTCCCGACGCAGGCGATCTCAGGTCCGTTCGACCTCGGCCGCCCGCTGCACTGCCCCGCCATCTCCTACGTGGGCGGCACGCGTCTGGAACCGGCGACGCCGCTCCCGTCGAAGGACAAGCAGACGGGCAAGCACGGCAAAGCCAAAGGCAAGAAAGCCAAAGCGGAGGGCAAAGCCAAGAAGAAATAACGGCCAAAGGCCTGTGCCCGGGCGCCGCGAGCATGGCGTCCGGGCACAAGCTCCACGAGTGGGGACGCGAGCTACGCATACGTGGCCGGGGCACAGCAGCGCCGAGCCGTGTGCCGAGAACGCAGCACCCCTGAAGACGATCGGCCGCGGCAAGACATGCAGGCGTCCTGAGACACGCCCTAAGAAATATCTAACCGACTGACTGTGTCGGCGGCGTACGCTTGGCCGGATGCGTGCCATCCATCCGGCCAAGCCTCGCTGGCCCCATCCACTTAGACCCCAACGCCGTAGGGCGCTTCTGCTGGCGGTACCGGCTGTTTTGGCGCTCGCGTTCACCAGCTGTGGCACGAGCGCCAGGAGCGCCTCGGCGACCCTGCCAACGGTTCCCTTGGCCTCGGCACAATGCGCGGACGCGGTTGCAAGAGCGCTCGGGACGATCTCCGAACACGTCTATCGCGAGCTCTCGGGCGGGCGGATCGCCTTGCCGGCCGCCGAAAGGGTGGCCAGCTCGCCGGCGCTGCTCGCAGCCATCCAAGACAACAATCCAGCCGCGGCACGAAAGGCATTGGGGCCGTTGCTGCGCGGCCAGCTCGTGCGCGTGCGCGTGAGCCTCGCCGGACGCACGTTCGTCGAATACGGCAGTGCCAACGGGATTGCCCCGGTGAGCACCCCGTTGAGGAACCTCGAAGGGCGCACGATCGGCACGGTCACGGCCGCGGAGGAGGGCGTCTTTGGGTATACCGGCACGCTGTATGCCATCACCGAAGCGCAGGTGTTCGCGCGCTCCGGCGGACGCTCGCTCGGCGGCTCGAGCAGCCCCGGGCCAAGCAGCATCCCCGACAAAGGCGAGATCACCTATAAGGCCAAGCGCTACGTCGTCTACTCGTTCCCGGGCACAGGCTTCCCGCAGAAGAAGCTGCGCGTGTTCGTGCTCGCTCCAGTACCACCAGCTTCAACATGCGCACCCACGTCCGCGGAAACGGCGATCGACGCAATCGGCGAGACGGCCAAGCGGATCTACCGTGAGGAGCAGTCCGGAGCCGCCACGCGCGCTGTTGTGCGCGACTTCGAAAATTCCCGTCCCTTTCAGGAAGCGGTCGCGACCGACAACCCGACCGCCACACGAGCCGCGATCGTGAAGTTCTTCGAAGGCACGCTGCACGTCGTGCGCGTACGCGCCACCTTGGACGAAAAGCTCGTCGCCGACGTCGGCGGGCCGCACGTGCTGGCGCCGATCCGCGGCGACGTGCGCAACGCTCACGGACGCGTCGTCGGCCACTTCCTGCTGTCGGTCCAGGACGACCTAGGCTATGTGATCCTCGCGCAGCGCTTTGCCGGTGTGCAGGCGTTCCTCTACGAAGACAAGCAATTGCTGCTCGGCAGCGCGAGCCCGGCGCCACTTTCGATCCCCAAGCACGGCGAAATGCTGTTCGACGGCGTCCTATATCACGCGTACTCGTTCACGGCTGAAGCATTCCCGAAGGGGCCGCTCGAAGTCTCGTTGTTGATTCCGCCGGTGCCAGGCACCTACGAAACGCCCGCGAAACCGACCGGCACCACGCGCGGTTCAACATCGCCGCGGAACCTCACAAAACCGGCACGCGAACACTGAGGGAACGAACCTATCCTCCAAACAACCTCCCGAGAAGCCCAGCCCACAAGCTCAGATCATGCTGGTGGTCATCCGCTCGATCTCGGCGATCGAGGTCTGACCGGCGCGCACCTTGGCGATACCGTCGTCGCGCATCCGCCGCATCCCCTGGCTCATGGCGACGGCCGCGATGTCGTCAACGGAGGCCCGGCTCAGTATGAGCGAGCGAACCTCCTCGGTGACCGACATCACCTCGTAGATGCCCATGCGCCCGCGGTAGCCGGTCGTGGCGCAGCGCGTGCAGCCGACCGGCTCAAAAGCCTCGGACTCGTATAGCCCATATTCGGCGAGCAAGGACTCAGGTGCCTTGCTCGGACGCTTGCAGTGCGGGCAGAGCGTGCGCACGAGTCGCTGCGCCACGACGCAGTCGATCGCCGACGAGATCAAAAACGGCTCGATGCCCATGTCGATCAGACGCCCAAGCGCACTCGGGGCATCGCGGGTGTGCAGCGTCGAGAGCACGAGGTGGCCGGTGAGCGCGGCCTCTACCGCGATGTGAGCAGTTTCGCGGTCGCGGATCTCGCCGACCATGATCACGTCCGGGTCGGCGCGCAGCATCGCGCGCAACCCGCCCGCGAAGGTCATGCCGGCCTTGGGTGCAACCTGCATCTGCTTGACCCCGGCGATACGCGACTCGACGGGATCCTCGATCGTGAGGATCGAGCGACTGCCGTCGTTGACGGCGCCGAGCGCCGCATAAAGCGTGGTCGACTTGCCGCTACCGGTCGGGCCGGTGACGAGCACAGCACCATTGGGGCGCGCGATCGCATAGGCGAAGCGATCCTGCTCGGTGCGCTGCATGCCAAGCGACTCCAGGCCACGCACGGCCACGCCCTTGTCGAGAATGCGCAGGTAGGCGCCCTCGCCGTAGACCAGCGGCAGCGTCGTCACGCGCACATCGACGCGGCGCCCGGAGACCGTCAGAGCGAAGCGCCCATCCTGGGGAACACGTCGCTCCGAGATGTCCATCTCCGACATGATCTTTATGCGCGAGATGATGCTCGTGGCCATCGAGCGCTTGAGTGTCGAGGTCAGCGAGAGCACGCCGTCGATGCGGAACGAGACGTGCATGTCGCCCTCACCCGGATCGATATGTATGTCCGAGGCGCCCTGCTCGATCGCATCGGCGATGATCGAGTGCACGAGCTTGACGACAGGAGCGTCCTTGTCGGCCTCGTCCATGACGAACTCGGACTCGCTGTCGCTGTCGTCCTCCTCGACGATCTCTTCGACGGACTGCTCGACGCGCGAGAGGCGCATGATCAGGATGTTCAGGTCCTCGATCGAAGCGGAGGCCGAGCGAACACGCCTGCCTGTGAGCATCGCGATGTCGTCGATCGTCAGTACGTTCGTTGGGTCCGCCATCGCCAGCACCAGCGTGCCGTCCTCCAGGAACCCGACCGGCACCGCCTGATAGCGACGGATCGCCTCCATGTCGATCAGGTTCACGGCGCCCATGTCCAGTTCGTACACGGACAGATCGATGTATTCGAGGCCAAAGCGCTCCGCCACCACGCGCGCCAGCTGGTCGTGGCGCAGGATGCCCTGCTCGACGAGGATCTGGCCGGTGGGCTTGCCTTGGGCCCGAGCGATCTCCACGGCCTCCTCGACTTTCTCGCGCGTGGCGAAGCCGAGATCCACGACCACATCGCCGATCAGACGACCGGGACGGCCGTCGGCGAGCGCTTGCATCAACGCGTCGCGCTGGATGGTGCCGCTGCGAGCAGACTCGGGCGGCCCCACGGCAGGACGCAGCAGCGAGAGCTCGCTCACGGATGCACCGGTTGACGTAGGTCGATCCCCCACGCTTTGATGATCGGCATCCTCGGATGCAGACTTGACCGATTCCGCAGGGTTTCTCAGCGAATGGTCAGCGGCTGAGACCCTGCTCGAAGGCGCCCTTTACGCCGGCATCGAGTGCGTTCAGCCGCTGTAGGGCAAGCGCCTCGACAGAGGCCGGGCGCTGGGCGCCGCCGCCCTCGGCGCCGTGATGGCAGAGCACACAGTGCTCGAGGGCCATACGTCGCTCGCTGGACAACGTCGTAGGGGCGTGGGTGGCGATCAATCTGAGCCCCAACTCGATGTGGCCCAGCATGCGCCCCTCCTCCGTGCGGACGATCTCCGTGCCGTAGGAGTACTCGCGTGTCTTGCCGATGTCGTGCACGAGCGCCGCGCAAAGCAACAGGTCACGATCCAGGCGCGGGTGCACCGCGCACAGCTCGACTGCCAGCGTGGCAACCGCCACCGAGTGCTCCAACAGCCCACCGAGGAAGGCGTGGTGCGCTGAGGAGGAGCGACCCGGTCCGGCGGAGGGTAGCGAGCAGGGGGCGCGGCGCAGCTCGGCACGCAGCTCGCGATCGTCCAGCAGGCGCTGCAGCAATCCTTTGAGACCTGGGTCGAACACCTCGCGTGCAAGGTGCTCGTAGAAGCCCTCCAGCTCCTCGACATCGCGATGGGAGACGGGCAGGAAGCGTGCAGCATCCTCATCGGTCAGCTCGACCCGAGCGATCTGCTCGACCGCGAGTTGCAGCTGCTCACGAAACAGCTCCGCACGCCCGCGCACCCGCACGAGCTCGCCACGCTCGAAGCGCCCTGCGTAGAGGTCGGCGTCGCGAAAGACCCTGCCGGAGAGGCTGCCGGACCGGTCGCGCAGCTCGATTGTGAGATAAGGGTCGCCGGAGCGGGTGATGAGCCGCTCCTTGCGCACACACGCGAACACCGCATCCACGACATCGCCGGCACGCAGGGTTGCGATCGTCTGGGTGTCAGCCGCCTCCGCGCCGCTCCCAAGCCCATGCACGGTGACGGATCCAACCGGATCGGCGGGTGTGCCGATGAGTGCGCGGCCGCCGCCGGCGGCGGCTGTAGTTCCTGTGTGCGTTGGGGACATATGGTGCCCATGATGTACGGTGGGTCGGATGCAGCCACTGATCTGGGATCGTCGCCCCGACGGCCTGCGGGCCCCGGCCATGGTGTGCTCGTTTCAGGGTTGGAACGACGCCGGCGACGCCGCCTCGACCGCGACGGGCTTCCTCGCGCAGGCACTTGGCGCGCACCGCTTCGCGCGGATCGACAGCGAGGAGTTCTACGACTTCCAGGCCAACCGCCCGCATGTCAAGATCGACGAGACCCAGGCGCGAGTCATCTCTTGGCCCTCGGTCGAGATCTTCGAAGCACGCGCTCCGCGCGCCCACCGCGACCTGGTGATCGTGCAGGGCACCGAGCCCTCGATGCGCTGGCGCTCGTTCAGCTCGCTGATCGTCGACCTCGCCGAAGCGCTCGACGTGCAGTTGGTGGTGACGCTCGGAGGGTTGCTCGCCGACGTCCCCCACTCACAGCCGGTGACGATGACCGGCTTTGCCTCCGATCCAGCCTTGATGGCACGGCTCGCCCTGAGCGCGAGCAGCTACGAGGGTCCGACGGGAATCGTGGGCGTGTTGCACGCCGGTTTCGGCCAGGCGGGGCTGCCGTCGGCGAGCATTTGGGCAAGCGTGCCCCACTATGTCGCTGCCGCCGCCAGCCCCAAGGCCGCGCTCGCCTTGCTGCGCAAGCTGGAGCTGATGGTGGGGGTCTCGGTCGATGTCACAGAGCTCGAGGAAGCCGCCGCCGAGTACGAGCGCCAAGTGGGTCTAGCCGTGCGATCGGATCCCGACATCCAAGCTTTCGTCGACCGCTTGGAGCAGCGCGCCGTCGAGGACGGGCAAGCCGAGATCAGCCCGCAGGACCTGCCTTCGGGGGATCTGCTGGCACGGGAATTTCAGCGCTTCTTGCGCCAGCGGGGGATCGAGAGTTAGTCAGAACCTTTCAAAATGAGGCTCTGCGGCGGGAGTTCATGGGTCATGCAAGCTGGTGTGTACGGCTCATCTTTGAATGATCTGGGAAACACCCCCTTTGCAAAAGACCTAGGTAAAGGTTAGGTACCAAAGTACTCCCAGCTCCACACCAAGTGGTATCCAGCGTGCAGGTCATTTTGAAGACCGTCTTAGCGTGAGGCGATCCCGTAGGTCACGGCGGCTGAGCCCATCAGCAGTTTGTGCGATCCATATTGCGCCTCTGCGCTCGTTGGCTGGAAGCCTGGCGAGAGCTGGAGCTTCTTGGAGAGCGCGTACATGACGAACTCGATCGTGTCGCTCTTGCCCTTGGCGGAACAGATCGGCGAGTAGACGGCCTTGCCGGCGGTATTGGTGCCGACGATGCCACCGGCTGGAACCTTGCCGGCGGCAACACCGGTGGAGCTCGGTTCGATCCCACCGACCACCCAGCGGATGCCACCTTCCGAGCTACTGGAGCTGTCGTCGATCACGAACAGGAAGAGTTCGGCAGCTTTGGCCGGCACTTTCTGCCAGGAAAGCGCGGGAGAGGTGCCCGCACCGGCACAGGTGTAGGAGACGGGGATCGCACCATTGCGTTCGAAGTCGGGGCTGGAGATCGAGAAAGCCCCAGGCGCGGTGTAGACCTCGCCGCTGGCGTTCGAGTCGGAGGAGCTCGAGGAGGAGCCGCTCGACGATGCCGCGGAGCTCGAGGCTTTGCCGGAGGAGCTTTTGGCAGTGAGGTCTTCCGGCTTGCCCTTGTACTGCTTGCAGTCTTCCATCACATAACCGGGTTCGCAGCTGGTGTAGCTCTTCCAGTGCTCACGGAAGCTGTTCTCGAAGGCGGTCAACAGCGCGCTGCGCTGGTCGCTGCTCTTGCCGGCGGTGACCTTCGTGGCGATCTTGGAGGCCAGTAGTTCGACCTTGATGCGCGCCAGCAGGTCGGCTTCGGTCTCCCCGGACTTGGCAAGGTACTTCTGCAGGGAGCCGGCCTTGGGAAAGCTCTCGTGTACCAGTTGGGCGAAGCGCTGCTTGACTTCGGCTTCGGAGACGCTGACGCCGCGCGCGGCGGCCTCGCCCACCACCCACTGGGAGGTGATCAGGAAACCGAGCGCCATATGAGCCGGAGAGCCTGCAGCTCCAAGCGCCGTCTCGACCGCCAACCAATGCTGGTAGCTCGCCTTGGAGATCGGCGTGTGCGAGATATAAGCGACGGCGTCGACGCTCGAGGTGCTGCCCTGCGTAGGCGCAGCCGCAGGAGAGCTCGGCACCGATGCGGTATTCGTTGAGGACGACCCTCCACCACAGCCGACGATCAGCCCTGCGGCAAGCAGCGAAAGCACCGGCAGGCAAGCGCTCGCACCTTTGCGCACATGCGCGTCCGCCCCTCCCTTCAAGACCCTTCTCTTCATCCTCGCGAGAAGGCTATCCACTCGGCCTAAAGCGCAGCGAAAGCGAGTTATGCAACCGACCAGTTGCATAACTCGGATTTCCTAGCCACAGATCTCCTATCCACAAGATCTCCTCTGCCATGTGCATCCTTTGCACCTGTCCGCAGGGTCATCTCCTGCAACAAAGAAATCTGGGCAGGGCGAGCAAGGCCCAGGTCTATCGCTCCCAAGCCGGACAAGCGATGCGATAGTCGCACAGCCCGCACACGCTCGGCGAAGGCGTCGGCTCGAAACGCTGCGCCATGATCGCCTCGCCGACCTCGGCCACGACACGCGCGATCCAATCGGGATCCATCTCTGCGCTGGGGACGGGGACCTTGAGGTCGTCGAGCACGTAGTAGTAGGAGAGACGCTCGGCCTCGACTTCCCAGGACTCACGCGCACCCACCGCGTAAAGCGAGAGCTGAACGTCGTCGGCAAGCTGCTCCGCCGTCTTCGGACGCGAGGTCTTGTAGTCGATCAGCTCGTAGGCCCCGTCGGCAAGCTTGTCGACGCGATCGACACGCCCACGTAGGTGATGGGGCCCGAGCTTGAATGAGAAGGAACGCTCGAACCAAGCCGGCTCGGCCTCGTGGGCCTCCAGGCGCCGGTGGTAGAGCACGAGCGCCGCGCGAGCCTTCACGTGCAGCTCTCGCTCCCGGTTGCTGTCGCCGAAGCCACCGCGGCGCCAACAGCTCTCGAACAACTCCATCATCTGCTCGATCGTCGTGTGCTCGGCTGCGTGGTAGCGCTCCAGCACCTGGTGCACGGCGATTCCAAAGCGCTGGTGCAGAGTCTGCGCCGAGGGGATCTTCAAGACGCGTCCAAGCTTGTAGCGCAGGGGACAGGCGCGGTATGTGTCGATGTCGGACGCTGAGAGCACAACTCCATCGCCCCGCCTGGGCAGGAAAGCCTGTAGCGAAGGTTCCTCGCGACGCGCGAACGCTCCAAGCGCAGGCGCGGCGACGGCGACTTTGGGCGCAACTTGCGTGCCCCCTCGCTCGAGCTGCACATGCTCGTCGGACGCATACCCACCTGAGCGGCCTTCGCCTGGTTCGAGCTCGCTCGCTCCAGCCGAGCTTGGCTTGAGTTCCTGACGCTCGCTGGCAAGCAGCGCCTCGTCAAGCGTCGAGGTCTGGAAGATCTCGCGCTGTAGCGGCGTGCAAGCGGCGAGCAGGCGCTGGTTGATGTCGGCAAGCGCCTCGCCAAGACTCTGGCCAGGCGGACGATCCTTGAGCGCCGCGAGCTTCACCAGCTCCAGGTAGCGCACGACGCCGTGCGAGATGTCCAGATCGGTATCCAGACGCAGCTCGCCCAGACGTCCAGCGATGCGCAGGGCACCCCCGAGCACCTCCTCGCGCATCAGCTCAACCGTTTCCTGGAGCGTCTGCGCGCGCGTCTGCGAAATCTCCTCGCCGCCGAGCAGCCTTGCCTCAGAGGCAGCCGTCAACTCTGCCGCCAACTCCTGCGGACTGCAGCTCAGGCGCGGGCGCAAAACCTCGAAGGCGATCCTCGCTTCCTCGTGCAACGCCTGGAAGCGCTCGATCCGCTCGCGCGCCTCAGGCGGCATCTGCGGCGACTCGATCGCCGGCCCGAGCGCCGCCACGATGTCCAGCTTGGCTTTACGCGCCACCTGCACCACGCGCGCAATGTCCACCTGGCGCAGCTCGATCGGCGGACGCCCAAGCGCGCGCACCACTGCCGAGGAGTCGCTCGGATCGGTAAGCAGACGCAGCCAGGCCAACACGTCGCGCGCGGCCGCACGCTCGAAGAGCTCGATTCGAGAGGCAGGCACAGGCCAAGCATACGAGTGCGTACGCTCTATGGATGGACGGTGTCGACTGGAACGTGGCGCAGCGCGTCGGCGAGATGCTCGCTGGGGGCACGCCGTACCTCGGCTCGGACGCGAGCGGAGTGCAGTCGCTGGCCGAGCGATTTGCCGCGCGCGTCGGCGCCTACACCGGCCTGCAACCCCCGGAGCACCTGCCAACGCTGGAGCTGATCGACCGTCCCAGTTGGATCGAAGCCAACATCGCCACGATGCGCCCACTGCTCGACCCGCTAACAAAGCGGCTCGGCAGCGGCAGCGGCCCACTCGCGCCGGCGATGCGCTCGATCACCCAACTCTTGTTGGGCGCACAGGTAGGTGCGATCACCGGGATCCTCTCCCAGCGCGTGCTCGGCCAGTACGACATCGCGCTGCTTGACCCAGAGCAGCCCCCGCGGCTCTTGCTGCTGGCGCCGAACCTCGCTCAGGTCGCCCGCAATCTGGGCCTCGACCGCGAGGAGTTCACCGCCTGGGTCGCGATCCACGAGGTGACTCATGCCGTCCAGTTCGGTGGCGCCCCGTGGCTGCGCGACTATCTCGGTGGCATGCTGCGGGAGCTGATCGACGGCATGCAGGTCGGGGTCAAACTCGGCGCCATCGCAAAAGTCCCCGATCCCTCTGACCTGCGCGCGCTCGTAGGGCGGCTGCGAGGCGGCGAGTTGTTGCGCGTCGGGATCGGCGAGGATCGTTGGGCGCTGGTGGAGCGCATGCAGGCCACGATGTCGCTGATCGAGGGCCACGCTGAGCACGTGATGGACGCCGTCGGCGCTGAAGAGCTGCCGACTATGGAGCGCATGCGCGTCGCGATGAACCGCCGCCGACGCGAGCGCGGCTGGCCATGGCGCATCCTCGAGAAGCTCTTGGGCTTGGAGATGAAGATGCGCCAATACGAGATCGGACGCTCCTTCTGCGACGAGGTCGTCGCGCAGGCCGGCCCGAGCGCACTGACGCTCGCCTGGAGCTCGGCCGAGATGCTCCCCAGCATGAGCGAGCTGGAGGATCCGTCGGCGTGGCTGACACGAACACGCGTTCCGCTGCTACCAAGCTGAAGGCCCTTCCCGGGCCTCGGAGCGGTCGCCTCGAGGTTTCATAGCTTTTCTTTACAGCGTGTTCACGCCAACTTGAGATTGGCGTGTAACCATCCTTTCAGCATGGGTTAGGAACATGTGTTCGGTGCTAAAGTCGTACCGACCAGAACAAGTGTGCCCCCCAAATCAGGAGAACCTCTCCCAAATGGCAACAGCCCAATCAACACCAGCAAGTAGCGCCAAGCCGCGCCGCGCCGCCACCCCCAAGAGCGCGAGAGCGAAGACCACAGCACGCGCAAGCACGTCGCGCGCAAGCACTTCCAGCGCCTCCAGCAAGCGCTCCACGACGGCCGTCAAGAACCCAACGGTCGGCTCTTACGCCGAGCGCGCCGTGCTGATCCCCGTCGGCGCGGCATTGATCGCGCGTGAACAGGTGCTCGCACGCGTCAACGACACGATCGAGAGCTACGCCAGTCCGGCAAAGGCAAACGCGCAGCTGCGCAAGTTCGAGCGCCGCGGCAACACGGCTCGCAATCGCTTCGAGCGCGAGGTACGCAAGACGCGCGTACGCGTCGAACGTGAGGTACGCCAGACGCGTGCCAGCGTCGAGCGCGAGGCACGTCGTGTCCAGCGCGAGGGCGAAGATCTGGCCAACAAGGTGCAGGAGCGCATCCTCAGCCTGGTCTGAGCACCCCCTTCCCCCGTCCCAGGCCGGAGAGGCTGGGGACGGGAAGGTCTGCCGGCCTCATATCCCGCCGGTAGTAGAAGCACCCTCTCCTCCCTCGCCGCCGGGCGGTCCCCCTACCGCCCGGCGGCATTTTTGTCGTCTACCCGACCTTGACCATCGGCTGTGCCGGACCGCTCAGGAGCGCCGCTGCGCGCGGTGGTCCGGGTCGGCGACTCCGGTTTGGCAGAATGCGAGCAGACATGAACCACGATGAAGTCCTCAAGGCGCTGGAGGTCGTGATCGACCCAGAGTTGCGTCGTTCGATCGTCGAGCTCGAGATGGTGCGCTCGATCGACATCTCCGAGAACGGAGTGGTCGACGTGACGGTGTCGCTGACCACGGCGGGTTGTCCGATCCGCGGCCACTTCCAGACCTCGGTCGCCGAGGCAGTCTCTGCACTGGAGGGCGCCACGCACGTCAATGTCTACTTCGACGTACTCAGCGACAGCGAGAAGTCGGCCCTGCAGCAGAAGCTCGGGCGCGGCAGCCTTCCGGCAGGCTCGCTGGCCCAGGTATCCAACGTGCTGTGCATCGGCTCGGGCAAGGGCGGCGTCGGCAAGTCGACGCTGACCGCAAATCTGGCGGCAGCTCTGGTGGCCGACGGCAAGCGTGTGGGCATCCTCGACGCCGACGTCTGGGGCTACTCGATCCCGCGCATGTACGGCCTCGGCGCGACCCGCCCGCCGGTCTCGCCACAGCGCAAGATCGTGCCGCTGGAGTCCCACGGAGTGAAGGTCATGTCGATCGGCTTCTTCCTCGAGGAGGACGCCGCTGTCGTGTGGCGCGGGCCGATGCTGCACAAGGCGCTCGGCCAGTTCCTACAAGACGTCGAATGGGGCGTACTCGATTACTTGCTGATCGACCTGCCGCCAGGCACCGGCGATGTCTCGATGACGCTCGCCCAGATGCTCCCGCAAGCTCAGTTCGTGATCGTGACGACACCGCAGGCCACAGCCCAGAAGGTCGCACGCCGCTCGGCGGAGATGGCCAACAAGGTGTCTTTGGAGATCTGCGGCGTGATCGAGAACATGTCGGGCTTCACCACCCCAAGCGGCGAGCGCTTCCCGATCTTTGGCGAGGGCGGCGGTAAGGAGCTGGCCGACGAGCTGGACGTGCCTTTGCTCGGCAGGGTGCCGCTGACGATGCCGTTGCGCGCACAGGCCGACAGCGGCCTGCCGCTGGTAATCGAGGACCCGGACGACCCGGCCTCGCAGGCGATCCGCCAGGCAGCACGCGGCCTGATCGCAATGGCGCCGATGGAGCTGCCGACGCTGCCGCTAGTCGAAGTGACCCCGCCGAGCCCACCAAAGCCACCGGCGAGCCCAAAGCCCGCCGGCATGTCTTTGCCGATGGCCTAAGACCTACTTCGCGTTGGCGAAGTACTCCGCGTTGATCGACGCGAACTTCTGCCACTCGTCGGGCAGCTGGTCCTCGGCGAAGCACGCGTCCACCGGGCACGCCTCGACGCACGCGTCGCAGTCGATGCACTCCTCCGGATCGATGTAGAGCATCTCGGCCGCGTCATAGCCGGGCTCGTCGGGCGTCGGGTGGATGCAATCCACGGGGCACACCTCGACGCAGGAATTGTCCTTCGTGCCAATGCACGGCTCAGCGATTACGTAGGCCATTCGCTTCCTTCTCGATTCGTTGGTGGGGAACCACAAGTTGCGGGACGACGAATAGTAGCGAGGCAGCCCAGTCGCACACTGGGAATAGGTCACACAGGCGAGCATCGGCTCTCGCCGCACTCCGCTAGCTTTGGGCGATGCTCCTGCTCACCGGCGCGACCGGACTCGTCGGCTCCGCCCTGCTGCGCCGCCTCATCGCAGAAGGACAGCCCGTCCGCTGCCTCGTACGCGACCCGCGCCGGCTAGGCCCGCAGCGCGTGCGCGTGCAGATCGCGCTTGGCGACCTGGCCGACCCGCCGTCGTTTCGCAACGCGATGCGCGGCGTCGACACTGTCGTGCACCTGGCTGCCTCCACGCGCGACCAGCCGCGCGGCTCGATCGAGGAGCTGGCGGCGATCGCAACCTGGCGGATGGTTGAGGCGGCCCAACGCGCCGGCGTGCGGCGCTTCGTGTTCTTCTCGACGCTCGGCGCCTCCAGCCACCACCGCGCTCGCCTGTTTAGGGCAAAGGCCTTGGCCGAGCAGGCCGTGCGCGAGTCGGACATGCACTCGACCGTGATCGCGCCGTCGCTCGTCTATGCGCCTGGCGACCGCTGGCTGACACTGATCGAACGCCTGTCGCTGCTGCCTGTGGTGCCCATCTCAGGCCGCGGTCGTGCGCTCTGCCAGCCGATCTGGGCAGAGGACGTGGCCAGCTGCCTGGTTGCCGTACTGGGCAATTCCAGCGACAGCGCGACCCACGAGCGCTACGAGCTGGCCGGCCCGCAGACGATGACCTACAACGAAGTCCTAGATACGGTTTTGCGCTCACTCGATCGCCAACGCCCGCTATTGCCGATCCCCACGCCGATGGTCTCGCGCACGCTGCGGCTGCTGGAAGGAGCGATGGGCACAAGCTCACCGATCACGTGGGACGAGGCCGAGTTGCTGGAGGCGAATATGGTGGCCAAAGAGAGGGTCGCCGACGCGCAGGCGCTAGGTGTTGACCCCGCGTCGATGCAGGCAGTGCTGGGCGGTAATCCACGAATACCGTCCCCAGCTCAGAGTACAATTGTCAGCAACAGAAGGTGAAGTGGTCTGGGACCACGAGCAGACTGATAGCTGTGAGTCCGGGTCGCCCCGGATGGAGTTCGATTCTCCCGCCTTCCGCCAAGATTCAGTTTGATCGGTGGCCGCACGGCGAGAGCAAGCGTGAGGATCAGTGCGCTGGCGGGTAGCAACCGCTCGGTTCTCCGCGGCCACCGTTCGAGCTAGTCGCCCTTACCGACTGTTATAGTTTTCTCGTTATCAGTCTTCTCGGGGTAGCTCCCCGTCACCACGGCCCGTCCTTGAGGCGGGTCGTCTCATTTAAGAGACAGGCGCCCGGCGATCGGCCCACGGCGCAGCCGCCTCGACTTGCGATGCAAGCGCCAGCAGCGCGGCCTCGCCCACGGGCCGGCCCACGAGCTGCACGCCGAGCGGCAGTCCATCCTCGCCTTGATAGAGCGGCAGCGAGATCCCAGGCTGTCCGCTTGCGTTGAAAACCGGCGTAAACGGCGTGAACAGGCCTGAGCGGGTGAAAGTTGACATCGGGTCGGGCGCGGCCGTATCGAGAGTGCCGATCGGCAGCGGGCGCTCAGCCAGCGCCGGGGTCAGCAACGCGTCGTAGGGAGCCAAGAACTCGACAAGCTGGCGTGTGAGCGCCTGCAGCTGGATTTCCAGGCCGACGCCAACGACCGAGTTGAAGCTCTCGGTCATCTTGAGGATCGCCCAGCTCATCGGCTCCATGTCCTCAGCTCTCGGCTCGTGTCCGGCGACCATGCCGGAGTAGACGATCTGTAGCGCGATGTGTATCGAGAAGACGGCGCCGAACAGCTCAGAGAGACCCTCGATACGCCAGGGAGGATCGACCTCCTCGACCTCGTGACCGAGCGAGCGCAGCAGCTCCGCGGCATCTGTGACCGCCCGCGCGCAGATCGGATCGACTACGGCGTCTGCGATCGGTGGAAATGTAGTCGCCGCGATCCGGAGCTTGCCGGGCTCACGGCCGGCCGAGGTCGCGAACGGCTCGGAAGGGGGCGGCGCCCAGGTGGCGTCGCCCAGCTCGTAGCCGGCGAGCACGTCGAGGATCGCCGCTGTGTCCCCAACGGTTCGGGTAAGCACACCATCGACATCCAGCGGCGCCTCGCCACGTTCGGGCGCCGCCGAAATGCGCCCGCGGGCGACCTTCAAGCCGACCAGTCCACAGCAGGCGGCAGGAATTCGGACCGAGCCGCCGCCGTCGTTCCCGTGTGCGACGGGCACCATTCCAGAGGCTACCGCCGCCGCCGCGCCGCCGGATGAGCCGCCTGGCGTGCGCTCGGTATCCCAGGGATTGCGCGTGGGCCCGAACAACCGTGCCTCGCTCACCGGCAGGATGCCGTACTCGGGCAACGTGGTCGTCCCTACGATCACGAAGCCAGCCTCCTTGAAGCGGCGTGTGATGTTGCAGTCGTGATCGGCCACATGGTTGGCCAGCAGCGAGCAGCCAATCGTCGCCTTCAAGCCAGCCACCGGGCGATTGTTCTTGATCGCGATCGGCACGCCGGCGAACGGGCGCTCATCGCCCGATTTGATCTGCTCGGCGGTTGCCAGCGCACGCTCGCCGTCGATCTCGACGAACGCGTTCAGCTTGGGGTTGAGCTGCTCGATGCGTGCGAGCGAGGTTTCCACAAGCTCACGTGAGGACACCTGGCCGGAGCGCACCATTGCGGCGAGCTCGGTCGCGGGACGGAACATCAGGTCACTGTCGCTCACGGCACTCCTCCTCGTTGGGACCAGCGATGCCGGCCCATGGCCGCAACGGAGCCTACCTGGAGGATTCCTGCGACGATATGAGCCTGCCCACAAGGCAGCCGGGTCGATTCCAGTGCAATCCAGTGGGGTCGACTCAACCGGTCATCTCAAGCCTGAAAGCGAGTGCCAATGAGCGAGGTCACGACACAGTCGCCGCCCGCATCCTCCCCGTCCGATGAAGTCCAGTCAGGCCTCGAGGGCGTCGTCGCCTTCGCCACCGAGATCGCCGAGCCCGACAGGGCCGGTGGGTCTCTGCGCTATCGCGGCGTCGACATCGAGGATCTAGTCGGTACGGTCCCCTACGAGCAGGTCTGGGGCCTATTGGTGGACGGCCACTTCAAGCCCGGCCTGCCCCCGGCCGAACCGCACGTCTTGACCGTGCGCTCCGGCGATCACCGCGTCGACGTGCAGTCGGCGCTTGCGATGCTGGCCCCCGAGTGGGGCTTCAACGCACTGATCGACATCTCCGACGAGCAGGCACGCGACAACCTCGCACGAGCCTCGGTGATGGCGCTGTCGTTCGTGGCTCAGTCCGCGCGCGACGCCGGCCAACCGCCCGTACCTCAGTCCGAGGTCGACCAGGGCAAATCGATCCCCGAGCGCTTCCTGATCCGCTGGCGTGGAGAGGTCGACCCCGATCACGCCAAGGCGATCGACGCCTACTGGATCTCCGCGGCCGAGCACGGCATGAACGCTTCGACGTTCACCGCGCGGGTGGTTGCCTCAACCGGAGCGGACTGTGCCGCGGCGCTGTCGGCAGCCGTGGGCGCGCTCTCGGGGCCGTTGCACGGGGGCGCCCCATCGCGCGTGCTGAAGATGCTCGACGAAGTCGAAGAGACCGGCGATGCCGAGGTATGGGTCAAGGCGGCGCTTGACCGCGGCGAGCGCCTGATGGGCTTCGGCCACCGCGTCTACCGTGCCGAAGACCCACGTGCACGCGTTCTGAGGCGCACCTGCCGCGAACTGGGATCGCCTCGTTTCGAGGCAGCCGAGGCGCTCGAGAAAGCAGCGCTGGCCGAGCTCACGGCGCGCAAGCCCGACCGCGTGCTCGCCACCAACGTCGAGTTCTGGTCGGCGGTGATCCTCGACCTGGCAGAAGTTACGCCGGACCTGTTCACGCCGATGTTCACGTGTGCACGGGTGGCCGGCTGGTCCGCGCACGTCCTCGAGCAGAAGCGTGAGGCCAAGCTGATTCGCCCGACGGCGAAGTACGTGGGAGAGGGTCCACGGCCGGTATCCGCCGTCGAATAGTCGCGGCGCGGCGCGGCGGTGTGCGGTTGCGAGGCGACAGCTCGCAAGGCGAGGGGCAACGCGACGGAAGACAGTGCCTAGGAGAACCGGTAATGCAACCAGTTGGTTGCATTACTACGAGGGCCCGGCATCCTGCCGGGCCCTCTGACACAACTATCGACCGAATACGCGTGCGACTGGAGCGCCGCACGCGCCGATATCGGTCTGACTACATCATTCCGCTCATGTCCGGCATACCGCCGCCGGGCATACCGCCGCCTTCCTTCTCCGGCACCTCGGCCACGATCGCCTCGGTGGTGAGAATGTTCTTGGCGATCGATGCGGCATTCTGCAGCGCAGAGCGCGTGACCATCGCCGGGTCGATGACGCCTGCCGCGACGAGATCCACGATCTCGTTCGTGGCCGCGTTCAGACCCTGACCCTTCTTGGCCTTGCGCACGTCGTTGACCACCACGGAGCCCTCCAGACCCGCATTCTCGGCGATCTGACGTAGCGGCTCCTCGAGCGCACGCAACACGATTCGTGCGCCCGTCTTCTCGTCGTCCTCCTCGGTACCGTCGAGGGAGATGGCACTGGCGGACTGCAGCAATGCGACACCGCCGCCCGGCACAATGCCCTCCTCGAGCGCCGCGCGAGTGGCCTGTAGGGCGTCCTCGACGCGGTGCTTCTTCTCCTTCATCTCCGTCTCGGTTGCCGCGCCGACCTTGACCACGGCGACACCGCCGGAGAGCTTTGCCAGGCGCTCCTGGAGCTTCTCGCGGTCGAAGTCAGAGTCGGTGTTCTCGACTTCGGCCTTGATCTGGTTGATGCGGCCCTTGATCGCCTCGGCATCGCCTGCGCCGTCGACGATCGTGGTGTTGTCCTTGGCGACAACCACACGACGAGCGTGACCGAGCTGAGACACCTGGGTGTTCTCGAGCTTGAGTCCCATCTCCTCGGTGATGACCTCTGCTTTGGTGAGGATCGCGATGTCCTCGAGCATGCGCTTGCGGCGATCGCCAAAGCCGGGGGCCTTGACGGCCACACCGGTGAAGGTGCCGCGCAGCTTGTTCACGACAAGCGTCGCGAGCGACTCGCCCTCGACGTCCTCGGCGATGATCAAAAGCGGCTTGCCGCTCTGAATCACGGCCTCGAGCACGGGCAGTACGTCGCGCACCGAGCCGATCTTCTGGTTGGCGATCAGGATGTAGGGGTCCTCGAGGGTCGCCTCCATACGGTCCTGGTCGGTGACCATGTAGGGCGAGATGTAGCCCTTGTCGAACTGCATGCCCTCGGTGAACTCGAGGTCCATGCCGAACGTCTGGCCCTCCTCGACATTCACCACGCCGTCCTTACCGACCTTCTCGATGGCGTCGGCGATCACGTCGCCGATCTCCTCATCGCCGGCTGAGATCGTCGCGACGCGTGCGATCTGGTCCTTGCCGGATACCGCCTTGGACTGCGAGGCGATGTTGGCCACCACCTGGTCGACAGCCTTCTCGATGCCGCGCTTGAGCGCCAACGGGTTGGCGCCGGCCGCCACGTTCTTCAGACCCTGACGAACGATCGCCTGAGCGAGCACAGTGGCTGTCGTGGTGCCGTCGCCGGCAACGTCGTTGGTGGCAGTAGCCACCTCACGCACCAGCTGGGCGCCCTGGTTCTCGAAGACGTCCTCGACCTCGATCTCACGAGCGATCGTGACACCATCGTTGGTGATCGTGGGCGCGCCGAACTTCTTGTCGAGCACCACGTAGCGGCCCTTGGGGCCGAGTGTGACCTTCACGGCGTTGGCGACAGCGTCGACGCCGGCCTCCAGAGACTTACGCGCCTCGGAGCTGTACTTGAGTTCCTTGTGAGCCATATCTATTCAGATCTCCTTGATTAAAAAACGAGGGGCCCGGCTTGCCGGCCTGATGGCCGGCTGCGCCACCCTCTACGCGACCTTGGCGAGAACGTCTGACTCGCGCAGCACGAGTAGATCCTCACCGTCGAGTTTGATCTCGGTGCCGCCGTACTTGCTGTAGAGGACCTCGTCGCCCTCGGACACGTCGAGCGGAATACGCTTGCCGGCATCGTCGAGCTTGCCGTCGCCGACGGCGAGGACCTTGCCCTTCTGCGGCTTCTCTGTGGCAGTATCGGGAAGGACGAGGCCGCTGGCGGTCGTCTGCTCCTCCTCGATGGCCCGTACGATCAGACGATCGCCCAGGGGCTTAAGTTTCATGCTGAGAACCTCCATATAGAATGTGCTTCCTTTGTCGGCGCCGTCCCCTGAGGCGAAGGCGCCCAACGACCTGATTGGCACTCTCCTAGCGAGAGTGCCAACGGCCACGGTCAATATATAGAACAGATTGTGCGCGTCAAGGGGAAGATTGGCACTCTCAAGCTAGAGTGCCAAGCAAATTGCAGCTCAAGCTCAAGCGCCTATCGGTATCTGTCCGGCCACGAGCTGCTCGACTTCGGCGCCCTTCTTCGTCAGCAGCCACGCATTGGGGGCCCCGCGAACCTGTCCGACGCCATTGTTGTGAACCAATCCGAGCTTCTCCAGTCGAGCCAGCAGCTTCGATATCTGGCCTTGGTCGTCAATCCCCGCGGCCGCTCCAACCTGCCTGTTGGATGCGCTCGGGTTGGCGGCGATCGCAAGCAGCACACGGGCTGTGCGGTAAGTCAAACGCATCTCCAAGTCGCGCAGAGGATCTCCGCCGACGCCCCGGCGCGGGGGCTTGCGCCTGGGTGTCGAGCGCGCTGCCTCCTTGGCGGCCACCGCCGGGCCAAGATAGGGGAGCACAATCATCGCCATCAGCGCACCCGTCAGTTCGAGCAGAGAGTCGGGCCGCTCGCCGGTGCGCCCCGGGCCCTTCGCGCGCGCCCTGCCCTTTGCTCGCGCGGCGCCGCGACCACTCCTCGCATTGGGGATGAGGCGAACATGTAGAACCGACAGCACGCCGCCGACCACCCCTTCGCCGGTCAGCGGAGGCAATGCCTTGGCGGACCTCGACTGCTTGCGCCCTTCGTCCACCGCGGCGACCACGACGTCCAGTACCGCCAGACGCCGCTGGTGCACCCTGAGACCGGCACCGAGCGTCTCCACGATGCACAAACGTCCCATCGCCGGCTCGTCGTCGAGAAATTCCAGCGTCCCGGCCAATGCGGATCTGATCCGTGTTTGCCACTTCTCAGACGGGTCATAGACATCGAGCACGTATCGAGAGGCCTCCGCAAGCGACTGGTCCAGCGCCGCCAGGAAGCAATCTTCGAAGTCCTCGAAGACTTCATAGAAAGTGCGCCGCGACACACCCGAGCGCGCCACCACATGTGCCACGGTCGCGTTCGCGCGGCCGCGCTCGGCGACGACGTCGATCATCGCCGCGATCATCCGAGCCCGCTGGATATCGGTTACGTGGCCACGCCCAAACCCATCGCGCTCGACAGCACTGGTACGGCTCTTCAGACTGGTTGTTTGTCGCTTGGTGGGCATCGCTTGGCACCGACAATCCTCCGCCTAACGAAGGCCGGTTTCACCACCTGTTTCCCATTGTTGGGATCAGAACGAGTCCAGCGCTGCTTGCCAGGAACGTGTCTCGAGGCCTCCGGCAGGTCTTCAGACACCTTCTGAGGCACTCGCCCAGCTAGTTCTGCGCGCCGCCGAAACCCTTCATCGCTTCGGTCATGGCTGTCGGCGTATCCAGAATCTGGGAGAAACGCACGACCGTGACGATGTCGTCCGTCGACACCGAACGTCCGTAGATCTGCTCCAGGAAGTTGATGAGCTCCTCGTGACGGCGGAACTCGGGGTTGTCGTGCTTGATGTCGCGCGGCGAGAGCTCGGAGACCTTCATCACCTCGACCTGGTCTATAACCGCTTCGAATATCCGCTCGCGAGGCGAGTACTGGTAGCCGATCGTCACCAGCACCGCCTGATTCTTGCGGTACTTGCCCGACTTGTCGCCAAGCCTGATCGTGGCCGTCTTGCGACCCTTCTTCAGCTCGTCCGCGAAGATCGTCGAATAGAAATTGAGTACCTGCACGACGCGCAGGCTATCGGTCTTGCTCACAGATGGCCAGCGCCCGTGCCACCATCTCTCGCTCGCCCGCATAGCTGAGCGCCTTCTGCGCCTCTGGAATTCCCATCCAGCGCGCCTCCAACACCTCATCGTCATGGTCGGCGAGATCCCCGCCAAGCAGTCGGAAGAGGAAGAAGTGAACGCTCTTGGCGACCCGACGCCGATCGCGCATGTACCAGTAGCGCACCTCGCCAAGCTCCTGTACCGACTCGACCGCCATTCCCGTCTCCTCGCGTACCTCGCGGGTGGCAGCCTGCACGATCGTCTCTCCATCGTCGAGATGCCCCTTGGGCAGCGCGAGCACCTGCGAGCCGTCGGCGGCCCGCCTGGTGGGCACGATCACGAGCACCTGGCCGTCGTTAACCACCACACCGCCGGCCGAGACCTCGCGCTCAGAAGACATATCCCTCGAGTGCGCTCGGATCGTGCACCACGAGACGACCGCGACCTTGTGAGATCACACCGGCGCGCTCCAAGACCGCGAGGAAACGCGAGGCCGACTCCCGCGAAGAGCCGGCCAGCTTGGCAAGGTCGGCCTGAGTAGCCGTGAGCAGCACCTCCCGCGCCGGCTCTCCGGCGGCTACCGCCTGAGCGACCAGCTCGCTGAGCACAACGGCCACGCGGCTCTGTACGGTCTGAAAGGACTGTTTGGCCAGACGATCGTTGGTCTCGCGCAGTCGACGTCCGAGCGCGACGACCAGGCGCATCGATATTTCCGGATGCTCGACCATCAGCCTGCGCATGTCTGGGCCGAGCACGGCCACCACACTCGTGTGCTGCACCGCCTCCACGGTTGCCGAGCGCAGCTCGTCCTCGAACATCGCCAGCTCGCCGAAGATGTCCCCCGGCCCGAAGGTGGCGAGCGTGATCGTGCGTCCGTCGCCATGCTCGCGAATCGCACGAGCACGGCCCGAGCGCACGATGTAGCACGTATCGCTCGCATCGCCCTCTCGGAATACGATCTGCCCTGGCTCAAAGCTGCGCGGCACGGCCAACTGCGCGATGCGACCGAGGTCGTCCTGCTCAAGCGTCGAGAACACCGGCACGCGTCCGAGCAGCTCCACTATCTCCGCAGCCTTGGTGGGAGTCATGCCCTGGAGATATCACAGGCGGTAGCCAATCCCGCAACTTGCGGGCGTCCGACGCTATCTTCACAGTATGGGTTCGTTGAGGTCGATCGCGCCGTTCATGCTCGCCGCCGCTTTCGCGCCGACGCCGACACACGCGCTGCTGCACTCACACGAACTGTGGAGCACCGTAGATGTGTGCAACCCCAAGGACCAGCCGAACACGGTTGGCATTCGCGGCTCGATGCCCGGCGATGGCAACGCCAAGGACGTCATGTACATGCGCTTCCGCGTTCAATACCTGGATGCGACCACCAATCAGTGGATCGATCTCAGCAAGGAAGCGGACTCAGGCTTCGTAAAGGTCGGCACGGCTCAGCTCGCGCGCCAGGCCGGCCGCAGCTTCACGTTCGCCTCGAGCGCCTCCAAGTCGGCGTTCACCTTGCGCGGCCAGGTCATCTTCCAGTGGCGCAAGGCGAACACAGTGCTGTTGACGACGACCATGCCCACCAGCGCGGGGCACACCAGTCTCGCCGGCGCCGACCCGAAGGGGTTCAGCGCCGCGACCTGCAAGCTCAGCTGACGTCGAACAGGCGCGGGTCGTTGGTGATGATGCCGCTCACCCCAAGTGCGGTCAGCTTGGCGATGCGCGCGGCGTCGTCGACCGTCCACACGTAGAGCTCGCCACCCTCGCGCTCGACCGCACTGACCAATGCCCCTGTGACGACCCGCCAGTGGGCCATGATCGCGTCCACGGTCCCACTTCGCAGTGCCTCGCCTGCGCGCCGTGGCAGCAGCGCCCGATAGCCGGTGAGAATCGCAAGGGCCGGGATCGCGGTGAGCAGATGGCTTGTGTAGTCGCGCCTGACGCGTGGGACCGACCAGCCGAGGCGCAGCGACGGCTCAGCCATACGTACGCGGGCAAGCGAGGATGGATACATGCCACTGATCAGCGTCCTCGAGGTGAGCCCAGCCTCGCGCAGAGCGTCCACCACGCGCAACTCGTACCCGGGCAGCTTTACGTCGACATCGAAGTCAAGACCGGCAAAGCGCTCGCCGGCAAGGTACTCGAGCGCCTGTTCGAGCGTGAGTGGCGTGCGCGAGCGCATGTCCTCGTAATCGTGAGCGACCATCAGCTCACCGCTACCGTCAGGGTGAACGCTCAGAACGTCGAACTCGATCATGTCCACCCCATGGACAAGCGCCGCGTCGAAACTCGCCGGGGTGTTGCCCTGCACGAGATGCGCCGCGCCCTTGTGACCGACCCGTCGCGGGCGCGCGCCTGCACGGATGATCTCGTCAGTAGCCACCATCCGCAAGGATAGAGGCGGGCCTCGAGATGATCTTGATCTAGGAGACCTTGAGTTGCTTGCGCCGGAAACTCGCGGCTTCGATTGCCTCTACGGCCGAACGTGGACCGACGTAGGGCGCGAGGATCAGGAATGCAAGGTGATCGACCAAGCAAGGCAGATAGCGCAACCGATCGTGCGGGGCGTAGCTCGAGAGGATCGTCCAGATCGCCCCCATGATTGCCTCGCCGGCGACGGCAGGGGCCCGCTCGGGCTCCGGCACCCCTTGGGTCATCACCTTGATGAAGCCGTCGAGCACACCGCTGACGCGCGCGACCATGCCATTGCCGGCGTCGAACAGGTCGATGAAGGTCAGCTTTACCAGTCCCGGATGCGCAGCGCAGTAGCCGATCAGAGCCTCCACGCCTTTGTGCACCCCTCCCGCCCACTCGGTGTCGTTGCGGGTGGCGCGCCGCATGGCGTCGTGAGCTTCAGCGGCGAACTCGTTGACGACCGCGAGCAGACACTCTTCCTTGTTCGGGAACTCTCTGTGGAACGCTTCGGTGGAGACGGCGGCGGCACGCGCAATTTCAGCGTCGGTGATGTTCGTGTAACCCTCCTCGAGGGCCAACTGCACCATCGCGTCCATCACGCTCGAGCGCCGATCTTCACGCGTCAGGAAGCGTGCACGTTTGGCAAGGAGATGCGGCGGGCGCCCCGAGCCGAGCGTGCGTAGACGAGTCACCGCCGAGGAGCGGTATGAGTTGACCCAATCGAGCAGTTCGTCGGTCAGACCAGCAAGCTCCTGATGGCGGCCTTCGCGCACACGCCTGAGTACTACGAAACGCACCCCGCCCACGATCGCGCGCGGCGCAAGCGGTGGCAGAGTGATCCCGTCGGGCGTCAGGCTGAAGCCCGTCGCGACGACGCGCTCGAATGCGGTGGCGGTCAGTTGCAGGCGCTCGTGGCCACGCGGCCCGATCCCGATCGACTCGGCAAGCACCAGATTGGCACCACGCGGATCCCCGGCGATACCTTCGAGGAACACCTGGGTTGCCGCATACAGGCGGTTGGCCCAGCCACGCTCGCCCATCCATGCCTGCAGGACCCGTTTGCGTGAGGCGCCGACAAGCGCATCGTAGGTGGCCAGGAAGCAGTCTTCCTTGTTGGAGAACTGCTCATAGAAGGCACGTCGTGAGACGCCCGCCAACGCGATCACATGTGCCACGCTCGTGGCCGCATAGCCCCGTTGATAGACCGACTCGGCCATGCCTCCGTACAGGCGCGCACGCTGGTGGCGTGCGACTGCCTCACGACCGAGGCCGTGGGGTCCATGCGGCAGACGCTTGTACAAGGGTGTAAGCCCGTCATAACGACCCGTCGGGCCGGCACCGAGCAACATCTCCTCAGCTGAGACCTCGGTATAGACGGGAAGCTCCGGACAGTCTTCCCCAGGCAGGGTCACCGTCGATTCACCAAGAACATTCTCCCTACTCGTTCCATTGGCTCCCATTATTCGGCAAGATAATTCAGGGCTGAACTATTGGCAAGCCACCACATGGTGGCACCGAACGAATGTTTCTGACTGTGGTGGCCAGATGCGACGATTTGTCCCTTCCGCATTGTGCGGAGCGTCGAAAACATCAATCCTCCTTCTACCCCATCCCCAGGACCTGCTTGTTTCGAATTCGATGTTATTCGAGAGGGTCGAGCGATTCAAGCTCGGAGCGTAAGTCTCCGAGGGCCCTGTCGAAAGCCGAGCTCGATCAATACCGGCTCCAGGTTCGAGCCGATCGCCAACTCCCCATCGATTCGCTCGAGTGCCACCGTGTCGACGCGCCCCGCGCGTACGGCGTCTGCCAGCGTGCGCAACGCAAGCGCGAG
Organism: Solirubrobacteraceae bacterium; assembly: GCA_035486935.1. Classification (GTDB taxonomy): domain Bacteria; phylum Actinomycetota; class Thermoleophilia; order Solirubrobacterales; family Solirubrobacteraceae; genus Palsa-744. The sequence goes on from DATHMQ010000072.1 coordinate 25,370, forward strand.
CGATGTCGACTCGGAGGTGAGCGTCAGGATCCCGCGTCCGCCACGCTCCAGGTAAAGCGCCGGCTCATGAGCGACGAACACAACGTATGCACCGGCCACCCGCGCCGGGCGGCGTGTCGTCTGCCCGGCACGCCGCGGCCAGGGCAGCACGGCACCGTACGGCTGGGCTGGATCGACGGCCGCGAGCACGAGTGTCGCAGCCTCCCCATCGCTTGCTCGCGCGCGCAGACGCTCCACCGCTCCGGGCAGGGCGAACTGCGCGCCGCCCAGACCCTCGACGAAATAGCCGCGTCGGCACACCCCGAGCGTCTCCAACTCTGTGAGGGCGCCGTACAGAGCCGAGAAGCCACCGGCGATGCCCTCGGCGGAGACCTGCTCGCGCGTCAACACGCCATAGCGCTCGAGCAACAGTTCGGCAAGAGCGCGACGGCGCGCGCGCAGCTCCTCGATTGTGGGCGGACGAGCGCTCTGCTCGCGCGCAGCTTCCTCAGCGAAGAGGGTGAGCGTGAGCGACCAACGACCCTGCACTTGGGCGCTCGTGCCAAAACGACCCGCGCGCAGCGAATGCCCACCAAAGCGTCTTCCCGCACGCAGCCCACCTCCCCGTGCACGAGCCGGCCCTGCAAGCCCGTGTGTGGCAAGCGTCTGACGTGGCGCGCGCAGGGGCGCCCAGGCGTCGTTGGTCACCTCGCCGGCCCAGACCAGGTCCCACAACGCCTGTGTGAGCACAGCGCCAGGCAGCTCCGACTCGGCAAGCAGGTCGGTGAAGAAGCAAGGTCCGGCGGCCAAGTGCTCGCGCAGCAGCACGTGCTCGGGCTGCTGCGGCGACTCACCGCGCGGGCCGGCAGGTGAGCTGGGCCGACCCAGCAACGCGGCGTCCTCGCGGAAATACAGCGCCACGCGCCCCGAGTCGCGGCCGAGCGAGCCCGCGCCGACCCAGACGACCTCGCCGCCGGCGCACAGACTGTCCAACCAAGAAGGCGAATAGGAGCCGGTACGAGAGGCGAGCACGTCGCGCTCCCACGAGGCCACGGGCAGCGCCAAACCCTGCAGGGAGACGAGTACTTCGCGCAGGCGCTCCACCCCACCGCCACCCCGCTCAGAACCAGGGCGCCAACGGTCGACGCCCTGCCAGGAGGGCATGAACGCACTCAGCGCACGCTCGTCGACAGGCTCGATCTCCTTGCGCAGCGAGGCCAGCGAAGCGCGCCGCAGACGGCGCAGCACCTGGACGTCACACCACTCGCGCCCGGCACCACCAGGGCGCAGCTCTCCTCTCACCAACTCGCCCGAGCTCTCCATCTCACGCAATACCGAGGAGACGTCCACGCGGTAGCGCTCGAGGAACTCTGCGCTGGTGAAGGGGCCGTGTGTACGCGCATAGCGAGTCACCAACCCGAGCAAAGCGTCGGGCACATCTGCCAGAAACACCTCAGGCAGGCCGCCGGGCGGCGGGCAGCCGAGCGCATCGCGATAGAGACCGGCATCCTCGGCGGCGATCAGCCGCTCATCTCCGGCGATGCGTATACGCACCACGCGCCGTTCGTGCTCCAGCGCAGCCAGCATCTCCTGCACGTCCAGGCCGACGAGCACGCGCTCGCTCAGCTCCACGACGCGCAGGTCGCCGACTGCGCGCAGCACATCTCCGAGCGCGTCGCGGCTCGTGGCCTGCGTGCGCTGTGAGCGGTGCTGAAGATCCTCCTCGATCTGCTCGAGCGCGGCGGGATCGATCAGCTCGCGCAGCTCCTCCTGGCCGAGCAGCTCGCGCAACAGATCGCGGTCGAGTGACAGCGCGGCCGCTCGGCGCTCGGCGCTCGGCGTGTCGCCCTCGTACATATAGGTGGCCACGTAGTCGAACAGCAGCGAGCCGGCGAACGGAGAAGCGCTCTGTGTCTCCACCTCCACCAGCGAGACCTCGCGCGTCGCTAGGCCACGCAGCAGCTCCTGCAAGCCGGGCAGATCGAGCACGTCGCGCAGGCACTCGCGATAGGTCTCCAGCACGATCGGAAAGTCGGGGTAGCGACGAGCCACCTGCAGCAGGCCCTGGGCCTTCAGACGCTGCTGCCACAGCGGCGTGCGCCTGCCCGGGTAGGCGCGAGGGATCAAGAGCGCGCGACCGGCGTTCTCGCGAAAGCGAGCTCCGAACAGGGCCGAGTCGCCGAGCTCGGCGACGATCGCCTCCTCGACCTCCTGCGGGTCGAGTGCCACCAGCTCGGCATAAGAGGCGGCGCCGGTAGCACCGAAGGACTCGATCCCCCGCGATGCAAAAGCTTCCCCGGCTGGCGCGACGGGTGATTCGGCGGCGGCGATCACCTCGGAGGCGTCCTGGCCGCTCGGCGCCCACTCCTCGGCCTCGTCCAAGTCCACATCGGGCAAGCGCACGACGATCCCGTCGTCAGACCAGATCACCTCACCGTCGATACCGAA
>DATHMQ010000073.1:0-10443 GCA_035486935.1 Solirubrobacteraceae bacterium
GCTCGCCGGCCTGCAAAGCCGCGATCGCCTGTCCCAGCCCACGCGAGGGTACCGCCAAGAAAACGTAATCGGCGCGTGCCACGCCGGCCGAGACAGCCTCCACGCGCAGCTGGCTCGGCAGCTCGACGCCAGGCAGGTAGAGCTTGTTCTCGCGCTCGTCTGCCAGCAGTGTCGCCTGCTCGGAGCTGCGCGTCTGCAAAGTCGTACGCAAGCCGGCCCTGCTCAGCAGTACCGCCAGCGCGGTGCCGAAGGAGCCGGCGCCGATCACCGTCGCGCGACGGGCTCCAGGGCTGGGAAGCGTGCGGCCGCGCGCCCGTACCGGCGTCTCGGCAGGCGCTGGCGACGAGGGCGCCATCGGGATCGACGGCATGCCTGGGGCCGAGGAGCCGGAGCCATCCGGGGCTGACGTTGGAGCGGTGCTCGGAGTAGCCTCGGGTTCGGTCATCATGCGCGAGCCTACTGCCCTGAAGAGAAGCGACATGGAGTGGCGCAACTGGACCGGCGATGAGGCTTGCTGTCCCGCGGCGATCGTGCATCCACGCTCGATCGCCGAGATCTCCGCGACCGTCGAGAGCGCGACACGTGAGGGCCTGCACGTACGCGCAGCCGGCGCCGGTCATTCCTTCAGCGACATCGCCTGTACCGATGGGCTGTCGATCGTGCTCGACCAGATGCAGAGCGTGCTGGAGGTGGACCGTGGGTCCGGCCTCGTCCGAGTGCAGGCAGGCATCACGATCGCGCAGTTGAATGTTCAGCTCGCCGCCCACGGCCTGGCGCTCGAGAATCTCGGTGACATCGACGTGCAGAGCATCGCCGGTGCGATCTCCACCGCCACGCATGGGACCGGCGCACGCCTGCGGAACATTCCCTCGCAGGTCGTGGCCGTGACGCTCGTACTCGCCGACGGCTCGACGCTCGAGTGCTCGCGCGAGCTCGACTCCGAGCTGTTTCGTGCGGCACAGGTTGGCCTTGGCGCGCTCGGAGTGGTGGCTGAGGTGACGTTGCGCTGCGTACCAGCGTTCACGCTGTGTGGGATCGATGCCCAGGCGCCGCTGCAGGAGACGCTCGATCGCTTCGAGGAATCCGCGCTTGACAACGAGCATTTCGAGTTCTACGTGTTTCCCCACTGCGAGGTTGCGCTCACGCGCGCGAACAATCGTGTCGAGGGACCGCCACGCCCGCGCGGTCGTGTCTTCGAGTATGCGAACGACGTGCTGCTGACCAATCGCGCCTTCGACCTGCTGTGTCGCGTCGGCAAGCGGATGCCCAGTCGTATCCCCGAGATAAACAGGCTCGCGACGCGCCTCGCGGGCAGCTCGAAGCGGATCGACCGCTCTGACCGCGTCTTTGCCAGTCCGCGGCTCGTGCGCTTCACCGAGATGGAGTATGCGCTGCCACGCGAGCACACCACGCATGCCGTACGCGCCATCCTGGAGTCGGTAGAGCAGGATGGCTTTGCCGTCCCCTTCCCGATCGAGGTGCGCACAGTCGCTTCCGACGACGCCATGCTCAGTACGGCAGCCCGGCGCGAGAGCGGCTACGTCGCTGTGCACATGTACCACGGCATGCAGTGGCGCCCTTACTTCCAGACGGTCGAGCGGATCATGGACGAGCTCGACGGGCGGCCCCATTGGGGCAAGCGCCATTTTCAGAGCGCCGCGACACTGCGCTCGCGCTATCCCGACTGGGATCGCTTCCAGGCGGTGCGCGCGCGGCTCGATCCGCATGGTCTGTTTGCCAATGCGTGGACCGAGCGCGTGCTCGGTCCTGTCGGAGTTTCGCATTGAGCGAGTCTCTATTTGCGCGAGTCGAACGAGCGACCAGTGGAGTTGAGCCACCCTTCGCGCTTGTCGATCTCGATGCTTTCTGGAGCAACGCGGCAGACATGAAGCGCCGCGCCGCGGGCAAGTCGATTCGCTTGGCGAGCAAGTCGGTGCGCTGCCGCGCACTGCAGGAACGAGTGCTTGCGCGCTCCGGCTTTCGGGGGACGCTCGCCTTCACATTGCCAGAGGCACTGTGGCTAGCAGAGCAGGGCTTCCAGGACCTTGTGGTCGCCTATCCGACGGCCGATCGGGAGGCGCTGCGCACACTTGCCAAACGCTCTGGGTCGGAGCCTGGCTCACATGTGTCGGTGATGGTTGACAGCGTCGGCCAACTCGACTTGATCGAGTCGGCTGTCGGTCCGATAGTGGGTGCTCCGATCGAGGTGTGCATCGATGTCGACGCGGGCCTGTGGATGCTCGATGGGCGTATTCGCATCGGCGCAAAGCGCTCGCCCGTCCACAGGCCCGAGCAGGCGGCCGAGCTCGCCCGTGAGATCCTCGCGCGCGAGCGACTGCGGCTTATCGGGATCATGGCCTACGAGTCGCAGATCGCCGGCCTCGGCGACTCACCACCGGGCCGGCGCGTGCGGGCAGCCACGATTCGCGCGTTGCAGCGGCGCTCCGCCCGCGAGCTCGCAGGGCGCCGCGCGGAGGTGGTGTCCGCCGTGCTGGAGGAGCTTCGCGTCGCGGGCGCCGAGCCGCTGCGATTCGTCAACGGCGGCGGCACGGGCAGCCTCGAACTCACCGCCGCTGAGCCGGCTGTTACCGAGGTCGCCGCCGGCTCGGGGCTCTATGGGCCGACTCTGTTCGATGCCTACCGTTCCTTCCAACCTGAGCCGGCTGCCCTGTTCGCGCTGCCGGTGGTGCGCAAGCCGAGCCCTGGCATAGCAACGGTGCTCGGCGGCGGCTACCTTGCCTCCGGCCCAGCCGACACCGCGCGCCTACCCGTGCCCTGCTTGCCGATGGGCTTGTCGCTCGACAAACAGGAGGGCGCCGGGGAGGTGCAGACGCCGCTGATCGGCGCCGCCGCTCGCGGGCTGCGAGTAGGAGACCGTGTCTGGTTTCGCCACGCCAAGGCAGGTGAGCTGTGCGAGCGCTTCGATCGGTTGCACCTGATCGAGGGCGAGCGCATCGTCGAGCAGGTGCCGACCTACCGTGGCGAGGGCAAGTGCTTTTTGTGACTCGGACACTGAACCAGCGTTGCCAGCTTGCGTCCCGCGGCGCTCAACGCTCCCACGGTGCTTGCTTCCAAGACGATCTGCAAGTCCACTATGCGAGCCTCGAACGGGTCGAGCGCGTCGTGTCCCGTAACCGCGTAGGCGGGCACACCCGCCTGGCGCGCGCGAGTAGCGGCCTCGAACGCGATGCTCCCGGCGAGCGTGCGGTCGTCGAGTTGCGCGCATGCGATCACGAGCGCTCGGGCGGCGCGCATGCGCCGGTCGAAGTCGACTTCGTCGAGCGGCTTGGAGGCACTTACGGCCCGGATGCCGAGGTCGGTCTCGAGCGGGCATGCATCGCACTCGAGTCGCCCATCGGCGCTCAGTCCGCGCGAGATCGCGGCCGAGACGTGGGCCGCGGCCAATCGCTCTTCGAAGAGGCCCGCAAGCACGAGCACGGTCTTGGAGATCACGCCTGGCATCCTTTCAGTCATGGCCGATGACGATCACGTCATGCTTGAGGTTTGCGGGCACGAGTTGCGCGTCTCCAAACCGGGAAAGCTCTTCTTTCCTGAGCCTGGCCTGACGAAGCTCGATCTGGTCGCCTATTACATCGAGTGCGAGCAGGCCGTCGTGCGCCACTTGCGCGAGCGCCCGACCGTGATGAAGCGTTGGGTCGACGGGGTGCAGGGCAAGCCTTTCTTTCAAAAGCGCGTACCCAGCGGCGCCCCGGAGTGGATCGAGACCGCAACTGTCACCTTCCCCAGCGGTCGTCACGCACGCGAGCTGGTGCCGGGCGACGCCGCACATCTCGTCTGGGGAGCGAACCTCGGTGTGATCGATTGGAATCCATGGCCGGTGCGCCGCTCGGATCTGGATCATCCCGACGAGTTGCGCATCGATCTCGACCCGGGTCCGGGCGTTGACTTCGCGACGGTTCGCCGCGTCGCACTCACGGTGCATGAGGTGCTCGAGGAGCACAAGCTCCTCGGCTTCCCGAAGACCTCCGGTTCGCGTGGCATCCATGTGTTCGTGCGTGTCGTCCCCGAGCACGGCTTCGACGAACTGCGCCGCGCTGCGTTGGCACTCGCGCGCGAGGTCGAGCGACGCATGCCGGGGCAGGCCACGAGCCGCTGGTGGAAGGAGGAACGTCAGGGGGTGTTCATCGATTACAACCAGAACGCCCGCGACCGTACCGTGGCCTCGGCCTACTCTGTGCGTGCCGTGCCCGACGCGCGTGTGTCCTGTCCGCTGGAGTGGGGCGAGGTCGCCGACGTAGAGCCGGCCGATTTGCGTATCGACACTGTGCCGGCAAGGTTGCAGGAGCGCGGCGATCCCTCCGCCACGATCGACGACCACCCGGGCTCGCTGGCTGCCCTGCTCGAGCTTGCCGCACGTGACGAGCGCGAGGGCTTGGGCGATGCCCCCTGGCCGCCTCATTTCCGCAAGCAGGCAGGCGAGCCGAGCCGCGTACAACCGAGTCGGGCCAAGGGCCGCCCAAAGAGTTGATGGATCATGCGCGCCAAGACGGCGACTCATGTCGCGCCGGGGAGAACCTGATGGGTGTCAGGGGGAACTTGAGGGGCGCCGGAGGCCTACGATGACCTTGCCGCTCAGCCCGCCGCTCAAGCCCGAGCTTGCGCTCTCGCGCAAGGCACTACCCACAGGCGAGGACTACGTCTACGAGGTCAAGCTGGACGGCTTCCGCTGTATCGCCTTCGTCGATGGCGAGGACGTATTCCTGCAGTCTCGCAACGGCAGACCGCTCGGCCGCTACTTTCCGGAGTTGAGCTTTCCGCCCGGCCAATACGTGCTTGACGGTGAGATCGTCGTGCGCGACGCCGGGGGACGCGAGGACTTCGATGCGCTCGGGCAGCGAGTTCACCCGGCGGCCTCGCGCGTACAGCGTCTCGCGGTCGAGACTCCGGCCGTCTTCATCGCCTTCGACCTGCTTGCCTACGAGGAGAACTCGTGGCTCGAGCAACCCTTCGCCCAGCGTCGCACAGGCTTGGAGCGGCTGTTCGAGGCGGAGCTGTTCGTCGACGCCCCGGTCGAGCTGATGGTTTCAGTCGACACGCCGCAAGCGGCTGAGCCGTGGTTGGAAGACGCCGAGGGCGTGATCGCCAAGGAGCGCTCCGCTCCCTACCTGCCCGGTGAGCGCAAGGGCATGGTCAAGGTCAAGCGTACGCGTACGATCGATGCTGTCGTCACGGGCTGGCGCCCGGGCAAGGAGGAGCACACCGTCGGCGCACTGATCCTGGCCCTCTACGACGGCGAGCAGCTGCGCGTCGTCGGACACTGCTCCGGCCTGACGGCGAAGGTCAAGCGCGAGTTGGTCGACTTCTTCGCACCCTATGAGACAGGCGACCGCGGCTCCTCCGACCCCAGTCGCTGGAGCGCGGAGCGCAATTTGGAGTGGGTCGCGCTGCGCCCCGAACTGGTCGTCGAGATCGACTTCGACCACGTCTCTGCCGGGCGCATCCGCCATGGCGCCAAGCTCAAACGCTGGCGTGAGGACAAGCCCGCACGTGAGTGCACCATCGATCAGCTCGAAAGCTAGATACGCTGGTCAGATGAGCGAGGAGGCAGTCGCCACAGCCACCGTGGCCGAGGAGGAGTACCTGCAGATCCTCTTCTGGCTGCACGAGGCCGGCCTGCCGATGACCGGCGCCAACGTGGCCAGGGCCATGCAGCTGTCGGCTCCGACCGTGCACGAGATGGTCGGCCGTCTGGAGCGCGACGGCTACATCACGCGCAACTCCTCCCGTACGATCGCCTTCACCCCCACCGGCGCTGAGCACGCCGAGGGCATTGTGCGCCGCCACCGCCTGATCGAGCGCTTCCTCACCGATGTGCTCGGCGTGCCGTGGGATGAGGTGCACGAGGAGGCCGAGCGCTTGGAGCACGCCATGTCGCCGGTGCTCGAGGAACGTATGCTCGCTGCGATCGGCGATGCCAAGACCTGCCCGCATGGTCATCCGATCGTCGCCGGCGAGCGACTGGCAGGCGTGCCGCTCGCCGACGTCGAGGTCGGCGCCAAGGTGCGCATCCTGCGCTTCGAGAACGAGGCCGAGGACTTGTTGCGCTACCTGAAGGCCTCCGGCATCGAGCCAGGGCTCGAAGGTACGCTCGCGAGCCACGACGACGGCCAGGTGCTCGTGGAAACCGCAGAGGGCCAGCAATGCGTCCTCACGCCCTCCGTCGCCGAGACGGTCTCGGTTACGGCCGACCCTTCGCCGCCGCCGCGTACGGCACTACCGGAGCAGTTGGTACTAGGCCAGCGTTACGGTCGCTGACACGTCCGATAGCCGGCGCGATACTGCGTCCTCGGTCGCTCGTGTGCTGAGCACACTTCGCGATCTGCCTGTGCCCCGAAGGGGTACGTCCTTGTCTCGCTTGGCTCTCGGACGTGTCAGGAGCTCATTGACCGAAAAGCTTCGGCCAGGCGCCCGACGCCATCATCGATCTGCTCGGGTGTGACTCCCGAATAGGCTAGGCGCAGCGTGTTCTCGCCGCCCTCGAGCAGGAAGTCCGTTCCCTTCACGAAGGCAACGCCCAGCTCGCTGGCAAGGCTGAACAGGGCGGCGACGTCGGTGCCCTCAGGCAGTGTCACCCACATGAAGTAGCCGCCTTCCGGCGCTACGTACTCGGCCTCCGGGAGCTCTCGCTCAAGCGCGGCTGCAAGTGTTCGCGCTCGCTTGGCAAGCGCCGTGCGCACGGTCTCGATCGAGCGCTCGATCGCGCCTGAGGCGCAGAACTCGTACACGATCGACTGCGAGACCATGCTCGGTGAGATGTAAGTGTTCGTCGCCAGTTTGGCGATCTGTGCGATCAGTTTTGCCGGGCCCACGAGGTAGCCGACTCTGATCCCGGGACACACGGTCTTCGAGAACGAGGACGCGTACACGACGCGCTCAGGGTCAAGCGTCAGCATCGTCGGCAGCTTCTCCCCGCTGAAGCGCAAATCGACGTATGGATCGTCCTCGAAGATGAGGAAGTCGTGCTTGGCGGCCAACTCGAGCAGGGCTTCGCGCTTTGGCAGCGACAACGTGTAGCCGGCCGGGTTCTGGAAGTTGGGAATGATGTGCGCGAGCTTCGGTGAGACAGTCCCGTCAAGCAGCGCGGCGAGTGCCTGTGTGTCGATCCCGTCGGGCTGCAGTTCCACCGGGTGCAGCTTCGCTCCGCGCTCGCGCAATGAAAGCAGCGTGCGGTCGTAGGTGGGCCGCTCGACGATCACCTCGTCGCCGCTCTTCACGAGCTGCTCGAATAGAAACGCGTCGGCCTGCATCGACCCGTTCGTTACCAGCACACGCTCAGGCTCAACGCCGTGCTTGTCGGCGATCCAGGCACGCAGACGCGGATAGCCGATCGAAGTGCCATAGGCGGTTGCCCCGGCAGGATCGCTCTCGAACGCCCGCACGGCGGCGTCCTTGAGGCCCTGCACGTCAACGATGTCGAGCGACGGAGCGCCCCGCGCAAAGGAGATCATGGACGACATCCTATGCTGGCGGCTTCGGCAACAGCAGCTTGCCGTACTCGTCGACCAATTCCTCCATCGTGCGCTGCAGCTTTTCCTTGAAGCGCACGAGCTCAGCCCTGTCGATCGGCTGAGGTGGCGGTGGTTGTGGAGTAGGCGTGGGCGGCGCCGGCGCCGTGCCGGGAGGCGGTGGGCCGGGTGGAGGAATGGGCGGTCCTTGCGGGGTCGCCCCTGGCGTCTCCGCTGTGGCAGGCGAGAACACGCCCGATGGGAACGATGCGGTTGGAGGCTGAGGAGAATCGGTGGCAATCTCACCGTAAGCCGTCTCACTCACAGGAAACGCCGAGCGAGTCTCGATAGTGGGCTGTGAAGGGAGTTCCTCGCCGCCAAAGACCGCCGGCCCACCAAATGCGTTGTCCACAGCCCGCGCTTGCTCGTCGTCCAGCCTGGCGCCCGTCCCGCCGACATAGTGCTGTTGGGCGCTCGCAGTCTCAGTGGCGGTGTGCTGCCAAGCGTTCGCTGCTGTATCGCTGTTGCCTTCGACCGCCTCGTCGACCAATTTGCTCGGAGTCTGCAATTTGCTCGGCTGCACATCGCGCTTGCCGATCGAGGTCAGCTCGCGCTCGAGCTCCTGGAGCTTGATCTCCAGCTCGCCCAGCGTCTTGGCGACCTCCTGGTCCATGGCCCTTAGCGTAGCTGTTGGCTGAACGTCTGCGCTGCGTGGCGCTCGGCGAGCGTCTCAGCCTTGCTCGGCGGCGACTCCGCCAAGGATCTCGATCGCGAACTCAGCTACTTCCGTAGGGGTGCGCCCGACGCGCACGCCCTTGGCTTCGAGCGCCTGCGCCTTGGCGGCGGCTGTCCCGGCGGAGCCCGACACGATCGCGCCCGCGTGGCCCATCTGCTTGCCGGCCGGCGCGGTGAAACCGGCGATGTAGGCCACCACGGGCTTGCTCACGTGCTCGGCGATGTACTCGGCGGCCTCCTCCTCGGCGGATCCTCCGATCTCGCCGGAGAGCACAATCAGCTCGGTCTGAGGGTCCTCTTGGAAGAGCGCGATGATGTCGACGAACGAGGAACCCGGCACCGGGTCGCCGCCGATCCCCACGATCGAGCTGCAGCCAAAGCCGGCCTGGGCGATCTCGTTGCCGATCTGGTAGGTCAAGGTGCCCGAACGCGAGACCACGCCTACGTTGCCCTCTTTGAAGAACGAGGCGGGAATGATGCCCACATTGGCCTTGCCGGGCGAGAGGATGCCCGGGCAGTTGGGGCCAATCAGACGGGTCCCGGGATGGTCGCGCTTCAGAGTGTTGTAGACCTTGAGCTCGTCGTGGGCGGGGATCCCCTCGGTGATCGCGATCACCAGCTCCACTCCCGCCGCGGCGGCCTCGAGGATCGAGTCGGCGGCAAAGCGCGGCGGCACGAAGATCATCGCCGTGTTCGGTTGCGCCTCTTGGGCGGCTTGCTCCCAGCTATCGAATACGGGGATGCCCTCGACGTGCTGCCCACCCTTGCCAGGTGTCACGCCGCCGACGACGTTCGTGCCGTAGTTGCGGTTGTTGAGCGTGTGGAACGACCCCTCTTTGCCGGTGATCCCGGCAACCGCGAGGCGCGTGTCCTTGTCGACGAGAATGCTCATCAGACAGCCGCTCCCGCGCTCTGGGCGCCAGCCGCAAGGGCCACTACCTTCTCCGCCGCCTCGTTCATCGTCCTAGCCGCGTGTACGTTGGGCAATGCCGCCTCTTGCAGCAACTGGCGTCCCTGCACGTCGTTCGTGCCATCGAGGCGCACAACAAAGGGAACGCTCGGTTTGATGTCGCCGAAGGCCGCGATCAAACCCTTGGCGACCTCATCGCAGCGGGTGATGCCGCCGAAGATGTTGAACAGGACCGCTTTGACTTTGTCGTTGGCGAGGATCAACTCGACGGCCTGCTTGACCTTGCCGGCGTCCGAGCCGCCGCCCGCATCGAGGAAGTTGGCGGGCGCGCCGCCGGCCTGGGCGACCACGTCGAGCGTGCTCATCACGAGCCCGGCGCCGTTGCCGAGGATGCCGATGTCGCCATCCAGCGCCACGTACTGCACCCCTTGTTCCTTGGCCCTGCGCTCGATCGGATCTTCGTTCTCGCTGTCGGACAAGCCCTGGTTCTCGGGGTGGCGGTAGAGCGCGTTGCCGTCGAGCGAGACCTTGGCGTCGAGCGCCTTCACCTTGCGCTCCGGAGTCACGATCAAGGGATTGATCTCCGCGAGCGTGGCGTCCTCCTTCAGCCACACCTCGTACAGCGCGACAAGCGCGTTGGCCACGCCCTCGATCACGTCGGCGTCGGCACCGCCCTTGGTCGCGATCTCGACGGCCTCCTCGCGGCGCAGGCCCTTGAGCGCATCGACGTGGTGGCGCACCAGCTTCTCCGGCGACTCCTCGGCCACCTGCTCGATCTCGACGCCCCCCTCGACGCTGAAGATCACCATCGGCTGCTTGGCGGAGCGGTCCAGCAGCACCGATGCGTAGTACTCGGTCGCGATATCGCTCGCATGCTCGATCCACAGCGTGCGCACGATGTGGCCCTTGATGTCCAAGCCAAGGATGTTGGCGGCGTGCTCGCGCGCCTGCGCCTCGTCGTCGGCAAGCTTCACACCGCCGGCCTTGCCGCGCCCGCCGATCAGCACCTGTGCCTTCACGACGACGGGATAGCCGATCTCGTTCGCGGCCGCCACCGCGTCCTCGACGGTGGTCACCGCCCTGCCGTCAGACACCTCCAACCCGTGTCGGGCGAACAGCTGCTTGCCTTGGTACTCGAGTAGGTCCATGCGCGGCGCGAGACTCTAGCCGAAGCGGGCTCGACACGCGCCAAAGGGGACCGCGGCCGGCTTTTGCGTGACGAGTCGCACGCAGCGAGCGGGCATCTGGGCGTGGCGCAACGCGCGCCGAGGCGTCCGCGAGGCATAATGCCCGCCCTATGCCTATTCCAAAGAACATCACCTTCGTCACATT
>DATHMQ010000074.1:0-8413 GCA_035486935.1 Solirubrobacteraceae bacterium
GGTTGGCGGTCGACGTCGAGAAGAAGAACGGCTCGCGCACGCTGATGGTTCCAGTCATCCGCGGCGCCGATCGTCTCAGCTTCGAGGAGTTCCTGAGCGCCTACGACCTGCTCGTAGAGAAGGCTCGCACCAACACGCTCACGGCCGACGACCTGACCGGGGCCAACATCACGCTGACCAACCCCGGCGGACTTGGCACGATCGCCTCGGTACCGCGCCTGATGAACGGACAGGGCACGATCGTCGCCACGGGCTCGATCGCCTATCCAGTCGGACTCGGCAATATCGGCGAGCAAGTCGGCGCCGAGAAGGTCATGACGATGACCTCCACCTACGACCATCGTGTGATCCAAGGGGCGGAGTCCGGGCGCTTCCTTGGCCTGATCGAGCAGCGCCTGCACGGGGAGCACGATTTTTACGAGGGCGTGTTCGGCTCGCTCGGCGTCGAGCTCGGGCCAGCACCCGGCGCGCCCACGCCGACGGGGCTCACAGCGGCCTCGCCTCCCACGGCGCCGCTGCAGGCGAGCGCGCCGGACGAGCAGATGCTGCAGGCCGTGCAGGCGGCGAGCACGCTGGTGGCCCGCTTCCGCAGCCACGGGCATCTCGCGGCGCGGCTGGACCCGCTTGGCTCCGAGCCCGAGGGCGAGCCGCAGCTCGACCCTGAGACCTCCGGTTTGACGCCGCAGGTGATGGCCCAGATCCCGGCTCGCATCCTGCGCATGTACGTGCCTGGCGAGACCCTTGCCGAGGCTTTGCCGAATCTTCGCCAGACCTACTGCGGCACGATCGCCTATGAGATCGAGCACATCTCCTCGCACCGCCAGCGTGTGTGGCTGCGCGAGCACATCGAGTCCGGGGCTTACCGCCAGCCTTTGGGCGCTGAGCAGCGCAAGGCGCTGCTCAAGCGCCTGATCGAGGTCGATGCGCTCGAGCGCTTCATGCACAAGGCCTACCTCGGCCAGCACCAATTCTCGATCGAGGGGCTGGACATGACCGTGCCGATGCTCGACGAGATGATTCAACTCGCAGCCGGCATCGGCGGCCAGGAGGTCGTGGTGGGGATGGCTCACCGCGGCCGCCTCAACGTGCTTGCGCACAACCTCGGGCGTCCCTACGACACGATCTTCGCCGAGTTCGAGGGGGCCTCGACGCTTGAGGCGGTAACCACAATTCCCCAAGGTGGGACAGGCGACGTCAAGTATCACCACGGCTCGCAAGGCTCCTACGAGCTGCCGGACGGTGGCACGATCCGTGTCAACCTGGAGTCCAATCCCAGCCATCTCGAGTATGTCTCGCCGGTCGTCGAGGGGGCCACACGGGCTGCCCAGACGACTCGCACCGGTCCCCGCGCCCACCAGGACACCAACGCGGCCGTGCCGATCGTGATCCACGGCGATGCCGCCTTCCCTGCCCAGGGGGTTGTGGCCGAGACGCTGAACCTGCAGGCGCTCGATGGCTACCAGGTCGGCGGCAGCCTGCACCTGATCATGAACAACCAGGTCGGCTTCACCACCGATCCCGACGACGCTCGTTCGACGCGCTGGGCCTCGGATCTGGCCAAGGGCTTCGACGTGCCGATCATCCACGTCAACGCCGACGACGTGCCCGCTTGTATGAGCGCCGTCAGACTTGCCTTCGCCTTCCGCCAGGAGTTCGGGCACGACGTGTTGATCGACCTGATCGGCTACCGCCGCTTCGGCCACAACGAGTCAGACGAGCCCGCCTACACCCAGCCTGAGATGTACGCGAAGATCAAGACGAAGAAGCGCGTGTACGAACTTTGGGCTGAGCAGCTGATCGAGGACGGGGTTGTCAGCCGCGAGGACGTCGAGCGCACCGGTCAGGAGGTTTGGGACAACCTGACGATCCTGCACCAGCGGCTGAAGGCCAAGATCGCGGCGACGGCCGAGCACGGGAACGTCGATCAGAGCACCGGCGAGTACCAGCTCGATCGCTCACCCAGCCCGGATGTCGACACCGCCGTGCCGGCTGCGCGCGTGCGCGAGCTGGGGCTCGAGCTGCTGCACACGCCCGAGGACTTCACCGTGCACCCGAAGCTCGTAAAGCAGCTGGAGCGCCGCCGCGCCGCGCTCGTGCAAGGTGACGCCTCCAGCGGCAGTGACGGCACTGACGACGCGAGCACGGAGAAGACGCCCGCGCGCCTCGACTGGGCCCACGCCGAGGCGCTTGCGTTCGCTTCGCTTCTGACCGAAGGCACACCTGTGCGCCTGACCGGGCAGGACACCGAGCGCGGCACGTTCAGCCAGCGCCACCTCGTGCTACACGACGCGAAGACCGGGCGTGCTTTCTGCCCGATCCAAAGTCTTCCCGATGCGCTGGCGCCGATGGAGCTGCACAACAGTCCGCTGTCCGAGCTTGCCTGCATGGGCTTCGAGTACGGCTACAGCCAGGAGGCGCCCGAGACGCTTGTGCTGTGGGAGGCACAGTTCGGCGACTTCGTCAACTCTGCCCAGGTGATCGTCGACCAGTTCATCGCCTCTGGGCTTGCCAAGTGGGGGCAGACTTCGCGTCTGACGCTGCTGCTGCCACACGGCTACGAGGGCTCGGGACCCGAGCACTCCTCGGCACGCCTGGAGCGCTTCCTGGCGCTTGCCGCTGAGGGGAACATGCGTGTGGCGAACCTGACCACGCCCGCCCAGTACTTCCATCTGCTGCGCCGCCAAGCCCTGATCGCCAAGCAACGCCCGCTTGTGATCATGACTCCGAAGTCCCTGCTGCGTCTGCCGCAGGCAACCAATACCGTCGAGGATCTGGCCGAGGGCTCGCGCTTCGAGCCTGTGCTGGCCGAGCCCGGCATCGCCGACGAGAATGCCGTGACTCGGCTTGTCCTTTGCACCGGCAAGATCTACTACGACCTTGCCGGACATCCCGACCGCCAAGGCAACGACAGCGTCGCAATCGGTCGCGTCGAGCTGCTCTACCCGTTCCCCGAGCGCAACATCCGCGAGCTGATGGGACGCTACCCCAACCTCGAGGAGATTCTCTGGGTGCAGGAGGAGCCGCGCAACGTCGGGGCGCGTGCGCACATGTTCCCGCGCCTGATGCAGATCATGCCTGAGGACATCCACTTCGGCTTCGTCGGGCGACCCGAGCGAGCCAGCCCCGGCGAGGGCTATCCGGCCGCGCACATCGCCGAGCAGAGCCGCATCGTCAGGACTGCGCTGGACCTGGGCATTCCCGTCTCGCAATATCCGAAAAAGGCTCCCGGCGAGCGCTGATGGGAGCCCTATGGCGCCGCTTTATGATGGTCATGCGCCAGCGCAAACGCAGGCGTAAAGCTCGCGTCTAGCGACCCCGCCACACCGGCGGGCGCTTCTCCGCAAACGCCGTTGCTCCCTCACGGGCATCCTCCGAGCCAAACACCGGGTCGGAGATCGCGCTCTGGGCTTCCCACATCTCCTGCGAAGACCAATCCCACTGCTCTTGCAGGATGCGCTTGGACGCCGCCAGTGCCAGCGGCGCGTTGGCGGCTATCTCCTTTGCCAGTTCGAGCGCCACCTCTACCGCCGCGCCCGGCTCGGCCAAGCGGTTGACAAGGCCCAGTTCACATGCCCGCTCGGCGAGCATCGGCTCGCCCGTCAGCGCCAACTCCATCGCGACGTTGTAGGGCAAGGAGCGGGGCAGGCGCAGCAAAGCGCCACCGGCGGCGACCAGGGAGCGCTTGACCTCGGGTATGCCGAGCTTGGCGCCGCGTGTCGCCACGATCAAATCGCACGCCAAAGCGACCTCCAGGCCGCCTGCCACGGCAAAGCCCTCGACAGCGGCGATCAGCGGCTTGACCGAGGCTCTACGCACGATGCCGGCAAAGCCTCGATCGCCCACCCATGGGCGCTCGCCCGTGACGAACGCCTTCAGGTCCATGCCGGCGCAGAAGCCCTTGCCGGCGCCTGTCAGGACGCCGACGCTGAGCGATTGCTCGGCGTCCAACTCCTCGAGCGCCGCGGCAATGCCTTCAGCCAGCGGCAGGTTGACCGCGTTGCGGGCGTCGGGACGGTTGAGCGTGATCAGCAACACGCCGTCCCGCTGCTCGGTGAGCACTACCTCAGAATCGCCACTCATAGCTGGACTATGCCGCAAACAAGCGCAGATCGGGCTCGCGGTTACCGCGCAGCACTTCGAGGTCAACCTCCACACACGCGATGCCTCGTGACTCCGCCAGCACCCTTGCCTGCGGCTTGATGTGCTTGGCGACCAAGACTCCCCGGCACTCCCGCATCGCCGGGTCCACGCGAATCCGCTCCAGATAGCGGGTTAGCTGCTCGACAGAGTCGAGGGTGGCGATGCGCTTGATCTCGACGGCGATCCATTCGTCCTCGAGGTCTCGGCACATCAGGTCGACTGGGCCGATGTCAGTCGGCCACTCGCGCCGCACCAAGCGGAAACCCTCGCCACACCAGGAGGGGGCGTCGGCTAGAAGCTCTTGCAGTTCGCGCTCGACGCCCTCCTTCTCCAAGGTGGCGCTCACGTCCAGCTCGTGTTCGACGTCGGTCAGGACCTCGGCAATCGTGATCTCCAAGCGCTCGTCGTCGCGTTGCTTGCGCACCACCAGAGCACTCAGCATGCCCTTCTCATCCCGCTGCTCGCTGAGCACCGTCGGCGGGGTCATCCAGTTGAGCGGCTTGACGTTCGGGCCACCGCCGTCGGCCCAGACCATGAAGGTGCCGTCGCCCTTGCACATCAGCAGCAAGATGGCCTCTGGCAGGGCCGTCGTGGTACGGCCTATATAGGTGACCTCACAGCGGGCGACGATCAAACGCACCGGCGGACGGTATCCGCTTGGGCGGACCTACTCGTCCTCGCCTACTTGTCCTCGTCGTGCGCGTCCAGGTTGATCGACTCGCGGAACTCGCGCATGCCCTTGCCAAGCGCTCGCGCGACTTCCGGCAGGCGCTTGGGGCCGAGCACGATCAGCGCTATAGCTCCCAAAAACAGCAGATGGACGGGGCTGTCGATTCCCATTACCCATCAGGCTAGCGCGTGTCTCGCCGCCGATCCGGCTTCTACTCTCTGCCCGTGGCAGCAGAAACATCGCGCCCGCCCGGACGTTCCTATCCGCCGCCCGCCGAGAGCGAGCCATTTTGGCCGGCGCAGCTGACGATTCTCGCCGCGATCGGGCTGCAGATCGCACTGCCGGCGCGGCTGGTGGCGGGGCCTGCGTGGTTGGTGCCAAGCTTCGAGGGGGTGCTGTTCATCGGCATGTTCCTGGCGACCCCACGTCAACTCGAGCACGAGCACAAGCGCCGACGGCGCGCCGCGCTTGGCTTGACGGCGTTCGTGGGCGCCGCCAACATCTATTCGCTTGGCGCACTGACGCACTTCCTGCTGCACCATGGCTCGCCTAACGGTCGCGAGCTGATCGTCTCGGGCGTGCTGATCTGGATGACGAACTTTTTGATTTTTGCGCTCTGGTACTGGGAGATGGACCGCGGTGGCGCCGGCAAGCGTGCCGCCGGGCACGACGGGCCGCCGGACCTTTTGTTTCCCCAGATGTCGGATGACCGCATCGAGCCCAGGGATTGGCGACCGAAGTTCGTGGACTACCTATACGTGTCGCTGACGAACGCCACTGCCTTCTCACCAACCGACACGATGCCGCTGACGCCGATCGCGAAGATGACGATGGGCGTGCAGTCGCTCGTCTCGCTGGTCACTATCGGCCTGATTGTCTCGCGCGCCGTCAACATCCTCGCCTAGCCGCTCACCCAGCCACATTCCCCATCCCCTGGCCGGCGCCCTGGCTCCCCACTCCGCAAAGCCGCAACTTGCGGCAACGCTCCTCTCCGCGCACACAGCCATCTCCCCAGCGGCCTATCGTCCATAGGTCATGACCTTCCTTCAGGCAACGCTCGAGCAGGGCGAGGCGGTCCTGCGCTTTCCCTACGACGACGTGCTGCGCAAGCTGTTGCGCACGATCCCCGGGCGCCGCTGGGACCCGGCCGAGAAGGCTTGGATCGTGCCGTTGGATCCTGAGCGTGCGCAGGCGGTGGGGCTGCTGCTGGAGAACCTGCCGCGCCCGCCGCTTGTCAGCGAGCCGTTGGCGCGTGCGCTCGAGCGACAGCGCGGGCGTCGCAGCCACGACGAGTGCGTACTCGACGTTGCCCGCCCGAACGAGAGTTGGTGGCTGACGTTCGCCACCGACCGCGCGCCGGAGATCGTCGAGGCTTTGCTCGGACACAGCGATGCGCAGCAGCTGCCGACGATCGGGCGCGCGCTTATCCCTCTGGACGAGCAGGCTGCGCGACTCGTTGACACGCTGCCTGCTGAGGCCGGGCGCCTGCGCCTCAGCGAAGACGCTGCCCACGCTTTGACCGAGGTCTCCGAGCGCCCGCCGGCCCGGCCCGGGGCCATGCGCTACGACGTGGAGCTCAAGCGCGACCGACGCAAGCAGCACTGGGTGCTGATCGCGGCCGATCACGCTTCGCTCGCCCGTGCCCTTGCCGCCCGCAGCGGCCTGCGCTCGCTCGAGGGGCCAGAGGGGACTTTCGCGCTGGCGGCCGTCGAGCACGACGCGCACCTAATCGTCGAGCTGCTCAGCCAGCTCGAGCTGGCGGGCATCGATCCCCGCGTCCAAGGCTGGCTGGCGCGCGCGACCACCTGGCGTGGAACGATCGACGTCGCCGGCGAGCCTGAGGAGCCCTTGTTCCTTTTGCTTGGCGATCCCATCGGGCTGCCAACGGAGCTGCGCGAACGTGCGCTCAGCGCGCCCGGCGGCGTGACGATTCCGCTGACGCTCGAGTCTTGGCAAGCCATCGAGCAGAACATGCGTGGCTTCACAAGCGCCGCCGCTCGCCGCTGTGTCGCAGCGCTCAAGGAAGGGCGTCCGGCGCCGCCCGCGGTGCTGGAGCTGTCCACCGTCCACGACGATCCGACGTTCGTGCTCGCTCCCGGCCACGACTCCTCGCAGCTCGACGCATTCGGTGCGCTGAGCGGCGCCTCGCCGCACCGACCGGTCGCCGCTACACGCGCGCCGCTCTCGCGCCGGCGCGACCACGGCCAGCTACCCTCGATCCGCGCCGATCCTTTCTGCGTCGAGGAACTCGACGGCTTCCTGGCCGAGCGCGACATCTGGATCGAGCCCGAGGCGCTTGTTGTCTTGCAGGAGATCCGGGAGCTTCACGCCCGCGCCGCCGGTCTTGTGGCGCTCTCATCCGCGACGGACGCCGCGCTTGGACCGGTACCGTCGGCGGCACTGGCGAACCTCGGTGGTGAGCTGAAGCCGTTTCAGCGCGCCGGCGTTGCCTACCTACTGGAGCAGCGACGCGCCTTCCTGGCCGACGAGCAGGGCCTTGGCAAGACGATCGAGGCACTTGCAACGCTCGAGGCCGACGGCGCTTATCCCGCGATCGTCGTCTGCCCGGCCAGCCTGAAGCTCAACTGGATGCGCGAGATCGAGCGCTGGCTGCCGGGGCGCAGTGCGCAGGCGCTTACAGGCATGGGCGGCAACAACTCTCCGATACCTGCCGCCGACATCACCGTCGTCAACTACGACATTCTCGCCGCGCGCGCGCAGACACTCGGCGCAATGGCGCCACGCGCGCTTGTGCTCGACGAGTCGCACTACTGCAAGAACGCCGCCGCCAAGCGCACCCAGGCGGTGGCCCGACTCGCATCAAGTGTGCCAAGCGACGGCCTTGTGCTGGCACTGACCGGAACGCCCGTGATGAACCGACCCCCGGAGTTGATCGCCCAACTGCGCATCCTCGGGCGCCTCGCCGACTTCGGCTCAGGGGCCCAATTCGGGCGGCGCTTCAAGGGGGCCGACGCGCACGTGCGCCTGCACTGGCATCTGCGCTCGCGCTGCTTCGTGCGCCGTCTGAAGGTCGACGTGCTGCCTCAGCTTCCCGCCAAGACGCGCACCGTGGTGCCGGTCGAGCTCGACAACGAAAGCGAGTACCGGCTGGCCGAGACCGACGTGATCGCCTGGCTGCGCTCGCGGCCCCTGGACCTGAGCGAACTCGACGCGAAGGTCGCCGCGGCCTTGCGTGCTGAGCGACTGGTGAGACTTAATGCTTTGAAGATGCTTGCGGCGCGCGGCAAGTTGCACGCGGCGCTCGCTTGGATCCACGACTTCTGCTCCTCCGGCGAGCGGCTGGTCGTGTTCGCGCGCCACCGCGAGATCCAGCGCGCGGTGGTCGAGCGCTTTCCTCACGCGCTGCACATCCTCGGCGAAGATACGCACGCAGCGCGAGACGCCTCGCTCGAGGCGTTCCAGGCGGCCGACAAAGCCGACAACCAGCTGATCGTGTGCTCGATCGAGGTGGCCGGCCAAGGGCTGACGCTCACCCAAGCCTCGAACGTGGCCTTCCTCGAGCTCGACTGGACACCCGCCAAGCACGACCAGGCCGAGGACCGCTGTCACCGCATCGGCCAGCAGGACGCCGTCAACGCCTGG
>DATHMQ010000075.1:0-16425 GCA_035486935.1 Solirubrobacteraceae bacterium
GGCCGAGTTCCCGCTGGCGGCAAGCGCGGCACGCTCGGTTGCCGGTCGCGCGCTCGATCAGGGGGCACGCACGATGATCTCCGTGCACGGCGGCATCGGCGCCACCTGGGAGCACGACGCGCCGCTGTACTTCCGCCGTGCGCAGCTCTCGCGGCGCCTGGTCGGCGGTACCGGTGCTGCTACCGACCGCGTCGCGGGCGAGTTGATCGCCCAGGCGGAGGCCGCTTAGACTTACGCGCAATGGTGGCGGTTTCCAAGGAAGCCACCACCGGCGCACCGTAGGCAGCGTTCACGGCCTGCACCATCGCGGTTTCCAGACCGCAATTGATGCAGAAGCCGTGCTGCGACCAACCGATCGCGCGCGCGAGGACCTGGTCGGCATAGGTGACGCCGGTGAGGTCGTGGCCGTAGTAGTCATAGGCAGCTTCCCAAGCCGCGCCGTTCAATTCGTCGCCGGCGCCGTCGGCCGAGAGCAGGTGCGCGGCGGCCATGATCGCGTCGAAGTCGTCGTAGATCGACGGGTGCTTGGCGGTCATGTGGTCGTAGGAGGCGGGCCGCCGGCCATAGCGATAGGAGTCGCTGACCAGCGCCCACGTTGAATCGGATTCCCCGGACGGGGAGGGCGGGCCCCCATTAGTGACGTTGAACTGCATCGGGCCGCCACAGCAGCCGGCGAAGTTGAGGCCGCTGTAGATGCCCGGCGCGGTCGAGAAGGCCGACTCCTGGCGATGGATCGAGGCGAGCAGCAGCCAGTTGACGCCGAACGTCTTCTGAGCGGTCGCGTAGATCGGGTAGAAGCCCTGCATCCAACTCTCGGAGATGTGGGTGCTGGTCGGGTCTTCATACAGCGCGAGGTCGCGATGAGCTTGAGTCGGAGAGGGATCGCCGACGATCGCGTGAGCACCATGCCCCGCGTGCGCGCGCGGGGCTTCGGACATTTCGGAAGACACACCACGCAGGCCGGAAGCGTTCGCGGCGCCTGGCACAGGCGTCGGTGTGACCGCGACCACCGGCGGCGGCACGGCGCCGGAGGAAGCGCCACCCAAGACGCCGCTCAGCGCCAGCACGAGCGCGGTTACGCCGAGTAGGCAAAGCGCAAGCGCGACGGCCCACGCGCCACGCTCAGAATCCGGCTCGGGAACGTTGCCCTTGGGCTGCCGCATAGGCGCCATGCGATCTACCCCAACCCACCCGGAATCAGGCTCCGGGACGTTGCCCTCAGGCTGTTCTATCGGTGCATCCATGCAATCTAGGTTCGCAGGAACCGCCCCGGAACGTGACAGTCCGGCTGGGTTCAGGCCGGCGCGAGCGTGCCCAGCTTTGCCTTCAACGAGTCGAGCAGTTCCGTAAACGAGGCTTCGAACTTCTCCACGCCCTCGCGCTCGACCGTCTCGGTCAGCTCGTCGTAGTCGACGCCGACGCTCGCCAGGTCGTCCAAGACAGCCTGCGCCTCGTCCAGGCCCTCCGCCAGCGTCGCGCGCGGCGTACCGTGCTCCTGGAAGGCCAGGACCGTCTCCTCCGGCATCGTGTTGACCGTATCGGGGCCGATCAGCTCATCCACATAGAGCGTGTCGGGATAGGCGGGATTCTTGGTCGAGGTCGAGGCCCACAGCACACGCTGCGGCGTGGCGCCCTTGCCCGCCAGGTACGTCCAGCGGCTGCCTTGAAAGGTCTGCTGGTAGTGGCGGTAGGCGAGCTTGGCGTTGGCGATGGCCAGGCGTCCCTTGAGCCCCGCAGCGCCCGACCCGGCATGAGCGGAGCCAGCGCGCGCGGCTCCGTCGCTGCCATCGTGCGCGGCGATCTCGTCGAGTAGCCGATCCCCCTCAGTGTCGATACGCGAGACGAAGAAGCTCGCGACCGAGGCCACCTTGCTCGGGTCCCCGCCCTCGGCGACCAGCCGCTCCAGGCCACGGATATAGGACTCGGCGACCTCGGCGTAGCGTTTCAACGAGAAAATCAGCGTGATGTTGACCGAGTGGCCCTTGGCGATCACGTCCTCGATCGCGGCCAAGCCCGGCTTGGTTGCGGGTATCTTGACGAGCAGGTTGGGGCGATCGACGTCTTTGTGCAGGCGAATCGCCTCGTTGAACGTGCCCAGCGAGTCATAGGCCAGGCGCGGATCGACCTCCAAGGAGACGTAGCCGTCGCGGCCGAGGCCCTCCTCCCAGATCGGGCGGAAGAGGTCGCAGGCCTCGCGGATGTCCTGCTCGGCTAGCGCCCAGAACGCCTGCTCGACGTCGTTTGTTCCGAGTTCTTGCAGTTGCTCGTCATAGGCGTTGCCCGAGCCCATCGCCTTCTGGAAAATCGTCGGGTTCGAGGTGGCGCCGACGACGGCGTACTGGTCAATCAGCTGCTTGAGGTGTCCGCCGCGGATCGCCTCGCGGCTGAGGAAGTCGATCCACACGCTCTGACCAAGCGCGGAAAGGCTCTGCAATGGTGAGGGAGTGGGCATCTCGGCCTCCTAAAGGCGTGTCGAGGTCAGTTTATTTGGGATAGCTGTTCGTTCCGCACTAAAAAAGGTGGCGCCACGGCTGTGGTCTCAGCGCGCCAGTAGTGCGCGAGCCCTCGTGGCAATCGAATCCGCTGTGAAACCGAACTTCTCGAGCACTGTCGCGCCCGGCGCCGATGCACCGAAGCGGTCGATCCCGACCACCTCGCCGGAGTCGCCGACCCACTTCCACCAGCTCATGCTGGCACCGGCCTCGACGGCCATACGCAGCGCGGAGCGCGGGATCGTGCTGTCGCGGTACTCATCCGACTGGGCTTCGAACAGCTCCATGCACGGCATCGAGACGACCCGCACCCGTGCGCCCTCCCGCGCCAACTCGCGTGCCGCCTCGAGCGTCGGCGCGACCTCCGAGCCGGTCGCGATCAGGACGAGCTGGGGGGCGGGGCCGCCCGTCGAGCCGCCAGTGCCATCGCCCCCACCCGCCGTGCCGGCGTCCGACTCCCACAAGACATAGGCACCTTGCGCCAAACCCTCGGCGGCGCCCAGCTCCGCGCGGTCCAGCACCGGCAGGTTCTGGCGCGAGAGCAGCAGCGCGACCGGCCCATCCTCGCGCTCGAGCGCCAGCTTCCAAGCTTGCGCGGTCTCGTTCGCGTCGCCGGGCCGCATCACCCACAGGTGCGGGATCGCGCGCAGGGCGGCGTAGTGCTCGACCGGCTGGTGCGTGGGGCCGTCCTCGCCGAGGCCGACGGAGTCGTGCGTCCACACCCACAGCACCGGCAACTCCATCAAGGCGGACAGGCGCACGCTCCCGCGCATGTAGTCGGAGAACACCAGGAACGTCGAACCGTAGGGCTTGACCATGCCGCCGTGCGCGGCCAGCCCGTTGACGATCGCGCCCATCGCGTGCTCGCGGATGCCGAAGGGAATGTTGCGCCCCACGTGAACACGCGAGAACTCGCCCGCCCCCTCGAACGTGGTCTTGGTCGACTCGACCAGATCAGCCGCGCCCCCAGCCATGGTGGGCCCGAACGCGCTGATCGTGGACATGGTCTTTTGTCCGGCCGAGCGCGTCGCAATTTTTTCCCCTGCCTTGAAGCTCGGCAAGGCGTCCTGCCAGCCATCGCGCAGACGGCCCGACCAGGCCCGCTCCCAGCCTTCGACCATTTGGGGGTAGCGCTCGGACCATGACTTGGCACGCCCATCCCATTCCTCCTGAAAACCCTTCCCGGACTCCAGCAGGCTCATATGCTCATACACGCGCGCGTCCACGTGAAACTTAAGCTCGGGGTCGAAGCCCATCGCCTGCTTGGTCGCTCGCACCTCGTCTTCCCCCAAGGGAGCGCCGTGCGCTTTGGCGGTGTCGACCGCGTTGGGCGCGGGATAGGCGATGTGCGAGCGCACCTGGATGAACGAGGGCCGCTCGGTTTCCGCGCGCGCGACCTGCAAAGCCCTGTACAGCGCATCGACGTCCTCGGAGTCACCGACGCGCTGCACGTGCCAGCCGTCGGCATGCATGCGCGCGATGTGGTTCTCGGTGTCGAAGGAGATCGAGGTCGTGCCGTCGATCGTGATGCGGTTGTCGTCGTAGCAGACGATCAGCTTGCCGAGGCCGAAGTGCCCGGCGACCGAGGCCGCTTCCTGGCAGACCCCCTCCATCATGTCCCCGTCGGAGCAGATCGCATAGGTGTGGTGATCGACCAGCTCGTAGCCCGGCCGGTTGAAGTGCTCGCCCAGGAAGCGCTCGGCCATCGCCATGCCGACCGCGTTGGCGACGCCCTGCCCGAGCGGCCCGGTCGTGACCTCGACGCCCGGCACGTGGCCGCGCTCGGGATGGCCCGGTGTGCGCGAGCCCCACTGGCGGAAACTCTGCAGGTCCTCGAGCGACAGGTCGAAGCCGCACAGGTGCGTCAGCGCGTACTGCAGCACGCAGGCGTGCCCGGCCGAGAGCACGAAACGGTCGCGATCGCGCCAGCCGGTGTCGGCGGGATTGATGCGCAGCACGTGGCGGTAGAGCGTGTAGGCCAGCGGCGCGAGCGCCATCGCCGTACCCGGATGGCCGGCATTGGCCTTCTGCACCGCGTCCATCGCCAGTCCGCGGATCGTGTCGATCGACAGAGCGCGCACATCGCGCTCGCCGTCGGAGAGCACCGGCATACGCAGAGCGCTGGACTCGGGGACTACCGCCATCGCATGCGATCCTAGCGCCACACTGCGTGCCCGGCGGCGTCCTTGCGCCGGGCACGCAGATCAGCTTACGTAGGGACGCCTGGTGCGCGGCGGAAAGCCGGCCACCGAGTGGCGCCGCCCGTGCGAGCACTGGAAGTGATGGGGACGCACACGCACCAGCCAGTGCAGGTCGTGGCGACAGTGTGAGCGCCGATATGGCCAACGCGGATGCAGCGCGCGGACCATCAGCTTGCGCTCGCAGGCTTGTCCTCTCATATCGATCCAACCTCCGTGTCGACTCGGCCGTTGGCCAAGTTGTCCAACCGATGCGCACCCCGTTTACCGTTGCGCATAACAAATAGTACAGTGCCTACAGAAGGGCCGTCCGAAATGTCCCCGCTAAAACGTTCCCTCATGCCATCCCCCGAATCGCCGATTTGGCCTTGCCCACATGCTGAAACTTTTGTTTGCAATGGATCCAAGACCATGATGTCGCCTCCGTCGGTAGCCCCACAATGAATAATGTGGCCTCTCCGCGTGCAAACAAATAAATCATTCTTTACGCAGCTTGTCAAGAGCTATCGTATAGGGATGGCGCCCAAGTCGAGATCGCCCAAGCCGCGTGAGCGGGGTCTGCCGCGCGGCCCGCAGGCGCTACCTCCGGAGCAGGTCGCGGCCGACCAGCGCGAGCGCCTGTACGAGGCCACGATCAAGGCGGTCAACGAGCGCGGCTTCGTCGCAACCACGATCTCCGATTTGGTCGCCGGCGCCGGCGTCTCGCGGCGCAGCTTCTACGAACACTTCGAGAACAAGGAGGAGTGCCTGCTGGCGACCTACGACGAGCTCGTGCGCAGGTTGACCGCGCGGATGGTCGCAGCCTACGACCCAGAGGAGCAGTGGCAGCAGCAGATCGACGCGATCGTGCGCGCGCTGTTCGAAGCCTCCAGCGACCGCCCCGATGCGGCGCGCTTGATATCGGTGGAGATGGGTGCCGCAGGCCCGGTGGGAATCGAGCGCTGGGCGCGCGATGCCGAGCTTTTGACCTCCTTCTTCCTCGCCGTCTTCAAGCAGGCTCCAGGCGAGGGCTCGGTCCCGCGGCCGGTGGCCAGAGCGATCGTCGGCGCTTTGCGCACGATCCTGTACTCGCGCGTGCGCCGCGAACGCTCCAGCCGCTCGCTGAAGATCGAACTGCAGAAGCTGACGCCAGACGTGGTGGCCTGGATCCTTGCCTTCTATCCGACGCCGCCCGAGATACCCGAGCAGCCGCGGCCGCAACCTGGAGTGCATCTACAGGCAGGACGCGCGCCCGGCACACTGGCGCCCTCGCCGCGCTGGGCGCCAA
Organism: Solirubrobacteraceae bacterium; assembly: GCA_035486935.1. Taxonomy (GTDB): domain Bacteria; phylum Actinomycetota; class Thermoleophilia; order Solirubrobacterales; family Solirubrobacteraceae; genus Palsa-744. Next base: position 5,958 of record DATHMQ010000075.1, read on the forward strand.
GGGGTCTGCCGCGTGGTGAGCACAGCCTGCCCAAGGGCTATGTCGCCCACAACCAGCGCGAACGGATCTTCGACGCCGTGGCGAACCTGACGGCAAGCAAGGGCTACGCGTCGCTTAGTCTCGAGGAGATCGTCTCCGAAGCCGCGATCTCGCTGCAGACCTTCTACCAGCACTTCGAAAACAAGGAGGAGGCATTCCTGGCGACGTTCGAGATGGGTCATGCCAAGGCGATGGCCGCCGTCAACCGCTCGCTCGACCTGCGCTTGAGCTGGGCCGAGAACGTGCGTCGGGGGCTCACGGCCTTGGTCGAGTTCCTCGCCTCCGAGCCCTCGATCGCGCGCTTGGCCTGCGTGGACATCCTGATCGCCTACCCGCACCTGACGGGCCGGGTGAACGAGGCCAATTTGTCCTACATCGAGCTGCTCGACATCGGCCCGGAAGACACTTACCCGAACATGCCGGCGCCGGTGATGCGCGAAGCGTCGGTCGGGGGCATCTTCGAGTTGCTGCACGAGTACATCCTCGCCGGGCGCGGCGAGCAGCTGCCGGAGCTGACCGACTATCTGATGTACCTGGCGATCACCCCGTTCGCGGGGGCGCAGGCGGCGGGGTTGGCGGTGGCGCAGACCTGAGCGTCCGCTACCAACAGCGCCGTCACTATGACGCTGACGCGACGCCGTGCCAGCAGAAGAAGGCGCCGCGACTGCGCACCGCGCCCGCAGCCGGCGGCAGATCGGTCACACCGGGTCGCGAAATGGATTCTCGACCTTGACCGAGCCAAACCGCTGGCCGTCGTTCAGGTCCTCGGTCAGTAGCAACTCACAACCGGCACGGGTGGCTGCTGCCACCACGAGCCCGTCCCAATAGGAGATCTGCGAGGCGCGGCTGGTCTGGATCGCGCTCTTGACCAGCGCGGTGTCCGTGGAGAGGACGTTGAGCAACCCGAACCAGTCGACGGCTTCCGCCGCGAAGGCCGGCTCCAGCGGCTGCGCGAGCTTGCGCGTGACCGTGACGTAGAACTCGCTGAGAACCTGCGTGCTGAGCACCAGCTCGCCAGGCTCCGCGTCTTCAAGGATCTCGCGGGCGCATTCCTGCTTGGCTTGCTCGCCGTCGTCGAAGAGATAGACGAGGACGTTCGTGTCCAGGAACGTCTTAGCGCTCATGGAGTTCGTCGCGCGTCCAGCTGCGCCCCGTCGGCCCGCTGCCGGAGTGGCTGCGCCGCGCGAGCTCGAGGATCGCGCGAATGCCCTCCTGCGGCGGAGCCTGAGCCGCCAGATCCTCCAAGAATTCACGCACGAGTGCGTTGACCGAAGTGTCACGTTCTAGCGCTCGGATACGTGCCCGCCTGAGCAGCACCTCATTGATCGAAACTGTCAGATTCGTCATGCCAGATCATTCTCGTGTAGCACAGATTCAGTGTAGCACGGTATTGGCCAGACATGGGCTGCCTACCCGGATGTGACCGCCGACGACGATCGCGCGTCCTGGATGGTCGCGATTAGGACGTGATCCTGCTGTTCGTCGTACACATAGACGATGAGCATCCAGCGCCACGGGCCAAGGATCAGGCGAAACGGCTGCCAGCGTCCCTCCAGCTGGCGGCCGAGGCGCGGGAAGCGCTCCAGCGCGCTCAGCGACCTCTTCACGCGTGCTCGCGCGTCGGCGGGAAGGCTGTGGGTGATGATCATCCGGTCGAGATCCTCGACGGCCACAACGCTCAGACTGACGAGCGCCACGGCCTACAGGTCGTTGAGCGAAACCGTCTGGCCTTCGCGGGCGCGCCGCAGGCCGAGCAGCGCACGCTCGTGCGCGCCGGGGATGCCGTCGAGCAGCGCGGCGATATCGTGCGCGTCGGGATCGGCCTCCTCGATCGCTGTGGAAAGCAGCGAGCGCGCGAGCGTACCCTCCTGCACGTGGGTGCGCTCGGCCAGCCGGGCCAGGCGAGCGGCGTGCTCGGGGTCGAGTGTGACGTTCAGGCGGTGGGCAGAGCCATCCATAAGACTACGGTACTACACAGAAAGGCACGAACCGTGCTAGCCGGCCCGACGCCGTCGCCGGCCTGACGAGCTCCGAGCCTTCGACGACGACGTCGAGGATCGGGCGCGGCCGCACAAGACTGCCGAGCGGGTCTGGAATGCTCCTGAAAGGGAACTTCACAGAGGCGCTAGGCCGGCTGTGACAAGCTCGTCCTCGGGGACCCGAAACATGCTGTCGGCGCGCCGGTCGTGGCGCGCCAGCCAGCCGACCAACTCCTTGGGGGTGGGCGTGGCGACCAGCAGCTCACCATCCTTGAGCGCTACCCATTCTCCTTGCAGGGGGCGCAGGCCTCCGCCAGCTCGCGTGCGCGCTCGTGGTCCGAGGTCGAGCTTTGCGTTGCCGGAATGGCTGTGGTGGGAGGCACACTTGGATAACGGAGGCAGGCCAGACCGTCAAGTGCGCTAGGCCCTGCTGCAGATGACTGAGCGGAGTTAGCCGCCGAGAGTGCAACGCCGAGTGACAGATCGTCGTGAACCCGCATAGGTCATCGGGATCCTCCCCGTGGCGGAGGATCCCGATGACTGACTGGCCTTGCTACGCGTCGGCGCTCACTTGTAGATCTCCGCGAACCCGTTGGCTGAGAAGGAACCAACCGCGGTGCACTTGGTTTCGGACGAGCACGAAACGGCGTTCAGTTCCGTGCTTTCTTCCCGTTCTTTTGGACGTGGCGTCGATTGAACTGTCCACGTGGTGCCGTTCCAAAAGGCGGCGAACATCTCTTTCGTGGTTCTGTTGTTCGAGTAAGCCTCTCCCACTGCCGTGCAAACCGTCGCCGAGGTGCATGAAACGCCCTTCGCGATCCAGGATTCGTCGGCTGTTTCTGGGCGAGGGATGCTCTGGCTTTTCCATTCGGTTCCATTCCAACCTGCGGCGACCTCGCCCCCGGACCCAGTCGTGGTGCAGCTGGTCGACGAGCTACACGACACGCTCCCAAACCCGCCGGTGAAAGCTTTCGGGCTTGCCAGCAGTTTCCATTCCGTCCCGTTCCAAGACTCTGCAAACGGCTTTTCCACGCCAGCGGTGTTCTTGTAACTTCCGGTTGCCATGCAGACCGTGGCCGATGTGCACGATATCCCCGTCAACCTGAGCAGTTCCTTAACTTCGGCCGGCTGCGGTATGGACACGGCTTTCCATTCGCTCCCATTCCATTTATCCGCGTAAACTTTACCTTCCCCACCCACGGCGGTGGACGCGTAGGATCCAACCATCATACACGTGGTTGAAGAGTAACATGACACCGCTGCGCTTATCCCCAGAAGCCATTTTTCCGGCTTGGGTACTACCTGAGCTTTCCATTCCGTGCCATTCCAGGCCGAAGCCGTCGGTGCCAGTCCGGATGAGCCCAGGCCTACGGCCTCGCAAGCAAGAGAGGATGAACACGACACTCCACTGTCGCGGGCTGTCCCAGTTTGAATGCTCCATTCCGTGCCATTCCATGACAGTCCGCCATTATTACCGACGGCGACGCATGACGTCGCCGACACACACGAAACGCTGGTCAAAATGTTTTGGTATCCTTCGCTGCCCTGTTTGCTGGGGGTGTATTCAAAGGACCATTCAGCCGCTGACGCAAAAGCCGGCGTCACTGCGAGGGCGGCCACAGCAAGCGCTGCGACAAGGACCGTCCGACATGCAAAATGACCGTCCGCAAATACTCTCATACGGTAGGATTTCATTGCGATTCCCTTCTTTTGGTTGTCGTATCGGCGCAGCGGGACCACTTCCGGTAGGAGAAGCAATGCCTGCATCACATTGTCAGGCACACAACGACCGCGTCTACGATCCCGTTTGCGTCATCGTCACGTGTGACTATCGCCTCCGGTGGGACGAGCGTCAAGAGTTAACCGAGTCCGGCAACCGCCCGGGGTTAATGGTCGGGCTCTCATCAAATGCCTCCGAAACAGTCAGCATCAGTCTGCGAGCAGCTGGCCGAGGTTTGTAAGCGTAAACGCATTGCGCTTGCCAGGCCCGTTGGAGCGCTTGGCTACTAATCCACGTTCGACAAGCTGGCTTAGGAGCTTGGAGGCCTGCGAAGAATGGACGATGCCAAGCGCCGCCGCGATCTCACTGTTACTGGATCCGGGCGCGCCGGCGAGAAACGCCAAGCACTGCTGCATCCGTGCCGAGCGTGGGATGCGCAGCGAGCGCGGCGCAAGGCGCTCGGATTGAAGCGAAAGCACGCACTCGAGCGAAGCGGGAGGCCTCCCTTCGAGCACTTCACACGCGAGCCGCCGCGAACACGCGATCTCCCGCGCTCGAACGTCGGCGTCGACAAAGGGGGCGACGACGAGACCCATCAGCGGGCCAAGCAGTGTCAAGAGAGGCTCCTCACTCGACGCGAGCAGGCGCGTGTGGAGCACACCCAGAACACCGGCCATCGCGCCTTCTGAAGCGAGACAGATGCGATCCGTCTCAGGCTCGGGATACCAGTGCTCGACGATCAGCGAGCGTAGGGCGGCAAGATTGCGCTGGCGACGTTCGAGCGCCCACTGACCTGCAGCCAGCGTCTCGACGTGCCATACCCGCGCGCGCGCCGGGTCCGATTCGAACAGCACGAGCAGAGCGGCCAGCGCGGAGCGCATACCATCGACCCAGACGGTCTCGCCCTGGAAGGCAGTGAGGATCGTGCGCGCGACATGCTGGGCGCCGGCATCGAGCACCGCGACGAAGCAGCCCTGCAGAGATCCAAACAATTCATAGAACGTTCGACTAGAGACGCCGGCGCGCCTGGTTACCAAGCCCACGCTGGCCCGTGCGAAGCCGCGATCCGCGACAACCTGGATCGTCGCCTCGAGGATCGCCGTCCGTTGGAGGCGTGCCAAGACAGGATTGGGTGAGGCTTCCTCGATCGAGGAGAGCTCATCAGGTGTCTGCCCGCACGGTTGAGCACGCGGTCGGTGAGCCGAGGCGCTTGGCTGCACCCGGACGCTAACCATAGGAGCCCATAAACCGGCGGATCGGGTTGCAGCGAGCCCGCGCGGCAACCTGCACGAGCTAACGCCCCGACACCCTCTTCGCCCTCACATGCTTCCTCTTCACATGCTTCCTCTTCACCTGCTTCGCCTTCACGCCGCGCTTTGCGCACCCTGTGACGCTGATCGGCGTGGACTGGTGGATCGCCGCTCCGTTCTGGGCGGTAAACGCCGTGGGCATCTTCAGTGTGCTCTTGCAGAGGTTGCCGTTGGCGGCGAGTGCGGAGAATGGTCCCTCAGGTAGTGTCAGTTCGAAGCTGCCGACGGGGGCATCGGGGACGGTGCGGAACGTGCTGCTTGTGATTCCTGCTTTGCTGATAAAAGTTTCGCCGTGCAGGTCGAGCGTTACGCCGTAGCCCTGTAGTACGACGACTAGTTCGGGGAACTTCGCGCCGCCATAGGAGACGAAATAGGCGGGGCCTTCCAGGGGTACGGGGATCAACGGGGTTAGCGCCTTGGCGCGACCAACCCTAGAGTCCGCCGGACAGCCGGCCGGATTGGTTTCGAACGTCGCGGCGGTGCACGCCTTCTGCAATGTCGTCAGCCTCGAGGGCAACTGCTTGGGCAGATCCACCTTGACCGACTTGATGTTCGCGTCTTTGCCGAGCGAGCCCGACGGATAGGTGAGCTTCACGGATAGGCTGGCGCCGTCCTTACGTGAGGTTTTCCCGCTCGTGGAGACTTTGAAGCCCGGTTTGAACGCGAGTACCGCACAGTTCGTTGCCTGCAACGGAACCGACAGAGCCACGGCCGCGCCTTCGGTGCTTGACAGGCTGCCCTTGATCTGCAGCGGATTGCAGTTGGTCGGGTTGAACGTGAACCCGTGTCTTGTGATCGTCACGTTCACGTGCTGTATTTCCAGCGGTATCCCGTCGAGGATTGTCGGGATCTTGTACGGACCGGTGTTATCGCTTGTGATCACGAGCGCGGCGGTGATCGGATCGACTTCTATCTTCGCGCGCACGACCACGCAATCGCAGGCTGTGCCCTTCGCGAGATCGTACGGTCCTGCCTTCGCGGGGTTCACGATCGACAGGCCGAACGGGGCGCCCTCATACGGGCCGGTGATGAAGACTTTGCCGCCCTTCACGCTGAAAGGTTTGCCACCGACACCCACACCGACGGTCGTTTCGCCGATTTCGCTTTCGGGACCACACAACCCGGCGTTGCCTTCCGCTTCGCCGCACAACTTCAGTCCGGTCAACAGGCCCGACAACCCTGGGGGCATGTGCAGACCGATTGCTTGGAGGTTCTGTTCGCCGTCTTTACGCGACATGGTCATCGTGAATGGGCTGAACCCGCCGGCCTGGTTGCTCGTTGTACCTGCATTCAAAGACGGATTGAACGGGAGGCTCGCACCAGGACACGGCGTTCCGTTGGGACCAGAGGTGATCTGGAAGCTCGAGGACGTGTTGACCGGGGCGTTGCCGTCCCATGGCGTAAACGACGCCTGTGTCGTATAGGTCCCGCAGCGTGATGGTGTCCGTAGTGGTGCGCGTTCCCCACCGAAGAAGTGGAGTTCTAGTTCTTCAAAGGGGACGTCGGGTGTATTCTTAAACGTCGTGATCAGCTGTCCCAACGCCTGACAGGACACACCGTCGATGAGCTCTCCCACGCTTTCGCAGAGACGTACTTCCCCGGCGAGCTTCACGAGAGTCCCCGAGACGGGGTCTTCTACGATCATGTACATCGCGACGAGGCTCCCGAACGGGTTCGCTTCCTGCTCCCCAAGGTACACCGAACCTTCCAACGGGTTCGCCAACAACGGTGTCTTGATCTTCACCGTCCCGATCTTCGACCCGTTCGGACAGAAGCTCACACCCTGCTGCAACTGTTCAGGCGAAGTGGACGTGAACGTCGCGGTCTTCACACCAGGTTCGAATTCCGGGTTGAATTCTTCAAAACCAGTGAACCCAGCCAGGCCCTCTGAGCACGCTTCCTGCCCATCCCCAGTCGCAGGATTAATCGCCACACCTGGGGGCAACGTCACCGTCGTATCCCGCAACGCCGACTCACCCAACCCTTCAGGATTAAACGCCGCCTTCTGCGAAACATGCACCCCAACAGTCAACCCCGAAGCCGTACTCGCATCAGGAACATCGGGCGCAACCGAAATCGACGGCGGAAACTCCAACAACGAACAACCAGTCAACGGCAACGGATCGCCAGCCGCATCACGCAAAACGGAGCTCATACCGACGAAATGACCGGGTTCCTGATAAGAGTCAACGGAGATCGAAGACTTCAACGGACCCGTACAACCCGTCGGCAACGTCAGGAACGGCCTACGGTTTTCGCCGCTGCCCACCACACCGAAGAACGTCAGCCTGATACCAACGATCGGCTCGACCACTGGAATATCGAGCGATTCCGCTTGCACTGGATACTGTCCGCCCGTTTGCAGACCGAAGTCGATGAACGACTTCGGGATGATGAAATTCGCGCCGAACTGCACCGCCACACCATGCGGTGCCACCATATTGAATATCGGCTCGTTTAGTTTGTTGCCAATTGGGGCCACGCCGGGGGCAAATTCCACTTCCAATTCGCCAACCTGAGAGCCAGCTGGACAGGTGGTTTCGCCTCCGCCGTTGATCGGCGCTTCGAGTTCCCTGAGCGTGCACTTCGCTTCCGTCGCATTGGGATTACCGATGAGACCCGGCGGCGGGACCACGACGATATCCTTGACGTTGCCATCAGGTCGAACCACGTACGGCGAATCCTCGCTAACTTCATACGGCAGGTCCGCCTTTTTGAACGCGAAATCCGTGACCACCATATTCGGGTGCGAGCCCGCCTGAGTATCCGGCGTGCCATCCTGGTTTACCGAAGACAGCCCGAAGCTCGTGACACCGAAACCCGAGCCGACGGTCGCGAAGCGACCCCCGCTCGGACTCGTACCGTTCGCGCTACCCGCAACCACACGAAAGTCGTAGAGGACACCCGGCGCAAGACCAACGATATCGGCCGAGACCCCAACCGGGCTCGTGCCCGAGCCGATCTGCGCCGTCGCCTGCGCACACGGAACACTATGGTTGAAAACGGTGGCAGGCGTCGTCAAAACCACAACTTGATGGAGAACCTCTTCCGGAGCCTTTTCGTATTCGAACACACACGAGCTGACGGGCACACCCCGCGGATCGACGCTGCCCTGCAGTGTCGCGCCCGTCTCGCTCACGTTCGCAGCCACGCCCGCCGCAACGCCCGGAGGAGTGCTGGCGAACACGTACACTTTGCCGTCAGCGGGGTTGGAGACGTAGATCTCCCCGCTTGTGCCGTCCACCGCGATCCCGCCCTGCTGCGTCGCCAAACCAGATAGTTCAGGCGAGCCGAAGCGCGACACGAGCGACGCAGAACTGAAATCTTCGCTTGCTGAACCGTTATGCCGTTCTTGCCCGTTCATCATACCCGTATCCCACTCCGCGACAGAGGACTGTTCATCGATATAGAGGTGGCCGCTGACCGGGTCCACAGCAACCGCTACATCGCCAGGACCGCTGTCAACGCGACCCAGGGGGCCCCCTCTGGTGCCGAACTTCTCCACACAACCGCATGCAAAGAGTTTATAGTTATCCCCATTCGGGCCGACAGCAAAAGCGTGTTCCTGTAGATTACCTGTTAGTGCACCATTTCCGTTTTGGCTTATCGTGTTTCCGGTGTCGATGAACGCGATGAAGTTGTTCGTTGCGGAGTTGTCGAACAGCTCCCCGGTGTCGAGCCGGACATCGCCCTTGGCTTCGACACCGAGACCCCTCAGTTCGCCCGAGAACGGGCCGGTGATCTGGCTGAGATATTCGCCCTTGGCGTTGAACTTGTCGATCACGTTATGGCCCGTGTCCATCACGTACAGGTCCCCCGCGGAGGGATCCGATGGGCTCCCGGAGTTATCGATAGCGATCGCGGCCGGGGTGCCGGTTGTTTCGGGGAACAGGAACGATTTGGCAGGGGTCGCGCCGCCCGTCAGCGCATTCGTACCGAGTGCAGAAAAGTCGACCGGAGCACCACTCGCGTCGAATCTGTACACCGTACCCGTGCCCATATCGGCGACGTACACGTCACCCGTGGATTCTTCGACCGCGATGCCGTTCGGGTTGGTGAACGGTTCAGACGGTGTGCGCCCGAAACTGGTTAGGAGCGGGTGAGTTTCGGCAAGCGCTGGCGACACACCCACACCCATCACCACAAGTACGGTGACCACGAGCCCGACTGCCAATTTGATTCTTCTACAGCGCATGATCACTTACCCGTCCTCTTGTTGGCGTGAGCGGACTTCCTGGCCTTCCTCCTCGACTTCTTCACGCACCTGCCCTTCCTCCTCACAAAGCCCTTCCTACACTTCGCGGACTTCGCCTTAGCCTTTACTTTGACTTCGGCCGCCGGCGTGAGATTCCCCATCCCCGCGAACGTCTGGCTCGTCGGTTCGCCGAAGATCGCTGGTTGCGGCGCGGGCGCCGAACGGCACGCATCGGCCGTCGTGCACGGCGGCGGCACAGCCGTTTCGGGGAAGCCACCGTCCACCCGCGCGTCGTAGATGCTGAGCGCTTCTTCATTGGTGTCCTGAGGCAAAAGCTTCTGACGCGTCAGGAAGAACACATCATCGCCGTTTTCACTGGAATCGAGCAATACCGATTCGGTGGAACTCGTACCAGTCGAGATCAAGTGCAACCCACCGTCCTCGTACTCATAGATATCGTTTTGACCGTTCGTATCGGAGGGCAACAACGCTTCCCCGGTCTGGAAGAACACCTGACCATCGTTAGAGACATAGTGCGGGACACCGCCCAGGAGCGCACCACCACCGCGAACACCGCCGTTACCACGGATAACTTCGCCCGCCAGTGTCGGAGGTTCACCGCTGGGATTGCACGACGCGCAAGAGATTTCGTTCGACGCGGCGCTGTATAGGTAGATCTCCGGGACGTCACCGTGAGCGCCATCATTGTCATAACCGGTGAGACTCTTGTTCGAGTTGAATACGAAGTAGGCGCCGTTCGGCGAGATCTGCCCGACTCCGACTCCTTCGTGCGCGATGAACGTGATCGTCGCGTCATGGTCGAGATACAGATTCGACTTGCCGTCCTGGGCCGTTTCGCCGAACTGGTTCGTTTGCGAGCCCGACAGTGCCGCTTCCGCGGAGAAGTAGAGGTAAGAGCCGTCTTCGCTGATGCCGGCAAGACCAGCTTTGGCGTCGCTCAGCGGCGTGAGGTCGCTCAACTGGCCTGTTTCGACGTCGTAGCGGTACAGGTTCTCGCCGCTGCCGGCCACCGTGTCGCTGGTCAGGCCAGCCGTGGCGGCGTCGGTGAAGAACACCTGCGAGCCGTCGGCCGTCACGGCCGCGAACGAGCCGCTGCCGCCCGGACCAGATCCTCCCCGCGCTTGGTCGACCTGCACCGTGCGTTCGCCGCTCAAACGCACATACAAGTCACCGCCCGCGGTGAAGAAGACATCCGAGCCATTCG
>DATHMQ010000076.1:0-9058 GCA_035486935.1 Solirubrobacteraceae bacterium
CGATGCGTGCCTGCGCCAAGTCGACTTTCTCACCGAGGAGATCGCCGCGGTCGACCGGCACGTCGCTGCCGCGACGCTCGAGTCATCGGAGATCAAGCGGCTGATGACGATCCCCGGCGTCGACATCACGACCGCCGCGACGCTGATGGCCGCGATCGGCGACATCAACAGGTTCCCCAGCGACCGGCGACTCGTTGGCTATCTCGGGCTCGACGCGCGCGTGCGCCAGTCCGGGGAACACCCCGGCTCGCCACGGACGAATCTCAAAGCAGGGCTCCTCAGCCGCACGCCACGTCCTGGTGGAGGCCGCGTGGGCTGCAATCAAGACACCCGGGCCACTACGCGCGTTCTACCAGCGCATCAGAGCTCGCCGCGGGTCGCAGATCGCGATCGTCGCTGTCGCTCGCAAGATCGCCGTGCTCAGCTGGCAGCTCCTCACCAAGCAGGAGGACTACGCGTTCAAGCGCCAGTCACTCGTCGAGAAGAAGCTACGAAGCGTCGAGCTCCGCGCGGGCGCACCTCGCCGCGAAGCCACACGCCGAGACGGAACCACGGCCCGTGACCGCACCGAGCAAGAGCGGCAGCTGACCCAGCAGGCAGAGCAGGCCTACCTACGGCTCGTCACCGACTGGAAGGCATCACGCCCAGCGAAAGACGGTGCGGGCGCCGCACCGGGGCGCGCATCTCAACGGCCCTCGAAGGGCAAAGCCGCGCGGCAGGCACAAGCCCCAACACCTGCGCTTTCGCTCGCGGATCACCCGCACCACCCACAAGAATCCCACCCCCACCCGTCGAGAGCAAATGACTCTTGACTTTCATCCATAGGAGCAACGTGGCTTGCCTTGATAGCTAGCAGCAGAGTGGCATCCGCGGCGTAGCCACCAATCCGCGAGCCAGTTCGCGGAAGCCATGCGTTCAGCATCGTTGCTCTGGATGCTCCGCCTTGAGCCAGGCGGTTTTGGCGGGGCTCGGATCGGTCTCCGCCAAAACCTGTCCGGCTCAATTGGTGCACCAGGACGTATCGACCTCGCCCCACTCGAACGAAGCGCGGCGCGAAACGACGAACGTCGGACGCGAGAGCCCAGCTCACTGAGTCTGGCGAAGCCGGCTCGCCAAGCAGCGCCTCGACAGCCGCGTGGACCTCCGTGGTTCGCATTGGCCGCTCCGTGGTCGGCCAGCACACGCACGACCGCATCCTGCACCCAGCCGGGTCGCCGAGCCCGACGCCGTTGCCTCGTGATCGCGCGTGGCGGCGCATCGCTGGCCCGCAATCGAGCTAGCTTCCTGGCCAGATGACTCAAGGACGACTGGACCTCTTGGTTCGATAGTACTGTCGTCGTCCGCATACGAAAAGCCCTGCAAATCGCAAATCGTGGCTTTTCGTAGTTGAGGGGGCGCGGGGCGATTGTTCGGTTTTGTGCCAATGGCACGGCCGAACAATTTGCCGAACATTTCGTGTGCCGGTTGTTCGGCTTCACGGTCAAAGACCTACGCAGATGAGAGGCCCTTCCGACCACCTGGCGCCGAACGAGATGTGCCAGATGTGCCACGGGCAGCGCGCCCGCCGGCGGCGCCTTTCAAGCGAGCGGGCCGGAGGCGCGAGATGAGCTACAGCCTGACCAGAGGTGCGTGGGAGGTGCACTGGCGTGGTAGTAAGAAGGCGAGCTACGGGGAAAGCTAGACGTGGGAATCGTCGCTGAACGGAGCATCGCCGGCGAAATCGGGGTCGAAGAACGGAAGGATCTCGTTCATCCCGCTGAGCTCGAACAGGCGCTGTACGTTCTCTGGGCCGGGGATCACCCGCAGCTCGACGCCGCGTGCGCCGCACTGTTCGTGGCCTCTCATCAGGGCACGCAGGCCACTTGAGTCGATGAATGTGAGGTTTCTGAGGTCGAGGATCATCCGTTGTGCTTTGCTCGCGGCGTCTGCTACCGCCGCCTCGATGCTAGGGGCGCCCGAGAGGTCGGCTTCTCCGCTCAGGGCGACGGTGTGGGCCTCGGGTGTGCTCGTGACCTCAATGGTCAGATAGGGATGCTGATTGTTCACTTAACCATCTGTTTGAGGCAAGCATGTTGGCCTGTGGATTGTAACCGGGTGGGGTGCCGGCCAGGTGCGCGGGTCGCTCGGCCTGCCCCTCCTCCAGAGGATTTGGCCGTCGCCAGACCCATAGGGCCGGGCGTCAGCCGGCGGTGGCGCTGTCCGCGGCGGGGGGTGCTGTGTTCTGCGCTGAGGGGCGGGCGGCGGCTTGTTGCAGCGCCTGGGCGAGGCTTGGGTGGATGGCGATCGCGTCGGGGAGTCCGACAATCGTGGCCAGGCGCTGTATCTGTGAGGTCTCGGGGATGACGAGGATCAGCTTGGCGCGGCGATGCTCGAGGCGGTCGCTGAGGCGCAGGAGCATGTCGATGCCTGCGCTGTCGAGGTAGCGGGTGTCGCTGAGGTCGATGATGAGGCTTGAGGCGTCGGGGCCGAGCGCCTCGCCAAGCTGCTGCTGGATGCTCGTGACGTTGGCCGCGTCGATGTCTTCACGGATGTGCGCGATCGGCACTCCGTCGATCCGTTCGATGTCCAAGGGGCTCATGGTTGGGAGGAGAGTCTCTTGGTTATGGTCACGACGGTTCCATGCTGGTCGCTGTCGATGCTGACCTCGTCGACGAGCGAGCGTATGATCTCCAGTCCTCGGCCGCCGGTGTGTGGGCGAGCGGTGCGCCAGCGCCCGACATCGCGCACGGTGATCCTCGCCTGCTGGCTGGCGTATTCGCAACGGATAGTAAAGGTGGCTTCGCGGGCGCCGTAGGCATGCTCGATCGCGTTGGTGGCGGCCTCCGAGGCGGAGAGGGCGATGTCGAACAGCTCGTCCTCGTTGGCGCCCAAAGGTCGCAGCCAGCGGCCGAGTGTGTTGCGCAGGGCTCCGAGCACGTTGGGGCGTGCGGGGAGGGTCATTTCGAGGGTATCTCCGAGTGGCATCGTCTCGATCGCCAAGAGCGCAACGTCGTCCTCGAGGGGGGTCTCGTCGAGCACCGAGCGATACACACGGTCGGCGAACGAGGAGTCGCTGCGCGCGGCTGCTGTCTCTGTGGCGGCGAGGAGCCGCTCGAAGCCTTGGTCGATGGGCTCATCGCGGCGCTCGATCAGCCCGTCGGTGTAGAGCAGCAGGCCACTGCCGGTGGGAAACGGGTAGCGGAGGGCGTGGTAGGCGTGTCCGATACGCACGCCGACAGGCAGCCCGTGCTTCTGCTGGAGCAGTTGGGCGTGGCCGTCTGGTTCGATTAGCAGTGGCGGCAGGTGCCCGGCGATGACCGCTTCGAGTTCTTCGGCTTCGGGGTCGAGTTCGAGGATGCAGAGTGTGGCTCCGCGGTTGCTGCCCACCGAGACGAGTAGGTCATTGAGCATCGAGACGACCTCTGTGAGCTTGTGTCCTTGCATCATGTACGCGCGCAGGCTTGCGCGGATTTCGCCCATCACGGAGGCGGCGAGCACGCCCCGGCCGACGACATCGCCGATCACGAACGCGAGGCGTCCGTTGTGGAGCTGGAAGACGTCGTACCAGTCGCCGCCGATCTTGATGCCGGAGCCGGCGGGCAGATACTTGGCGCTGAAGCGCATACCGGGGATCTGCGGCAGCGCGTCGGGCAGCAGCGAGCGCTGCATGATCGCAGTGACGGAGCGCTGCTCCGATAGGCGAGCGTTGTCGATCGCGAGCGCGGCGCGGTCGGCGGCGAGCTGCAGCAGCGTCACGTTGTCCTCGTCGAAGGCGCGCTTGACGAGCGTGCCGATGTGCATCACGCCGATGACGTGGCCTTCGACGTGGATGGGCACGCCGAGCATCGAGCGAATGCCCCGCTGTCGGAGGATCGGGTTTACGACGTCGGCGTGGTCGAGGTCCTCGATGATGATCGGGCGTCCCTGGGCCGCGACGCGGCCGGCGAAGCCGCGGGCGAGCGGTACCTGCACGCCCTGGCGGACCTCCTCCTCCAGGCCGCGAGCAGCGCGGGCGACAAGGACGCCGCGATCCTCGTCGAGCAGCAGCACCGCGGCGGTGTCGACTTCCAATGCGCTGCGGATGCGCTCCAGCAGCTCGGAGAGCATGTCCTCCAGGGACATGTAGCCGAGCGCGGAGTCGGTGATGCTCAGGAAATGGCTGCGGCGGCTCTCAGTGATGGATGAGCCGAGCGCGGAGCTTCCGTCTCCGGCGTAGGGCGCCTTGTCCGCCTGTGTTTCGAGCTGCTGGGTCTCCACGGCCCGTTTATACCCGCATTTCGCCGTGCGTCATGTCCGCACGGCGCGGAGTTACGCAGGCGGACGTTTTCATAGTCGCGAGAGGATCAGGGGATGGCGCTGAGGCTCACCGAGACGAGCGCGATCACCGGGCCCGTGATCCAACCGGCAACTTTTTGTGAGGAGCGAATCGCTCCGAGCGCGACACCGATCCCGACAACGCCACCAGTGGCGATCACGCGAACGAATGCGGACTCCAGCGGCGGGCGCTGGCGCCGGTCGGGCAGCATCGAGACGCCTGTCAGCGCGCTCTCGCCGCGATCTTGAGTTCTCGCCTTGGCCTGTCATGTGGGCGCAGGGTTCTCAGCGTGTTGTCTTCTTGACGGCACTACGTGCTTTGCCGGCGGCGTTCTGGGCTTTGCCCTTGAGCTCCTCGCCAGCGCCGCGCGCTTCGGTGCCGGGTTTGCCGGAGGCTCGCCCCGCTTGCTCCTTGATGCGGCCTTTGAGCTCTTTGGCTTTGCCTTGCGCTCGTTGTGTTCGGTCGCCCATGTCTCCTCCTTGGTTGCTTTACTGGTCTCTACCCAGTTAGGAAGGCGGCTGAACCACGCTGCCGTAGATGTGAGCGGCGCACGGTCGAGCAGCCGACGGGTGTCAGGCTCTTGGACGCCGCGGGCGACGTGGACGGCCCGGGAGCTGTCGCGGAAGTAGCGGCGCAGCTCGCCGAGCATCGTGGGATCGCGAATGACTCGAAAGGACGGCCGCGGTCAGGGTCGAACCTGTCGATCGCCTTGATGAGCGCGAGGTTCGCTACCTGCGTGAGGTCCTCGTAGGGAGCGAGGAGTTCCAGTAGCGACGCTCGCCCTTGCGGGCGAGCGGCATGTAGCGCACGGTGAGCGTCTCGCGGGCAGCTCGATCCCCATGACTGGCTTCCTGCCAATACCCCGAGTGGCCGCAGTCAAGTTGCCGAGCGCCCGCTAGCTTTGGCGGTTGTGGCGTTTGGTGAACGGCGCGCGCAGGTCCTGCTCGTGGAAAGGTCCGCTTGTGTCGTTTTCGGCCGCGTATCGGTAGAGGGCGACCGCGAAGATCTGCCGCACGACGCCGCTCAGCGCGACCAGGGCGACGAACACTGCGGCCGCGAGCGCGAACACGGCGATGCGCCCCGCAGGGGCATGGCGGGTCGCGGCGATCCCGATGACGAAGACGACCAGCAGCGGGATCATCACGATGATTGTCCACGCGGCGACAATCACGTTGCCGCTGATGCCCTCCCCCCAGCGCTGCTTGACGAGGGCTGTGGAGCGTTTCAGGGCGTGTGGAGCGCTGCCGCCGTCGAGTGCGAGGATCGGGATCGCGAACAGGCTCGCGATTGACCACGCCAGCCCGACGACGCGCGCGACGATCGCGCCGGCAAGCGGCAGCCGGCGGGCGAGCTGCTCGAGCACGACGCCGAAGATCGTGGCGAGCAGCGCCCACACGGCGAGCTGCCCTACCCGGCTGGCCGGGACCGCGAGTGCCTGGCCGAGGGAGAGTCGTCGTCCTTGCAGTCCTGCGGCCGCGGCAGCGGCGATCGCGGTGTTGAAGAAGGTGCTCACGAACATCAGCGGGTAGGCGAGGATCAGCGCCACGATGGCCACGCGGCCGTCAACGAGGTGGCGGTGGCCGTGTGTGCCGCTGCTGCCGAAGCCGGCGACACCGAAGATCACGGCGACACCGACTGCTCCCACGAGCGTGGAGAGGATCGCGAGGAGCAGGATCACGCGATCCTCACGGACGACCTGCCAGGACGTCTTGGTCAGTCGCCACGAGCGGGCGATTCGTCCTTCTCCTTGCTCTGGGGCTGAGGCTGTGGCGTTCATCACCAGCGTCCGTACCACCGCCGACGTCCGCCACCAACGGGCGCACCGCCGATGAAAAACCCGATCAGCCACAGCAGTATCGCTATCACCAACACGATCCAGAGCAGATGGACGGCGAATCCGAGGCCACCGAAGATCGCAAGGATCAGTATCAACGCAAGTAGTGCCACCATCGTTTTTTGTACCTCCTAGAAGTTGATGCGCTTGATCTACCCCGCCGATCGGAGCGGCTAACCCTGCGGCCCTGTCTCCCCCCGTGAGCGTGTGCAGGCGGCTTCAGCGTCTGGATCTCGACCTACGGACAATGAATCCAGTAATGGCGAGCGCGATTCTCCAAGCGATCCAGGTATGTCCGTGTGAGAACAGCACACCGCCGATGGGCAGAATCGAGGCTGGGGGCCACGATTAACCCTTCTCCCTTATGCAGCAAGGAGTTAGTCCGCGTGGGCGGTAGCGCCAGCCTGGGCTGTTTCGTGACGACCCTCTGCGAACTCCTCGACGATCTTCGCACAGAACGCCGGTAGGTCGTCCGGCTTGCGGCTTGAGACGAGCCCCTGGTCGACAACGACTTCCTCGTCGACCCATCCACCGCCAGCGTTGCGGATATCGGTTTGCAGGGAAGGCCAGGAGGTGAGCTTGCGCCCGCGCACGAGGTCTGCCTCCACGAGCGTCCAAGGGCCGTGGCAGATGACGCCGACGGGCTTCCCGGCAGCGAAGATCTGCTGCACGAACTGGATGGCGCGCTCGTCGGTGCGCAACTGGTCGGGATTGGCCACGCCGCCGGGGAGCACCAGCGCGTCGTAGTCGTCGGGGTCGGCGTCCTCAAGGGACTGATCGACGGAGTATGTCGAGCTCTTGTCGAGGTGGTTGAACGCCTGGATCTCGCCACTTTCGGGGGCAATCAGCTTGGGCGTGGCGCCTGCGTCTTTGACGGCCTTCCAGGGCTCTGTGAGCTCGACCTCCTCGATGCCCTCTTGCGCGGTGAGAAAGGCCACTGTCTTTCCATCTAGCTGTGTGGATGCCATTTTGCTGCTGCCTCCCTCTGTTTCGTGTTGGCGAGCTTCCGGTCTCTCGATCGTCTACCCCCGGCCCTTGGGTGTCAAACGAGCCAGTAGGCGCCGTGGCCTAGTGTTTTTCACAGCTTGTCCTCGGCTGCGCGGTAGGCGACCTGCAGGAAGTCCGAGATGGTGTGCGCGACGAACACGGAGCTGAGGAGGCGCGTTAGGCGCGGGGCGCCGATGAGTCCCAGCGTGAGCGCGGTGGCTACCCATTGGGCGAGGCAGTAGGGGCACACCAGGAGCTCTCCGACGGCGAGGTGCAGACCGTGGCCGCAGGGTTCCTCCTCTACCTCGCCCTGCCCGCTTGACTCTTGGTAGCGGGTGAAGGGCGCGCGGATAAAGCTCGTCACCTTGTCCTTGGCGAGCAGGCGGCTGAGCTTATGGGTGGCGATGCCGACGAGCAGCAGATCGCCGGTCGTGGGTCGCTCAGGCAGCGGATGGCGACGAGCGCGCAGCGCGATCAGACCGCCTGCCAGACCCGTGGTGTATGCGCCGGTGAGGATGACGTAGGAGCCGAGCGGGCGCTCTTGGCCGGGAGCGTAATGCGAGGAAAGCGAGCCGAGGGGCGTGGCGCTCGGCGTGCCGGCATGACTGTCGGTGGCACGCTCGGGCATCGTCTAGCTGTTGCTCTTTTTGGCGCCCTTGCGTCCTGCGGCGGCCTTCTGCGCTTTGGTGGCGCCTTGGGTGCTGGCCTTGCGTTTTGTGCCTGAGCCTGAGCTCTTGCCGCCTCGTTTGGATGAGCCTGGGCTGTTGGCGATCTTTGCTGCGCGTTCCTTGCTCATGCCCTTCTCGCGGAGCCCTTCGTACTGTTTGTCGTTCTTGACGCTGGGACCGTGATCTTTGGCCATCGCTGGTCCTCCTCGGGTTTGTGGGATACCGCTGCATCTACCCGCTCGCCGCACCGGCAAAAAGCGAGGACGAGACGGCTAGCGGTATTGGTGCTCGGCGGCGAAGCTGCGGAAGGTCTGGGCCATCTGCTCGTCGGCGTCGGGCTCCTCGTCCTCCTCGTCGTGCGGTAGCGGTGCGTCGGGCGCAGTGTCCGTGTTGGCTTGAAGGACCGCGCTCTCGAGGAAGTGACGCAGCTCAGCCTCGCTGCCGGGCTGGACGCCGGAGACCTTGATCGCCTTTTTGGTAAGGCTGACCTCTCGCCAGCCGCTGTGTGGCGTGTCCAGCAGTGCGAGCACGCTCTCGAAACGCGCCTTCCATGCCTTGGAGGACGCGCCGGCCTGCTGCACGGTGAGCGTGCCGTCGTCGATCTCGGCGGTGCCCCATTCGATCTGTCGTTGCTGGGCGGCCATGAGCTTGACCTACCCGGCGCGGCGGGGTTCGACACGCAAGGCGAGGACGCTCATTGCTCGCTGTCGTCGATCTCCCAGGCGACGGCGCGTGTCCATGCTCCGCCGCAACCTTCAAGCAGCACGGGGAAGGCGGTGAAGAAGGAGCGGCGGCCGGCGAGCTCGTCGGGGATGTTGAGCTCCTCGATGATGATCTTGCCAGCGCCGAGCAGCGTTTCACTCCCACTCGTTCGCTAGCCGGTTGAGCAGGTGGTCGGCGACGGTCTCGCTCATAGCGCTCCCTTTCGGTCGGCGTGGGTGAAGCGCAGGGTCGTGTCGTTCTCGGCGCTCATGCTTTCGCTCCTACCCTTGAGGTCGGGGGCCAAACGGCGCGGTCGGCGGCTGTGAGGCAGAGTTGGCTCTAGGCGGCGGGAGCCTGAGCGTGTGCTCGGTTGCGGTGTTGGGCGAGCGGCGGACGTTCCTCGAGTGTCACGTGGCGAGTCTCCATCAGCTCCGGGGCACTGGCGGTGGGTGGCAGGATGATTGAGCTACAGGCGTTGCTGTCGGCGAACTCCGGGCCGAGGAAGCGGGTTTGCGCGGCGAGGAGCACGGCGTACGCCATCGCTGAGAGGTCGCGCAGCGGCTGGTGGCGGTT
>DATHMQ010000077.1:0-4685 GCA_035486935.1 Solirubrobacteraceae bacterium
ACCACCGACAGCTTCGAGTAGACGGCGGGCTGCTGCGGCACCCAACCGATCTCGCCAGCGCCGCGGCTGACGGTTCCGGCACTCGGCTTTTGCACCCCGGCAAGGATCGACAGCAACGTCGTCTTGCCCGCGCCGTTGGGACCCACCACAGCCAGCATCTCGCCTGCGTGGGCGGCGAAGCTGACCTCCTGCAGAGCCTCACGCGAGCCGTAGCGCTTACCGAGGCCCTCGACGCGCAGAACCTCGCCGGCGGTGCGTGCGTTCACGGCCGATGCCCCCCGCGCGCGCGGGGGGCATCGTGCTTTTCGCACACCGCAACCACGTCTCTCCGACACCTGCCAGGGCGGCTCACAGCAGCCGGTCGGGAGTGCGCTCCCACGGTTCGAACGCCAGATGGCGGTACAGGTAGAGCGCTGTCTCGCGCAATACCGAGAGGATCGGCAAGGCCACGAGCGCGCCGATGATCCCGTACAACTGCAAGCCGAGCAACAGCGCGAAGATCACGAGCAGCGGGTTGATGCGCAGCGTATGACTGAAGATCTGCGGCGCCACGACGTGGCCCTCCAGTTGCTGTAGACCGACGAACAAAAGGCCTACCCAAAGCGCGCTGATCGGGTCTGTGAACAGCGCCAAGACGATCGGCGGAATCGCACCGAGGATCGGGCCGATGTAGGGGACGAGCTCCATCACGCCGTAGAACACGCCGAACGCGAGCGCATAGTTGCGGCCGTCGGGAAAGATTCCGAGCACACCGAACAGGTAGAGCGCGAGACCTGTGGAGGTGCCCATGATCACGCTGAACAGCAACTGCCCGCCTACGTAGCGCGAGACGGCGTGCTGAGCCAGGTTGGGGAAGTCGTCGGCTTGCGAGCCGTCGCCTGGGGGCATCGCTTTGCGCACGACCCTGCCGATCGACTGCCCGTAGACGAGCATGTAGACCGACAGCACGAACACGAGCACAAGGTCGACAAGCGCTTTGGCGACTTCGGTGAGCAGACCGGTGCCGAACGTCGCGAGTTGTCCGGCGCTCTTTGAGAGCTGATCCTGCAACGTCTGCAGAGCCGTCTTACCTTGGCCTACGAGTTTGGCGTGGACGCCGTCTTTGTTCAGAGTGCGCTGCAGGCTTTCGATCTGCTGATTGGCTTCATTGACAATGTGCGGGAGATTGTTCGTGAAGGTGCGAACCTGATGGGAGATCGGGTTGGCAAGCAGGAAGCCGACACCGGCGAGCGTCAGGAAGAATGCTAGGTATACGGCCAGCACCGCCAGTCCACGCGGGCTGCGCGTACGCTGCTGCAAGAAAGCGACAAGTGGATTCAGGATGAGCGCAATCAACCCGGCGATGACGAATACGAGCAGCACCTTGCCCGCCGCCCGGGCGAGCGCCCACAGCGCCAGCAGCGAGATCGGCAGCATCACGAGCTGCACCCAGCGCGGCACGAGCACACGCGGAGCCTCAGCGGCAGAGGGCTCTACGGCAGGCGTCTGCTCGCCGTCTTCGACGAGCTCGCGCTCGGCCTGCGTGGGCGGCTGGGCCTCGCTCGCGGAACCGGTTTGCTCGCTCACGCTCGCCCCACCTCAACGAGGAGGCGGATCTTTCTCAGAGCTGTCATCGACCCTCCAGCGATGGGTGCAGTATGGCTGAGCCGGAGGCGACGCAGGGAGTGGACGAGGCCGACGCGAGCAGCGCGTCCGAGCCGGCGCAGCCCAGCGACGTCAGCATCCTGTTCGTCGGCGATCTCGTCGGCAGCATCGGGCGCCACACGCTGCTCGAGTGCCTGCCGATCCTGCGCGAGCGTTATGTGCCGACCTTCGTCGTGGTCAACGGCGAGAACGTAGCCGGCGGGCTTGGCATCACGCCCAAGGTGGCCGAGGAGCTGTTCCGCAACGGCATCGACGCGATCACGCTTGGCAATCACGCCTACCACCGGCGTGAGATCTACTCATATCTCGACACCAAGGAGCGGATCGTGCGGCCGTTCAACTACCTGCGTGGACAGCCTGGACGCGGCGTTTGCGTGGTGGAGAAGGACGGGTTGCGCCTGGGCGTCGTCAACCTCAGCGGCAACCTCTTCCTGAAGGCGGGACGCTCGGCCTTCACCGAGATCGAGCCTGCCTTGCGTGAGCTTGGCAGTGTCGATCACATCCTCGTGGACATGCACGCCGAGGCCACGAGCGAGAAGGTGGCGCTCGGCTGGCTGCTCGACGGACGCGTGACCGCTGTGGTCGGCACGCATACGCATGTGCCCACAGCCGATGGGCGCGTGCTGCCGAAAGGCACCGCCTACATCACAGACGTGGGCATGACCGGTCCGCGCGGCGGCGTGATCGGGGTCAAGCGCGAGCAGGCCGTCGAGTCGCTTGTGACGCAGATGCCCGTGCGCTTCGAGACCTCCAAGGAGGACCCTTGGCTGATGGGCGTCCTCATACGCTGTTCGCAGGCACTGCGAGCAGACTCGATCGAGCAGATTCTGATGCCGCGTCCGCCCGCCCCAGTCCAGGCGGCAGCGACGGTCCGTCCCAGTTGATCTGGCCCAGCAACGCGAGCATCACCAGCCCGAAGAACCAGGGGATGTACAGGTAGAACCAGTGGTCGATGCCGAGCTGCACGGCGATCAGCACAGCCGCCGCTGTCGCCGCGAGGCCGACGAGATCGGCGCGCCTGGGAAGCACCGCAACGGCAAGGGCGAGGGCTAGCGCCGCGCCCTGGACGAACGACTGTGCGTCGGCAAGCCACGCCGGGCCTTGGTACAGGCCCCAGATCGAGAAGGGCGATTCGCGGTCGGACTGATAGGCGAGCGTGCGCTCGTAGATCGTGTGCAGCGAGTCGTGTGTGAAAGCCGGGATCGAGACGATCGCGACCGTCAGCGCGAAGGCGAACACGAACAACGCCAGCGCGCGAGCGCGTCGGGCCATCGAGAGACCGCCAAGACCGTGCGTCCACAAGAGCGGGGCAAGCGCGAGCGGGGCGAACTTGGTCAGCCCGGCGAGCGCGGCGAACATGCCGCGAGCTGAAGACGTCGCGGCTTGACCCCATCGCTTTGGACAGGCCAGCAGCGCCGCCAGAATCAGGACCGCCACCAAAGAGTCATTTGAATTGCTCTCCAGCGCATACAGCGTGAAGGGATAGGAGACCCAGGCGTAGGCGAGCAGGATCCCAAGGCCTGGGCCGCGGACGCGCCGGCCGAGCAGGAACAGCAGGCCGACCGCCAACAGGTCGAACAAGATCGCAGCAGCATGCGCGGCGGGCAGGTCGTCCCATGTGCCGCTCCAGCCGAATATCTGCTGGAAGGGCACGTAGGCCTCGTAGTTGGCTGGGCCGTAGGTGTCGCCGTGTTCGTTGTCGGAGGGATAGCCGCCGTACAACGACTCGTCGTGGGCGATGCGCTCGGCACCGATCACTCCCGCATAGCCGACATCGATCACGTTGGAGTCGGTGACGTTCAGCGCGATGCGAAAGCCGAGCAGGAACACCACGCCGAGCGCAAGCCAGGCGGGCGAGATCAGCAGACGTGGCGCTTTGGGGGCTTCGCGTCCCGACTGCCTGCGACGCCCGACCCGCGCCAGCGCCAGCATGCGCACGAGCAAGTAGATCAGCGGCGGATAGACGAGCGGCGTGGAGGCGTAGATGTGCGCGTGGTTGAAAAACGCCAGCGACACCGAGAAGGACAGCAGCACGAGCAGGTCGAGGTGCAACAAGCGCAAGGGTTTGCGCCAGTCGAAGAACGGCACGAAGAACAAAAGACACATCGGAATCCAGATGTAGAGCGCGTTCACGTGCCTGCCAAAAGCGCCCGGATAGCCGCGCGCCATCGTCCAGGCGATCTGAAAGCCGGTCCACTGTTCGAGCACGTGACCGCTGTAGTCGGCGAGGATCACCAAGCCGACCTCCTTGTCCTGCTTGGAGAAGTAGCTGACCTGCCAGCGACTGGGGCCCTTCAGGTAGACGTCCCCGAAGGACCCGGGATATTCAGCACGCACGGCGCGCATCTTGGCCAAGCGGTCGGCGATCTTCAGTATCCGGTCGGGCGAGCTGAAGCGCCCAGGCGGAGGCGTGTCCGAGTCGGCCACTGGTACGGGAGCTTCCGGTTCGGCGCTAGTCGTGGCCGTGCTCGATTTTGCCGATGCTGTGCTCTTGCCGGGGATACCGCTGCGCGGCTGCGCCGCAAGTGCCGGGGCCGCACCGAGCGCCCATACCGCGAATCCGATAGCCAGCGTGCGAAGTCCAAAGACCATCGTGCGAGGGTACCGGCGTCCCGCGCGCGCCTGCGCAGACCTACGACGCGAAATGCTCCAACACCAGCGGAGCGAGGTCACGAATGCTCCACTGCCGCGGCACGTGGGAAATCCCGACGCCGCACAGGATCAAGGCCCCAAGCGAATCTTCGCCGCGCAGCGAGCCGTGCGAGCCGCCGCCCACGTGCGCTTGGCCGCCGAGATCTGAGAACTCGCGTCCGGGGGCCGCCGAGAGCAGCACCTCACCCGAGGTAGGGCAGTTCAGAGCCGACCAGACTCGGTCGAATGCGTCGGGATGGTCGGGGCTGATCAGCCACCCGTCACGACGCTTGGCACCGAGTACCGAGAGGCTACCTTCGAGCGACCAGGAACGCCCATACAAATCCAAATGATCGCCCCCAGGGCAGAAGCGCAGCTCTCCGACTCCGGGGCGTGCGATCACGGCCTCC
>DATHMQ010000078.1:0-34056 GCA_035486935.1 Solirubrobacteraceae bacterium
GCGCAATCTCTTGCAGCTGACTGAAAATGTCGTGCGCCAAGAATGCGAACACGATCACGGCGCCCGCCATCGGGGCCCACCGCCTCCCGGCGCCACGCAGCGCCAGGACCACAACAGCACCCAGCAGTGGGAGCAACGGCAGCAAGTAGCGCGGGTCCACGAATGACTCCTGATGCTGAACCGCGTTACCGTCATATGACACGAGGCCGACCATCAACAGTGTTCCGAGACTGATGGCGGCGTAGGAGGCGAGCTCCAGCCAGCGCGCTCTGACGGCTTGGCGCCGTATGACCAAGGCGCGGGCACAGAGCAGCGCGATCGCTGTCACCGGCACCACCGCGACGTTCTCCACCCAGTTGGGGAACTGCGTGTCAAGCCAGCCGTACAGACCTACGAAACGATCAAACCAGATGTCGCGGTACGTCGAGATGCCGCGGAAGTAATCCGTCATGCCCGGCAAACGCGGCAGGTAGAGCTGCCAGACGTAGGAGATCTCATGAAAGATCGACCCATTGGCAAAGATGGTCGCGAGCCCGGAGGTGAAGCCGAATGCCGGCTTGCCGGATAGCGTGTTCACTAGCGCATATAGCGCGACGGGCGCGACTCCTATGCCTGCGGCGATCGCCACAGGCACAAGCGCTTGGCGGCCGCGCGACCGCGATTCGCGCACGCCGAGCAGGACCAGGCTTGCGAACACGCCGAGTGCGACGCCCACGAAGGTGAGCTTGGTCAGCAAGCCGACCACGATGAGAACGCCAAGTACGATCGCGCCTGCTCTGGTGAGGCCTCGACGAAACGCGCGCGCCAGGCAGAGAAACAGCGCCGCCGAGACCGCGTACACCATGTCGTCGGGATTGAGAGCGCCCGACATGAAGCCGAACAGGGGTTGTACGGCCACACACAGCGCCCCGACCGTGGCCGCCCATGGCACACCCGGAAGGATCTCGCGCAGGAAGAGAAACGTCAGCAGCACAGTGACCGCGGCGATGAGCGAATCGAACAGGCGCATGAGCTCCAGCTGTGAGAGGACGTTGTTCGCACCCAGCGCGTAGGGAATCGTCTCAAGCGCGTAGTACAGGGGCGGCTCTGGAGTTGCGACGCCGGCTTCTCCACCACCTTCGCGCGATAAGCCGGCGTGGACATCCTGTAGGAGAACGCGTTGCTGGGACATCGACGATAGGGCCGGTATCTGCGGTATGCCTTGTATCGTGAGCGCGTGAAGCCCTTCCAAGACGAGCGTCTCCTCAGGTGAGTACTCGAGGTGTTCTTCGGTGACCGTTCGTGGCAGCGTCCCTGTCTCGGCCAGTTGCTGGACATAAGCGAAGTGGGCCGGCTCGTCGCGACCTTGGAACGGCGGCGTGATGATCGACCAGGCGGCCCCGTTCAACAATGCGATCAGCGCGCACATCCAGGCGGCTGCCGGAGCGCGCCTGAGGATCGCTCGCGGGCCGAAAGCCGATCCCCGTCGAGAGGCTAGGGCTCGCCTCAGCGAGGTCTCCCGCCGGGTCCTGCGCTCTTGTTGCACCTTGAGCCTTCTCTTGAACAACCGAGCGCCTACGGAAGCCTTGTCCACCGGTGCGCGCCGAGCGGGCGACCTGCTCATGGCAGCTCTCTCCAGGCAAGTCGTGTCGTCAGTGCCGCGACGGCTCCCACGAGCACGGCCACCAGCAGTGCCACCCAGCTACCGCTCAGGGCGTGGCCGATTCCCATATGTCGTGCCACCGACAGTGCGCGCGACCACCACGAGCCACTGCCAGCCGCCAGGTATTCGACCCCGACCCTGCCGGGAAGCGTTTGCCCTCCAGCCGACACGGCCGCCCGCTGCGGCAGGCTGTTTCTCCCAAAGATGTATACGGGCCCGCTGTTTGGCCCGACCGCGAGACAGAGCTTGACGTGGGAGACGGTGCGCTTCAGCGGTGCCACAGACACGGTCACCGAATATCCAGTCCAGTTGGCAGAACGGCTACCTTGAGTGAGAACGCGTGAGCCCGAGTATGCCCTCACGTGGACAGCGGGACCGAGGCCGGCGGCCACTCCCAGGCGGATCGCCGAGACGCCGTGCAGCAACACTTCGTCTGCCTGGCACGCGGCGAAATCGCCGGTCGTGAATGTCATGTCCGCGTTTGAACCCACTCCGTCTACGACGCGCGGCGGGGCCTTGGTGAGCGTCACGGCCACCATCGCCGCGATGGATGCGAGGCAGACGACGATCGTCAGCTTCGTGGCCCTCACGTTCCAGCTCCTAAGGTCAGTTGTCCCCAGCAGATCGAATTTGCCAGCTCGAGCCGGGGTGCCGTCCTACCGGCGTCGCACCCCGGCCCTGACCTTGCCCATTCGCGTCCCCTTGGTTGGCAGGGGCCACGCAAAGTGGTATCACAGTTCGAAGCTCCCTTCCAATCCCAACTGTCAGGCCGTCGGATCTGGTGGAACTCTCGGAGCGCATCGTGCATTTTCGCTGCGCAGAGGCGCCTCTTCGACGCTTGGGCGTCGAGCGCGCAAGTCAGAGACATTTCGCGCTGGACGGATGGTCGAGCGCCCAAACGGGCACATCTCAGCGCCCGAGCGTGCGCCGCAGCGCAGCGGCCACGCGCGCTGCGTCGTTCTCGAACAGACCCGGGTACAGCGGCAGCGCCAGCGAACGCGCGGCGACGTCCTCGCACACCGGAAACTCGCCCTCGCGATGGCCGAAGCGCTCGCGATAGAAGCTCATCAGGTGGATCGCCGGCAGGTAAGGCTTGCTCTGGATGCCGAGCGTCGCCAGCCCACGCACCGTCTCGTCGCGATCGACGCCGTGAGGAAGCTGCACCACGTACACAAACCACCCGCGCCGAGCGCCGTCGTGGTCCTCACAGGGAAGCTCGAGGCCCTCGATCTCAGCAAGCGCCTCGCGGTAGTAGGAGGCGGCAAGCGCTCGCAATTCAAGCATCCCCGGTAGCCGCGCCATCTGCCCGATACCGACGGCACAGGCGATGTCCGACAGCCTGTAGTTGAAGCCAAGTCGATCGTGATCGAGCCAGTCCATGTCCGGCGCACGGCCCTGATTGCGCTCGGAGTCGATTCGCAGCTTGACGTCGGGATCGCCAAGCGTGACCATCCCCCCCTCTCCCGTCGTGAGCTGCTTGTTCGCGTAGAACCCGAACACGGCGGCATTCCCACGCGCGCCGACGGCCGTGCCATCCGTGTATACGCCACCAAGCGCCTCACAGGCGTCCTCCACGATGCCAAGCCCGTGGCACCTCGCTATCGACTCGAACGCCGGCATGTCAGCCGGATAGCCAAAGATGTGCACCGGCAAGATCGCGCGCGTACGCTCGGTCACAGCGGCCTCAGCAGCGGCAGGGTCGAGGTTGAGCGTAAGCGGGTCGATATCGGCGAACACAGGCCGAGCGCGCTCGTAGAGCGCCACATTCGCCGAAGCCACAAACGAGAACGGGCTCGTAATCACCTCGTCACCGTCAGACACGCCAACAGCCCGCAGGGCAAGATGAAGTCCCGCGGTGCCGCTGGAGACAGCACAGGCAAGCGGGCTACCGACAAAGTCGGCGAACAGCCGCTCGAACTCCGCCAAGCGAGGACCGAGCGACAGCTGTCCGGAAGTCAAGACATCAGCGACCAACCTCTCCTCTGTAAGCCCAAGAACAGGCCTAGCCAGGGGTATGACCTCGAGATCACCCAAAGCAGGACACCGGCGACGACGTCATTCGATCGACGGGCCCTCGGTCCAACCATCACCCTGCGAAGAGTCCCCACCGTCCTGACCCGACGATCGAATCGACGACGGCGTCCGTGACGCGGGCTGCTGCACTCCAACCGTAAGCGAATCGACCAACGCCTCCCAAGAGGCGGCGATGATGTCCCCAGAGACCCCGATAGTCCCCCACACCCGCTCGCCGTCGGACACGTCGATCAGAACCCGTGTGACGGCTGCCGTACCCCTGGCCTCATCGAGAATCCGCACCTTGTAGTTGACCAGTTTCAGGTCGCGCAGATGCGGATAGACCTGCTCGAGCGCCTCGCGCAAAGCGTTGTCGAGCGCGTTCACGGGACCGTTGCCCTCCGCCGTGCAGATGAATTCGACCTCATCCGGCCCAGGTGGCGCCACGATCTTGATCGTGGCCTCGGTCTCCACTTCGCCGTTGAAGCGCTGCCCGGAAATGACCCGCCACGACAGCAGCGTGAACAGCGGCTCGTAGAGACCGGCCTCCTCGCGCATCAAGAGCTCGAGCGTGCCGTCCGCCGCCTCGAACTGAAAGCCTTCGTGCTCGGCGCTCTTGACGCGCTCGAGCACGCGCTCGATCGCCTCGTCGTCCAGCTCGATCCCGAACTCTGCCGCCTTCTCGATGACCGTGCCGCGACCGGAGAGCTCTGAGACGAGCACGTCGCGCGCGTTGCCGACCAGCGCCGGGTCGATGTGCTCGAACGTCGCCGCGTCGGCACGGATGGCCGCGGTGTGCAGTCCCGCCTTGTGCGCGAAGGCGTTCTTGCCGACATACGGCTGGGCGGGGTTGGGCGCACGATTGAGCAGCTCGTCCAAGAGGTGTGCGGTCTCAGTCAGACGCGCGAGCCGCTCGGGAGCCAGCCCTTCGTAGCCCATCTTCAGTTGCAGATCGGCGATGACCGTGACGAGGTTGGCGTTGCCCGTACGCTCGCCGATGCCGTTGATCGTGCCCTGCACCTGGCCGGCGCCGGCTTCGACGGCAACCAGCGTGTTGGCCACAGCACAGCCACCGTCGTCGTGCGTGTGGATGCCAAGCGCGACGTCTCCCAGCTCGTCGCGCACCGCCTCGACGACCGCACGCACTCGCCCGGGCAAGGAGCCGCCGTTGGTGTCGCACAGCACCACCCGCTCGGCGCCGGCCGCGGCCGCGGCGCGAAGCGTGTCGAGCGCGTAGGCGGGGTCGGCGGCGTAGCCGTCGAAGAAGTGCTCGGCGTCAAACAGGACGCGCTTGCCGTGGGCGTGCAGGAACGCGATCGACTCGGAGATCATCGCCAGGTTCTCCTCTGCAGAGACGCGCACCACCTTCTCGACGTGAAGCGGCGAGCTCTTGCCGACGAGCGTGCAGACCGGCGCGAACGACTCCGCCAGGATGCGCAGCCCCTCGTCCTGGTCGGCCGGAGCGTCGCGCCGGCGCGTCATGCCGAAGGCGACGATCTCGCTCACGCTGAAGCTCTCGCGCTCGAGCAGCGCGAACAGCTCGAGCTCCTTTGGGTTCGAGGCAGGGAAGCCCGCCTCGATCAGGTGAATTCCGAGCGCGTCGAGGGCGTGCACCACGCGCAGCTTCTCCTGCGCGGTGAGGCTCATGCCGCCTCCCCCCATGCCGTCGCGCAGGGTGGCGTCGTAGAGCTCGATATTGCGCATCAGGCGCTCGGGGATCCCCCAAGGGGGACCCCCGACAAGGGGGAAGCGGCAGAGCTTGTGGGGCTCGACGCATTGGGCATCGGGCTGCTGGCGTCGACCACGTCGAGCCATTCGCGGTAAGGCTCAGAGCGCCCGTGGATCGCGTCGTCGAATGCACCCTGCAGCAGACGCGTCACCTCACCAGGTTTGCCCGAGCCGACCTTGTGGTCGTCCACCTCGACCACCGGCACGAGCTCGGCCGCGGTGCCGGACATGAAGACCTCATCCGCCAGGTACATCTCCGCACGCGCGATGTTGCGCTCCACGACTGGATAGCCAAGGTCGGCGGCCAGCTGCATGATCGAGCGGCGTGTGATGCCGTCGAGGATCGAGTTGTGGTGGCCCGGCGTGACGATCTCTCCGCCGGCGACGATGTAGATGTTCTCGCCGGTGCCCTCGCACACGTGGCCGTGGTCGTCGAGCAGGATCGCCTCCTGGTAGCCGGCCTTCATCGACTCGATCTTGGCGAGCACGTTGTTGAGGTACTGGCCCGAGGCCTTGGCGTGCGGGATCAGCGAGTCGGGTGAGATGCGTCGCCACGAGGAGACCTTCGCGCGGATGCCATTGGCCATCCCCTCCTCGCCCAAATAGGTACCCCACTCCCAGCAGGCGATCGTCACGTCTACAGGCGCCTCCATCGGGTTCAAGCCCATCGAGCCGTAGCCGCGGTAGACGATCGGACGGATGTAGCATGAGCGCAGGTTGTTGTTGGCCACCAGCTCGCGCGCGGCGGCCTGTAGTTCAGGCGCCGTGTAGGGCACGGGCATGTAGTAAAGCTCCGAGGACTGCAGCAGCCGCTCCATGTGCTCGGCGTTGCGGAAGATCGCGGGACCGAGCTCGGTGTCGTAGCAGCGGATGCCCTCGAAGACACCGGTGCCGTAGTGCAGGCCGTGCGTGAGGACATGGACCTTGGCGTCCTCCCAGGCGAGGAACTCTCCGTTCATCCATATGAGGTCGCATGTGTCCACTTTGTCGTCTCCTGGTTAGAGCTGCTCGAGCACTGCTCGCGCCTCGCGATACCGACCCCACCACCGAGACCGGGGTGTTCAGACCGCGCCCAAAGCGCACTTCAATAGCCGATTCTACAGCCGCCGCTTCATGCTTCAAACTACATCCGGTCTGGCTCCCTCGCCGCAGGAAAACTTCGGGCTGTGCCCGATGTAGTTTTTTGTCCGAGGAGCCTTGTAGTGTCGAACATATGTTCTTGCCGACCATCACACCCGAGGCGGAGCTCGAGCAGCTCAACCCGCGCGAGCGACGCTACGAGATCGGCCAATTCTTCACGCCTCCCCCCATCGCTGATTTGATGGCGCAGGCCGTCTGCGAGGTCGAGCCCCAGACTGTTCTCGATCCAGGCGTCGGTGGAGGCATCCTGCTTCGCACCGTCGGAGAAGGCCCAGCTCTCTTTGGCCTGGACATCGATGCAACAGCGGTGGAGCTCGCAGCGGCTTCCATGCCAGGCGAGAGCGAGATCGTTATGGGCGACTTCCTCGACGCGGAACGCTGGCCGCTGACAGAGACGACCTTCGATGCTGTGATCGCCAATCCACCTTATGTCCGCCACCACAACCTATCGGCCGAGCACAAGTTGCTTGCGCGGCATTATTCCTCGCGGCTCAACTTGAAGGTATCCAGCCTCTCAGGCAGCTACGTCTACTTCTTCATGGAGGCCTTGCTTCGCTTGAACGAGGGCGGCCGCCTGGTCTTTGTCACCCCGACGGAGTTTCTCGACGTCCGCTACGGACAAGCCCTCAAGGAAGCATTGTTGGCCCATTGCGACATTGACGAGATCCTCGTGCTGAAAATGGACGAACTGGCGTTCGAGGGAGTCCTGACGACTTCAGCCATCACCGTAGCCACCAAGCGAAAAACTCCATCTGGACGCTTCCGGCTCGTTGAGGGCAGCCTCAATGGCTCCATCGAGAAGGATCGTGAAGTCAAGTTGTGGGCCGGGGCCACATCAGCTGCCCTTCCCTGGACGCCGCTGCTGCCATCCCGCGCCGAGCGTATCGCCCCGCTCCTGGATGGCCGAACGGCAAAGCTCGGCGACTACTGTCGCGTTCGACGAGGGATCGCGACCGGGAATAACTCGTTCTTTGCGATGACGCGCGTTGACGTAGACCTGTGGGGCATCGAGGAGCGTTACCTCGTCCCGGTCGTGCTTGGGTCCAAGGACCTGCCCGGCAATGGCCCACTCGACTCGAATTTCTACACCTCGCGGATCGAAGCAGGCGCGCGCGGCTTGCTTTTCTTCTGTCACGAGCCGATCGATTCCCTCTCTGGAACGAATGCGCTGCGCTACATAGAACATGGCTTGGAACTCGGATTGCACGAGCGCTTCAACTGTCGTAGCCGCAAACCTTGGTACGGCGTCGAGGCAGTCCCACCCGCCGATTTCTTTACGACCTACATGTCACGTAATCGGGCGCGCATTGTCAGAAATCTGATTGGTGCACGGTGCATGACTTCCCTGCTCAACGTTTGGGCGCTGCCCGGCATCGATCCTGACGCTCTACGACCGTCGCTCGAAGACTCCACCAACGCACAGGTCATACGCGAGTTCGGTCGAACCTACGGCAGTGGTCTGGCAAAGATAGAGCCCGGAGACTTGATCGCCCTGCCGATCCGTCCACCGGTCGGCATCGAGTCGCCTAGACAGGGAAGACCGCTTTAGATGCCGAGATACGGCGTGAGATCATTGAGTCGGTGATCCCATGCCCAATCGA
This sequence comes from Solirubrobacteraceae bacterium, assembly GCA_035486935.1. Taxonomy (GTDB): domain Bacteria; phylum Actinomycetota; class Thermoleophilia; order Solirubrobacterales; family Solirubrobacteraceae; genus Palsa-744. The sequence goes on from DATHMQ010000078.1 coordinate 8,125, forward strand.
TTCCGGCGGCTGCCTCGAACTCAAGGTACGTCCGGCCGAAATAGCCGAACAGCTGGAGCAAGAATACTGTCCGCGGACCATGGGTCCGGCGTAGGGCCTCCTGCTTGTCAGACTCCTCCTTGCGCCGCTTGTTCACGTTCGTAAAGTCGCCGGCTGACTTCAGCTCTATACAAGCCAACGGTAGCTCGACGTTAAACGGCGCTACGACGCAGTCTACAGGGAGGTTTTGCGGCTTACCGTCCGCCCGGAGCACCGGTACATTCCGACCGAACCCGAACGTTCCAGGCTTCATCTCGAATGGCAAATTGAGCGACTCCTCAAACCCTTCGCCTTCGAGGTAGGCACGCATCAACTCCTTCTGCTTCGCCTCCTGTACGTTGCGCAGGACTGGCAGGTAAAGAGCGGCGGCGAGTCGCTCGCGGACAACGAGCAGAGCCTTCTCACGCTCGCTGACAGATGGCGAACGGTCCTCCTGCAGCCAGCAGAATATCTCTGCGTCAAGCAACGGCCTGAGAAAGTCGCACATTACCTGCAGCTGCACGCCGATTCGACGAGTCTTGCGGGGGATGACTCCCTTGAGCTCCATTGCCGTGACCAGACTCTTGTTCGCACCGGAAAAGCCGACAAAACGATCCCTCGCCATTGGCGGGGAGACACACATGCGGGCGACCGACAGCGACCCCGGTCGAGCCATCAATTTCTCTGCGTCAAATGCCCTGAAGTCGTCCGTGGCCCGCATCGCCTCCTCGACCTCGCTGAGGGCACGTTCTCGCGCATGCGCGAACATGGCTGGCGACTCTGCGAGATACCACTCGTCGTAGTCGACGACACTACGGTCGATGTCCGACTGCCATTCTGGGGGATCCCTCTCTCGGTTGGCCATTGAGATCTATTCGCCCATGGACATAGTCATCCTGCGCACGCAATAAAGCGGGCTAGGCCTCAGTGGACTGCAGGACGAGCATCAGAGCTGCTCGAGCACTGCTCGCGTCGCCTCCGCGGTACCGGCTGTACCACCGAGATCGGGGGTACGCAGGCCCGCGTCCAGCGCGCGTTCAACAGCCGATTCTACAGCCGCCGCCTCGCTTTCCAAACCAAGGCCATGGCGCAGCATCAGCGCGGCGGATAGGAACATGGCGAGTGGGTTGGCTATCCCCTGCCCGGCGATGTCTGGAGCGGAGCCGTGCACGGGCTCGAACAGGCCCGGCCCACCTGCCTGCCCCCCGTCATGGGGGGTGCCCTGCGAGCCGTCAGGCGAGCGGGTATCAGCGCCAAGTGACGCACTCGGAAGCATCCCGATCGACCCGGTGATCATCGCCGCCTCATCGCTCAAGATGTCGCCGAACATGTTCTCGGTGAGAATCGTGTCGAAGTGCCGCGGCGCGGAGACGAGTTGCATCGCGGCGTTGTCCACGAGCACGTGCTCGAGTTGTATGTGGGGAAACTCACGCGCGTGCAATTCCATGACGACCTCGCGCCAGAGGCGCGAGGTCTCAAGCACATTGGCCTTATCAACACTTGAAACCTTGGCCCGGGCGGCCCCGAAAGCGATACGCGCGATCCGCTCGATCTCCTCGCGCGAATAGGCACACACGTCCGACGCGTAGTCATCGGTACGCGTCTTCTCACCGAAATAGATGCCGCCGGTGAGCTCGCGCACGACCAGCAAGTCGGTGCCCTCGATGCGCTCGCGGCGCAACGGTGAGGATTCGTACAACGCCGGCAGCGGCTTGACCGGGCGCAGGTTGGCGTACAACCCGAGCCCCTTGCGAAGCCCAAGTAGGCCCTGCTCGGGTCGCGAGGCATGCGGATCGGTCGTATCCCACTTGGGTCCGCCGACAGCGGCAAGCAGCACCGCGTCGGCTCGCTTACAAGCAGCTAGCGTCTCCTCGGTAAGCGCAATGCCGTGCAGGTCGATCGCGGCCCCGCCGAAAGGGTGCTCCTCGAACTCGAAGTCGCCGAGCGTCTGCAGCAGTTCGAGTGTCGGCGCCAGGATCTCAGGACCGATCCCGTCGCCGGGAAGGGTGACGATGTGATGTGCCATTGCTCTCCTCTGGGGACTGTGGTGAATGTTCGAGCGCTGCCACTGCTTCGCGGCGATCCTGACAGCTACAGCGCAGTGGTCACCGGACCAGAGCGCTCACGATCGTGCTCGTAGGCAACGATCGCGTCCTCCTCGGTGAGCGTGGCGCCGATGTCGTCCAGCCCCTCGAGCAGACGGCGACGGATCTCATGGTCGATCTCGAACGCAACCTCGCGCTCGGCGAAATGGACCTCCTGGGCGTCGAGGTCGATGCTGCCCTGGCCTGCATGCGCGAGTGCCTGGCAGTCCTCCTCGGAGAGGACGACCGGCAGAAGCCCGATCTTCGTGCAGTTGGAGTAGAAGATGTCGGCGAAGCTCGGCGCAACGACCGCCTGGAAGCCATAGTCCTGCAGACCCCAGGGGGCGTGCTCGCGCGAAGAGCCGCAGCCGAAGTTACGACCCGCGACGAGGATCGGGTTGGCGGGCAGCTCCCAGCTCGGCTCCTTGGCCCAGTCATAGAACAGATACTCACCGAAGCCGGTGCGCTCCACACGCTTGAGAAACTGCTTGGGCATGATCTGGTCGGTATCGACGTCGGCGCGGTCCAGATGCGTGACCTTGCCCGAGATCGTGTTTATCGGTTTCATCGTGAAACCTCCCAGGAGGGTCGAGGAGCAAGCGAGACAAGGACGCAAGGAGCGCCGTGTGCTACGCACACAAGCGACTGAGGACGCAGTATCGCGCAGCTCATCGGCCCTCCTGGCTCCAGTTTCTGATGTCGGTGAAGTGCCCCTCGATCGCCGCGGCGGCTGCCATCTGCGGCGAGACGAGATGCGTGCGTCCGCCCCGCCCCTGACGTCCCTCGAAGTTTCGGTTGGAGGTGGAGGCGCAGCGCTCGCCCGGCGCAAGGATGTCGGGGTTCATTCCCAGGCACATCGAGCAGCCGGCCACACGCCAGTCGAAGCCGGCGTCGCGGAAGATGCGATCCAGTCCCTCGTCCTCGGCCTGCGCCTTGACCTGCTGGGAGCCCGGAACGACCATTGCATTCACGGACGCGGCGACTTTGCGCCCCGCCACGACCTCGGCGGCGGCGCGCAGGTCACCGATGCGGGAGTTCGTGCAGGAGCCGATGAAAACACGGTCCACGGCTATCTCCTCGATTGGCTGACCGGCCTGCAGCGCCATGTAGTCGAGCGCCCTCTCGGTCGCCTCACGATCGGCCGGCGAGTCGAACTCCTCGGGGGCGGGAACGCGCTCGGTCACGGCACGCACCATCCCTGGATTGGTGCCCCAGGTGACCTGCGGGGAGATCGCCGCGGCGTCGATCGCGATCTCGCTGTCGAAGTATGCGCCCTCATCGGAGCGCAGCTCGCGCCAGCGCTCGATCGACTGCTCCAGATCGGAGCCGTGCGGAGCGCCCGGCAGATCGCGCTCGCGAAACCAGGCGAAGGTGGTCTCATCCGGGGCGATCATGCCGGCGCGGCCGCCGCCCTCGATCGTCATGTTGCAGACGGTCATGCGACCTTCCATCGAGAGCGCCTCGATCGCGGGACCCGCGTACTCGACGACGTGACCGGTCATGCCGCCGACACCGAGCTTGCCCAGCGTGCCAAGGATCAGGTCCTTGGCTGTCACGCCGAAGCCGAGCGCTCCCTCGTAGCGGATGCGCATCGAGCGGGGGTGTTGCTGGACCATGCACTGCGTCGCCAAGACGTGCTCGACCTCGGAGGTGCCGATCCCGAAGGCCAATGCCCCGAAAGCGCCATGCGTGGAGGTGTGCGAGTCGCCGCAGACGATTGTCATGCCCGGCTGTGTGACGCCCAACTCGGGGCCGATCACGTGCACGATCCCCTGGCGCTCAGAGCCCAGTGAATAGATGGGCACCCCGAACTCGGCACAGTTGCGCTCGAGCGTTTCGACCTGAACACGTGAGAGCTCGTCCTTGATGCGGGCAGCGACAGGCGTTCCGTCGGTGGGCGTGTTGTGGTCGGCCGTGGCCAGCGTACGGTCGGGCCGGCGCACCTGCCGTCCGGCGAGACGCAAGCCGTCGAAAGCTTGCGGGCTGGTCACCTCGTGCACCAGGTGCAGATCGATGTAGAGCAGCCCACCTGAGACCTCGTGGGCCTCCCAGATCTTCTCGAACATGGTCTTGGCTGCGGTCATCGCTTTCTCCTTATCGCCTCGCCCAAGAATCGTCATACGAATGTACGTTATCACATACGAAAGTCGCCCTACTGGTTCCATGCCCAAGCCTTTGCGGTCGACTAGCTGCGGCGCAAGCCGGCGCTGACGACGGCAAGAAAGGCCGCCTCGGCGTCGGTGAGGTTCTCGAAGTGGTGAGGAAGGTCGGCGTCGAAGGTGACACAGTCACCCTCACCGAGCTCATAGCGCCGCCCGTCGCAGACGAGCACGACCGCGCCGCGCTCGATCAACGCCGTCTCGCGGCTGCCGGGCTCGTGCATCGGCGGATCGTCAGGCGCACCAGTAGCCCCGCCCGGCGCAAGCGTATGCCGCGAGAGCTCAGAGCGCTGACCCGGCTGCGCGGCGGTCAGTACCTCAAAGCTGTGCCCACGCTTGGCGTTGCCACCCCGCCCACGTTCGTCGGCATGCACAACCGTGACCGAGCCGCCCTCGTCGAGGCGCAACAGCTGCGATAGACGCAGGTCCAAGCCGGCGGCGATCCTTGCAGCGACCGTCAGCGTCGGGCTGGTCTCGCCACGCTCGACCTGCGAAAGCATCGGCGCGCTGACGCCGCTGCGCTCGGCCAGATCCCGTAGGGACAGCGAGGATGCCTCACGCAGAGCCTTCACGCGCGCGCCGATCACACTCGAGTCGAATGCCTCCCAGCGCGCGTCGGAGACAGGAGGCTCCTCACGCTGCTTTGCCTTGGTAGTTGCCATATGCCTCCTACCGCCGCTCAGGCCGCCGGCTCCGGCAGCCCCACCCCGCGCTCGCCCTCGCGCGCTCGCATCACCCCGATCGACAGCGCGCGCGCATAGGCCCGCGCGGCCGCCTCGATGATGTCGGTGGAGACGCCCTGGCCGGCGCCGGTTTGGCCCTCGACCTCGACGACAACCGAGACCTCGCCCAGCGCGTCCTGACCCTCGGTGACGGCATCGACGCGGAACTCGCGCAGCGCCGCATCGACGCCCGTGGCCGCGTTGATCGCCTTGAAGATCGCATCCACCGGCCCGTCGCCTGAGGACTCCCCCAGCTTGACCGCGCCATCCTCGACGCTCACGTTCACCCGCGCCATCGGTGGGCTCGCCGAAGAGGCTGCGACCTCGAAGTCGACCAGAGCGTATGCAGCCACGTCGTCGCCGCGCAGCTCCTCGGTGACCAGCGCCTCCAGGTCCATCGCGGTGACCTGCTTCTTGCGGTCGGCGATCTCCTTGAAGCGCTTGAAGGCGGTGTTCAGAGTCTGGCCGTCGACCTTGAAGCCCATCTCCTCCAGCGCCTTGCTCAGCGCGTGGCGACCGGAGTGCTTGCCCAGCACGATCGCGTTGCTCTGCAGGCCGACGGTCGTGGCATCCATGATCTCGTAGGTTGTGCGCTCCTTCAGCACGCCGTCCTGGTGAATCCCGGCCTCGTGCGCGAACGCGTTGCGCCCGACGATCGCCTTGTTGGGCTGCACCGGGTAGCCGGTCAGACGCGAGACCAGGCGGCTGGTACGAGCGATCTCGGTCGTCTCGATGCCCGTCCACAGACCCAGCGCGGGCTCGCGGGTGTGCAACAGCATCACGATCTCCTCCAGCGACGCGTTGCCGGCGCGCTCGCCGATGCCGTTGATCGCACACTCCACTTGCCTACAACCCGCCTGCACACCAGCAAGTGAGTTGGCGACCGCCAGGCCCAGATCGTCGTGACAGTGAACGGAGACGACGACATCGTGCAGACCCGGGACCAGGCGGTACAGCTCCGTGAACATCGCGGCGTACTCATCGGGCATCGTGTAACCGACGGTGTCGGGCACGTTGATCGTGGTGGCTCCCTCGTCCAGCGCGATCTGGATCACCTCGGCCATGTACTGCACGTCCGAGCGCGAGCCATCCTCCGGCGAGAACTCGACGTCGTCGGTGTAACTCTTGGCGTGCGCCACGGCGGCGCGCACCTGGCCCTTGACATCGTCGCGCGTGGTCTGCAGCTTGCGCTCGATGTGAATGTCGCTGGTCGCGATGAATGTGTGAATACGCGGGCGCTCAGCGTCACGGACTGCCTCCCAGGCAGCGTCGATGTCCTGCTTGGCAGTACGCGCCAGACCACAGATGACCGGGCCTTCGACCTCTCGGGAAATGGCCTGCACCGACTCGAAGTCGCCGGGCGAGGTGATCGGAAAGCCCGCCTCGATGATGTCCACGCCCATGCGCGCCAGCTGCTGGGCGATCTCCAGCTTCTCCTGCTGGTTCAGGGAGATGCCGGGCGATTGCTCGCCGTCGCGCAGGGTCGTATCGAACACCCTGACCCGGTCGCGCTCGTCTCGTTGTGCTGCCGCCGTGTCACTCATGTCGTCCTCACTTCTCCAGTTCTCTCGCTTTTACGTTTCTCCTTGGTTTGCGGCTACGCGGCCGCCACGCACTATTCCCCCCGAGGGGGGAGGAGCAGGAGAAGCGAAAGGGAGAACTGAAACGACATGTGCCACGCAGGGTAGCACTTCGACACACGCCAATTGGTCCCCTGAGGGGGACGAGGGTCAAGCGAGACAAGGACGTACCCCTTCGGGGCACAGGCAATTCGCGCGTGTGCTTCGCACATAAGCGACTGAGGACGCAGTATCGCGCCGGCCATCGTTCTCCTCAGGGGACCAATACGACCTTGCCGACGTTGCGCCGCTGCGTGAGCATGTCCTGGGCGGCGCCGGCTTCCTCGAAGCTGAACGAGCCCGCGATGACCGGCTCGATCGTGCCGTCGTCGAGCAGTTCGCGCAACGGCTCGAGCCACGGCTCGATCGTGCCACGGTCCTTCAACAAGGTGAGCATGTTCAGACCGATCACAGCCTTCGATTCGGACATCTGCTTGACCAGTGAGAAACGCGGCATGCGCGCCAAGGTGCGCAAGGCGGTGGGCAGGTTGCGTTTGGCGCCGGAGACGACCGCGGAGGCACCGAAGCCGACGAGCCGTCCACCGGGACGCAGGAGGTTGTAGCTCGTACGCAGACTATGGCCGCCGATCGCGTCGAGGATCACATCGAACTGAGGCAGCGCTCCATTGGTAGTCACGTCCTTGTAGTCGAGTACGTGGTCGTAGCCGAGTTCACGGACGCGCTCGTGCTTGGCGGGCGAAGCGGTGCCGTAGATCTCGCTCGCGCCGAAGCGGCGTGCAAGCTGGACGGCGGCGATCCCGACGCCCCCACCGGCTGAGTGGATCAGGACGCGCTCGCCGGGCTGCAGGCTGCCGTAGCCCACCAAGGCGGCCCAGGCGGTCGCGTAGTTGACGGGGATCGCGGCGCCCTGCTCGAAGGAAAGCCGCTCGGGCAAGAGGACACAGTCGCGCTCAGAGACCGAGACGACCGAGGCATACCCACCGAACACCGTGCTGGCCAGGACACGCTGACCGTGCGCGAGCCCCTCCACGCCCTCGCCGAGCTCGACGACGGTGCCGGCCACCTCGTAGCCGACCACGCACGGTGGCTTGGGCGCGTCTGGATAGACGCCGATGCGCGCCATCACGTCGGCAAAGTTGATTCCACACGCGGCAACCTCGATTCGCACCTCGCCGGAGGCGAGCTGCGGGTCGGGACGCTCCTGCACCTGCAGCGCCTCAGGCCCCCCATGTTTGGTGATGACTACAGCTCGCATCGTCGATCAGCCTACTCGGCTTGCGACAACTCAACGGCCCAGCCGGCGACGAAGCCCTCGGAAGCCACGATCTCCTGCACGACCTCGGCCGGCACCTGCGCGTCGGTCGTAACGACCATCGCCGCCAGGCGCTGCTCGTCTTCATCGGGTGTGTGACCGACCGCGGCCGAGGAGATGTTGATGCCGTGCCCGCCGAAGATCGTGCCGACGCGGCCGATCATGCCCGGCAGATCGGCGTAGCGGAAGACGGCGACGTGCGGGGTCAGCTCGATCGTCAGGCGTCTGCCCTGCACCTCGACCAGGTGCGGCACACGGTTTGGGCCGATGCCGGTGCCGGCAACCGCGACCTTCTCACCGCCGGCGACGACGGTGACGCGGATCAGCTCGTTGAAGTCCTGCGCCTCGGTCACCGACTTCTCCTCGACGACGATCCCGCGCTGCTGGGCCATGCTCGGCGCGTTGACGAGGTTGACCTGCTCCTCCGTGCGACCCTCGAGCGCCCCGCTGATCACGGCGAGCGTGAGCAGGCGCGTGTCGAAGTCGGCGATGCGGCCCATGAACGCCGCCTCGATGCGCTCGACCGAGCTGCCCTCGGCCAGCGACATCGCCAGGCGGCCGAGGCGACGGGCGAGCGGCAGGAACGGGCCGAGCACCTCCATGTCCTCGGCGCCAACCGAGGGAATGTTGACGGCGGTCGAGACGACGCCGCCGGTGAGCGCGGCGACGACCTGCTCGGCGCTCTGGTAGCCGGCGCGATCGGTCGCCTCAGCTGTCGAGGCACCCAGATGCGGCGTGACGACGACCTGCGGATAGCCCTGGAACAGGGGGTAGTCGGTGATCGGCTCGGAGGGGAACACGTCGAGCGCAGCGCCGCCGACCTTGCCAGAATCGAGTGCGTCCTTCAGCGCCGCGTCGTCGATCAGCCCGCCGCGGGCAACGTTGAGGATGCGCACGCCGTCGCGCATCTTCGCGAAGGCCTCCGCGTTCACCCAACCAGCCGTCTCCGGTGTCTTTGGCAGGTGCACGGTGATGAAGTCGGCCTGCGCGTAGATCTCCTCGCTGTTCTCGGCCTTCTCGACCCCAAGCTCGCGGTAGCGCTCGGCCGAGACGAACGGATCGAAGGCAAGCACACGCATGCCAAAGCCGCGCGCACGCGCGGCGACGAGCTGCCCGATGCGGCCGAAGCCAAGGATGCCGAGTGTCTTCTCGTACAGCTCGATACCGGAGAACTTGGAGCGCTCCCACTTGCCGGCGGTGAGCGAAACGTAAGCCTGGGGAATGTTGCGCGCCAAGGCAAGCAGCAGGGCCATCGTGTGCTCGGCGGCGGTCACGACGTTCGACTGCGGCGCGTTGGCGACGACGATTCCGCGGCGCGTAGCGGCCTCCACGTCGACGTTGTCCACACCGACGCCGGCACGACCGATCACGCGCAGGTTCTCACCCGCATCGATCAACTCGGCCGTCATCTTCGTCGCCGAGCGAATCAGGATGCCGTGGTAGGCACCGATCTTCTCCGCCAATTCCTCGTTGGACCAGTCGATGCCGAGATCGACGTCGAAGTGCTCTTCGAGCAATTTGACGCCCGAGTCGCCGACCTTCTCCTTGACGAGCACCTTCAGGCGCTCTGTGCTGTGGCTGTCGTTCGCGGCGGCGCTCATGCGGCAATCCTTTCTGTGACCCAATCGATACAGGCGGTGAGCGCGCGCACATCGTCGGGCTCGACGGCCGGGAACATGCCGACGCGCAGTTGGTTGCGCCCCAGCTTGCGATACGGCTCGACGTCGACGATCCCGTTCGCGCGCAAGGTGCTCGCCAACAGCTTGGCGTCGACGCGCTCGTCGAAGTCGATCGTGCCGACGACGAGCGAGCGGTTCGCGGGTGCTGTCACGAACGGAGTCGCGTACCGGCTCTGCTCGGCCCACTCGTACAGGTGTGTAGAGGACTCGCTCGTGCGTGCCACGCACCAGGCAAGCCCGCCGCCGTCGAGCATCCAGCGGATCTGGTCGGCCAGCAGGAACAATGTGGCCAGCGCAGGGGTGTTGTAGGTCTGGTCCTTCAACGAGTTTTCAAGCGCGATCGGCAACGACAGGGAGGCCGGAGTGAAGCGTTTGGAGGCCTCGATCCGCGAAATCCGCTCCACCGACGCGGGGCTGAGCAACGCGGCCCAGAGCCCCCCATCCCCGGCAAAGCACTTCTGCGGAGCGAAGTAATAGGCGTCGGCCTGGGAGACGTCAACCGGCAGGCCACCGGCGCCGGAGGTGGCGTCGATCAGCACCAACGCATCGCGGCCGGCCGCGGGCCGCAGCACCGGCACCATCACGCCGGTCGAAGTCTCGTTGTGGGCCCAGGCGATCGCGTCGACATCGCCCTCTACACCCGCAAGCGCCGCCTCGACCTCCTCGGCACCGGGCGCGCTGCCCGGCTCAGCCTTCACGACTACAGGGTCCCGAAGGAAAGGAGCGTCGCTTGTGACGGTCGCGAACTTCTGGGAGAACTCGCCAAAGGCAAGGTGCAGCGCGCGAGCTTCGACCAGGCCGAAGGAGGCCGCGTCCCAGAAGGCGGTCGCGCCGCCATTGCCGAGCGCGACCTCGTAGCCCTCGGGCAACGAGAACAGCTCGGCAAGGCCCGAGCGAACCTCGCCCACGAGCCCCTTGACCGGCTTTTGGCGGTGCGAGGTCCCCATCAGCGCAGCGCCGTCGCTTGCCAGACGCCGCAGCGCCTCGGGGCGTACCTTCGAAGGGCCGCAGCCGAAGCGTCCGTCAACAGGCTTCAGCGCGGCGGGAATCTCGAGTTGGGTGTCCTGCGCTTGCGGATTCGGCGTCATGGGGCGTCCTCGCGGAGTATCGATGATCGAAGGATGCCCAGGCGCGCGGCAAGACGGCTCGTCGCTCCCCGGTGGTTAGCTCCACCTAGTGCGCCAGTCGCGACGACGCCTGCGAGTGTAGCGAACGCCTGGCTTGCCGCACTAGCCGGCTCGGTGAAGCGTCCACCTCAGCCTCTGCCATGCGGCTCGGTCCAATCCGGCGCGGGGCCGAGCGGGATGATGTGCTTGGGGTTCAGCTCGTCGTGGGTCGTGTAGTAATGGCGCTTTATCTGTTCCATCGCCACTGTCTGCGCTACCCCAGGCCACTGGTAGAGCTCGCGCGTGTAAGCCCACAGGTTGGGGTACTCGACGACCCGCCTGTAGTTGCAGCGAAAGTGCAGGTGGTAGACCTCATCGAAGCGCACGAGCGTCGGAAACAATCGCCAGTCGGCCTCGGTGATCTGCTCGCCGAGCAGATAGCGCTGCTTGGCGAAGAGCTCCTCCAGCCAGGCAAAACTCTCGAACAGCCGCTTGAAGGCACGTTCGTAGGCGCCCTGTAGGCGGGCGAAGCCAGCGTTGTAGACGCCGTTGTTGATCGTGTCGTAGACGCGCAGGTTGACCTCGTCGATGTCCGCGCGCAGGGCGGGTGGGTACAGGTCGAGCTTGGCGTCCTTACCGCCGAGTCCACCGAGCGAGTCGGCGGCCAACATGCGGATGATGTCGCTGGACTCGTTGTTGACGATGCGCTGCTTCCGCGTGTCCCAAAGCACGGGCACCGTCACGCGCGCGTCGTAGCCCGGATCGCTCTTCAGATAGGCCTCGCTCATCAGCTTCCAGCCGTTGAGCGGATCGATGTAGCGTCCACCGGGCCCGTCCTCGAAGCGCTCGCCCGTGAACGCCCAACCATGCTCGTCACGGAAGGGCGCAACGTAGTGGATCGGCACCGCCTCGCCGAGCCCGGCCAGTTCGCGCACGATCGCAGTGCGATGGCACCAGGGACAAGCAAGCGACACGTACAGGTGGTAGCGACCTGCCCGCACGGGAAGACCGCGCTTCCCGGTATGCGGATGCACGCCGATCCATTCCCGGAAGTGGCTGTCCTGACGCTTGAACTCGCCGCCGCGCAACTCGCGCGCCATCACGCGATCGACTGGGCGATCCGGCGGCTTGCGTCCCTGAGCACTCATCGCTGCGTGCCTCGGTGGCCCATCCTGCCCTACCAGAGGCCAATCATCATTTATCTGGCCCGCAAGGGCCAGATGGGTGGGTGGTGGGTCAAAATGACGTTTTGATCCAGGCCATGTGCGAGCGCAGCTCGCCGCCGACGTGCTCGACCTGCGAGTCGGCTTGCTCGGCACGCATACGCTTGAAGTTCTCCTGGCCAGCGCGGTTCTCGGCGATCCACTCGCGCGCGAAATCGCCGTCCTGGATCTCCTTGAGAATCTGGCGCATTTTCTCGCGCGTCTCCTCGGTGATCACGCGCTTGCCACGCGTGTAGTCGCCGTACTCGGCTGTGTTGGAGATCGAGTAGCGCATGCCCGCAAGACCCTTTTCGTACATCAGGTCGGCGATCAGCTTGAGCTCGTGCAGGCACTCGAAGTAGGCCATCTCCGGGTCATACCCAGCATCGACCAACGTTTGGAAGCCGGCCTGCACCAGCTCGGAGGCGCCGCCGCAGAGCACCGCCTGCTCGCCGAACAGATCGGTCTCGGTCTCGTCCTTGAAGGTCGTCTCGATCACACCGCCGCGCGTGCAACCGATGCCCTTGGCATAGGCGAGCGCAAGCGCACGAGCGTTGCCGGTCGCGTCCTGCTCGACGGCGATGAGACCGGGCACGCCGCTGCCCTCGGTGAACTGACGACGCACGAGGTGGCCCGGCCCCTTGGGAGCAACCATCGCCACGTCGACACCCGGAGGCGGCAGCACCTCTTTGTAGTGGACCGAGAAGCCGTGTCCGAACAACAGCATGTTGCCCTCGGCGATGCCGTCTGAGATTTCATCCCAAACCTGGTGGTGCAGCTCGTCGGGCACGAGCATCATCACGAGGTCGCCACGGCTGGCAGCCTCGACCGGCGAGAGCACTTCCAGACCGTCCGCACGGGCCTTGGCGACCGAGGAGGAGTCCTCGCGCAGACCGACCACGACTTTGACGCCGGAGTCCTTCAGGTTGAGGGCGTGGGCGTGGCCTTGGGAGCCGTAGCCGAGGATTGCGACGGTCTTGCCGTCGAGGAGGTGGAGGTCTGCGTCGTCGTCATAGAGCATGGCGCCAGCGTATCCGACAGAACGTGTCGAGGCGGTCCGCTGGGTTTTGAGTACTCAAAATCGGCGTGTCACGAAAAGGGGGCGTTTACGTGCACACGCTTTCGGTGTCTTCGACTCCGAGGCGCTCAAGCCGTGCCGACTCCCACCAAAGTGCGCATCGGGATCTCAAGCGAGCCGTCCGCAGCTGTGTACGGCTCGAAGCGCTTCGCCAAGCTGTCGCGGATTTCGGCGATCTCCGACTCCGGACGCGAGAGCACCGCGTCGTGGAAGACACGCGCGATGTCGAGCGTCGTCTCCCAGAACTCGTCGAAATTCGCCGCGCGCTGAGTCAGGTTCAGCCGCTCGACCCATACCTCGTCGAAGCCGGCGCCCTCCAGCAGGTTGCGCACGCGCTGCTTCTCGCCGAGCGCGAACGGGCCCGGAGCGCCCTCCGGCGGCGGCTCGATCAGGCCGCGCTCGAGCAGTTCGACGCCCGGTAGCAGCGCCCACGGATTGTGCTCGATCGCGTCCCACACCGCCAGCGCGACATGGCCTTCTGGGCGCAGTACGCGGCGCGTCTCGGTCAGCGCGACAAGCGGGTCGACCATCAGCATGTAGCCCCAGCGGCAGAACACGACGTCCACGCTCGCCACCGGCAGGTCGATCCATTCGGCGTTGAGCACCTGGAACTCGACATTCGTCAGGTTCAGTTCGCCCGCGCGCTTGCGGGCGCCGTCGAGCATCGCGTCGGCCTGATCGCTGGTGATGACCCCACCGACGGGCGCCACCATTTCGGCCGCGAGAAAGCCGGTCTCGCCGAGGCCGGCGGCCAACTCGAGCACGCGCTGGCCCGGCTGGGGATCGACCGCGTCGATCATCCAGTGCGACACGGGTGCCGACAGCTCGCGCAGCGTCGCCTGCCGCGCAACCCAGCCCGAAGCCGCCTCTTCCCAGTGGGCAAGGCTCGCCGTGCGGTGCTCGCGCGCCGCCTGCTTGCCACGTCCTTCCTCAGGTTGAACGGTGCTCATCACAAGATCCCATTGCAACTCCCTGCGCAACAGCTTGCCAGACGCGGTGCGAGGAAGGGGCTCTGAGACAAAAGTCACATGCTTCGGAACCTTGAAAGGCGCCAGCTGAGCGGCACAGTGCTCGCGCACGACACGCTCGCTGAGAGTGGCTTCGGGGACAGCGACGACGATCGCGCTGACCGCCTCTCCCCACTGTTCGTCCGAACGTCCGAGCACCGCCGCCTCGAGCACGCCGGGGCAGGATTCGAGCACAGCCTCGACCTCGCTGGGCGAGACGTTCTCGCCACCGCTGACGATCGTGTCGGCCTTGCGACCCGTCACGTGCAGAAAGCCACGCTCGTCGACGCGCCCGAGGTCGCCGGTGTGCAGGCGACCGTCGGCGTCCCGCGCGCCACGCGCAACAGTCGGACCCGAGAGCAGGATCTCGCCGTCCTGGGCGATCTCGGTGCGCGTGCAGAACAAGGGCACGCCCGCGCCAAGGTCCTGCGACGGACCGGCGGCAATCGCGCGAGAGGTGGAGCCTTGCGCGACGTGTGTGCGAGCTCCAGTTGCGCGCTCGTACTGCATCGCTTCCAGCGCGACAAGCGGAGCCGTAGCTGCCTGTGAGCAGCACTCGGTAAGTCCATATGTCTCGATCGCCGGCACACCGGCGACCCGGGCACGCTGCACCAGCGCGGCCGGCACCGGCCCACCACCGGTCAGTGCGCAGCGCAGCTGCGGCGGATCGCTCAGGCCGGCGTCGAGCAGGCGCGCGAGCGTCGTCGAGACAAGCGAGACGAGCGTGATGCGCTGCTCTTCTATGGCCGCGAGCGCACGCTCGGTCTCGAAGCGCTCGTGGATCACCGCTGTCGTTGAATAGATCGCACTGCGAATCAAGATCGACAGCCCGCCGACGTGCGAAAGCGGCAGCGCACACAGCCAGCGCTCGTTTGGATCGACGCCAAGCGCTACCCCCGAGCCGATCGCGCTCCACAGGAAGTTGCCGTACGTGAGCTCGATTGGACGGGGATTGGATGTCGTGCCGGATGTGTGGATCACCGCACAGACGGCAGCGAGATCGTGTGTGGCATTCCGCGCGAGCGCCTCCACCGCTCCCCCCGCTCCTACCGCGACCGCCAACGGTTCGTCCACGAGCACGGTCGCGCCGGCGGCGATGCGCTCGCGCTCGGAGGGCCTCAGACGCAGATCGACCGGGACAGCCACCGCCCCCAGCAGAAAGCAGGCGTGCAGCGCCTGCGCGAAGACGACCCCGGGCGGCAACGCAATCGCTACCCGCTCACCGGCGCTCACTCCGCGTTCGCTCAACTCCAGCGCGCCCGCACGCGCCGCACGCTCCAACTCGGCGTAGGACAGCTGTGCATCTGGCGCCTGCAGCGCTGTGACCGTGGGCGCCGTGCGCGCGGCTCGTGTGAGCCATGCCTCGACCTGCATGGCCCACAGGCTAGCCTTTCGCTTTGAATCTTCGGCGCGCGCCAACGGAGCGCGCGGATCCAAGACAGGAGCAGCGATCGACCTTGAGCACCACCTGGACAGCAGCCGCCAGCTTCACCGACATCCGCTACGAGAAGTCAGTCGAGCCCGACAGCCGCGACGGCGGGAACACGTCCATGCAGGACGGCGCCGCGAGCGAGCACCGTGCTCCCTGCATCGCGAAGATCACGATCGACCGCCCGGAGGTCAGAAACGCTTTCCGTCCGCTGACGGTCGTCGAGCTCTCCAAGGCATTCGAGATGGCACGTGAGGACCCCGAGGTCGGCGCGATCGTGCTGTGCGGCGAGGGGCCCCTCGCCTTTTGCTCGGGTGGCGACCAGCGCGTGCGCGGCGACTCGGGCTACCTCGCCGAGGACGAGGCCGGCAAGGCTGGCATCGGCCGCTTTCACGTGACCGACCTGCACATCCAGATCCGCCGGCTGCCCAAGCCCGTGGTGGCGATGGTGGCCGGCTACGCCGTCGGCGGCGGCCACGTTCTGCACCTGGTCTGCGACCTGACGATCGCCGCCGACAACGCCCGCTTCGGGCAAACCGGCCCGCGCGTGGGCTCCTTCGACGGTGGCTTCGGCGCCGGCCTGCTGGCAAACGTGGTCGGCCCCAAGAAGGCCAAGGAGATCTGGTTTCTGTGCCGCCAGTACGACGCACAGCAGGCGCTCGAGATGGGCCTGGTCAATACCGTGGTACCGCTCGAGCGCTTGGAGGAGGAGACGGTGGGGTGGTGTCGCGAGATGCTCGCGCTCTCACCTTTCTCGTTGCGCTTGTTGAAGGCAAGCTTCAACGCCTCCGAGGATGGGCTCGCCGGCGTCCAACAGCTCGCGCACGACGCCAACCTGCTGTTCTACGGCAGCGAGGAGGCCAAAGAGGGGCGCGAGGCCTACAAGCAAAAGCGCCAGCCCGATTTCGACCGGTTCCCGAGGCGCGCGTAAGGGATAGTCATGACCTCCTGCGAGCGAACCACAGGCGAAGCGATCGAGACGCGAAGTGATCGGCGCGATCGTCCCGCCAGAAGACGGACCGGATGAGAACGAGACCCGCATGACGATGGGCACAACCAGCGCGCCCGCTCCAGCCGCCGCACCGACACCAAAAGCATCGAGTGCCGTGCACATATGGCTGATGGCCGCGCGCCCGCGTACGCTCCCGGCCGCGGTTGCACCGGTGCTCGTCGGCACCTCGCTAGCACTTGGCGCCGGCCACTTCCGCCCGCTTGCGTTCGTCGCGGCGTTGCTCGGCGCGATCTTCATCCAGGTTGGGACCAATTTGTCCAACGACTACTCCGACGCCCGCCGCGGCGCCGACACCGAGGACCGCCTCGGGCCGGTGCGGGTGACCGCCGGCGGGCTCGTCCCCCCTGGAAGAGTGCTGCTGGCCACCTACGTCACCTTCGGCCTTGCCGTGCTGTGCGGTGTATACCTGGTGATCGTCGCCGGCTGGGAGCTGATCGCGGTCGGCGGCGCCTCGATCCTGGCCGGCGTGCTCTACACCGGTGGCCCGCGACCCTACGGCTACGAGGGCCTCGGCGAGCTGTTCGTGTTCCTCTTCTTCGGGATCGTGGCCGTGACAGGCTCCTACTTCGTGCAGGTGCAACAGCTGCCGTGGCAGGCGTTCGCCTGCGCGGTGCCGGTGGGGCTGCTGGCGAGCGCGATTCTTGTCGTCAACAACGTTCGCGACCTGGAGACCGACCGCCGCGCGGGCAAGCGCACGCTTGCGGTGCGCCTCGGGCGAGAGCGCACACGCACGCTCTACACCGCGATGGTCGCCGGCGCGTTTGTGCTCGTGCCGCTGCCGTGGGCGCTCGGCTCGATGACCGCTTGGCTTCTGCTGCCGTGGCTTGCGATCCCGCTCGCGATCCCGCTTGTGCGAGTCGTCCGCTCACGTGTGGACGGCCCCGCACTGAACGGTGCCCTCGCCAAGACGGGAATGCTGCAACTCCTCTTCTGCCTGCTGTTCGCCGCCGGCATCCTTGCAAGCGGCGGGATTTGACTCTGAAGCGACCTCCCACATTCACCCTTCCATCAGTGAAGAGACGAGGCCGGACTCTGTCTCTGTCTTTCCCTATCTCCGCATCGGCCATAGCAAACGGAGCGATGTGACGCGAAGCGAACCGCGATGAGAATGGCCGTGCGAAGGCATGCGCTGCGCCTGCGCGAGCCGCTGCAAACCTCCTACGGCGCCGTCGCCGAGCGCGAACTGCTGATCGTCGCGATCACCGACGAGGACGGCGTCAGCGGCTATGGCGAGGCAGCGCCGCTGGAGGCCTACGACGGGGTCAGCATCGCGCGCGTCGCAGCGGCGCTCGAGCGCTACCGACCTGTGATCGAGGGCGCGACCGGCATGAACGGCGCGGAAATCGTCGATGCCTGCCGCCGCGTGGAGGATTTGCCGGAGGCGTTCGCGGCGATTGACTTGGCACTTTGGGACCGGGCAGGGCGGCGCATGGGTAGGCCGATCGCCTCGCTCGTGACCGACACACCGGCGCCGACGGTTCCGGTCAACGCGACGTTGTCGGCTCTCGATCGCGCAGGCGCGGTTCTCCAAGCAGAACTGGCCGTCGAGCAGAAATTCAGGTGCCTGAAGATCAAGGTCGGTGTCGGCGACGATCCCGGGCGCGTGGCAGCGGTGCGCGCAGCCGTCGGTCCCCATGTCACATTGCGCGTGGACGCCAACGGGGCCTGGGACGTAGAGCAGGCGGTGCGAAACATCGAAGCGCTCGTCCCTGCCGGCCTCGAGCTGGTCGAGGAGCCGGTCCACGGACTCGCGGGAGTGCGCGAGGTGCGCGAGCGGGTGGCGACGCGCGTGGCAATCGATGAGACAGCCGCAGAGCACGGCGCACTGACTGCCGGTGTCGCGGATGCCGTCTGTCTGAAGATCTCCCGTTGCGGAGGCATTTCGGGGTTGCTCGCCGCTGCCGCGCTCGTACGCGCCTCGGGAGCCGAGGTGTACGTCGCCTCGACGCTCGACGGTCCGCTTGGGATCGCAGCTGGAGTGCACGCCGCCGCAGCGCTGGCCTCGCGCGGGCCACTGCCCGCCTGCGGCCTGGCTACGCTCTCGATGTTCGACGGCCTCGTCGAGCCGCTCGGGGCAGCACATGGCGAGATTGCCGTCCCCAGCGGTCCTGGACTCGGCGTCGAGCCGCCATGAGGCTCTCATCCGGAAGTCGTGCGGAACTCGACGGAACTCGTAGGACCGCGTGGCTTCCCCCGCAGCCTTCCTCGCATCGCTCGAACTACGACAGCGCCATCGCCACGTTCTTCGGGTTCTCGAACAGCAGGCAGTGACCGCCGCCGGTCACGTGCAACAGCGAGTCGGGCAGCAGCTTGACCATCCGTTCGCTCGTCTGCACGAACTTGCGGTCGCGGTGACCGGCCACGACGGTCACCGGCATCTCGAGGTCCACGAGCCTCTCCCACAGCGACGGCATCTCACCGGTGCCGATGCCGCGCAAGGCGGCCGCGACTCCGCTCGGGCCGTTGCGTGCTTGGTCCGCGCGCGCAAGCGCATCGACCTCCGGCGGGTCCTCCGCGAACATCGGCTTGGAGCGCCAGCGCTCGATGAACTCCTCGATCGAGCCCTGTTCGATTTCCTTGGCCAGGCGACGATCGTGCCGACGGCGCGCGGCACGTTCTGTGGCATCGGCGATGCCGGCGGTGGCCGAGACCAGCACGAGGCGCTCGACCCTCTGCGGCGCCTGTAGCGCCACGTGCAGAGCGATACGACCACCCATCGAATAGCCGCCCAGCACGAAACGCTTGGGGCTGCGCTCGAGCACGCTGGCTACGCACTTCGCGAAAGTGATCGGCGGCCGCACGTCGGCCTGGTCACCGTGTCCCGGGAGGTCAAGTGCGAGCGGACGATAGCGTTGGGCCGGCAAAAGCTTTTCGACGCTGGCCCATGCAGCGCGTGTCCCTCCGAACCCATGCAACAAAACTACATTCTCGATCACGCCCACATCCTATGAACTGTCAAGCCAAGCAATGAAATCAATCGCCCAAGCTCGCGGCGAGGAACCACGCAGCTTGCCGATGAGCCACCGTCCACATTTCCCATGACCTCCGCCACCGACACCTACGAACTGCTCGGCGCGTTCGTCGACGAGCTCGCGCGCTGCGGCATGCACGACGCCTGCACCTCGCCCGGGTCTCGCTCGACCCCGCTCGTGCTGAGCCTTGCCCGCGAGCAGCGCTTGCGCTGCCACTCCCACATCGACGAGCGTTGCTCTGGCTTCTTCGCGCTGGGACTCGCGAAGGCCTCGGGATTGCCGGTCGCGATCGCCTGCACGTCTGGCACGGCCGTCGCCGAGTTGCTGCCAGCCATAGTGGAGGCACACGAGGCGCGTGTGCCTCTGATCGTGCTGAGTGCGGACCGACCGCCGGAGCTGCGCGAGCTCGGCGCGGGGCAGACGATCGATCAACTCAAGATCTTCGGCGATTTCGCCAAGTGGTTCTTCGAGGTCGGTACACACGAGGCCGACAGCGAGCGCTTGCGCTGGATGCGCACGCTTGCCTGCCGCGCGTGGTGGACGGCACTGGAAGGCAGGCCTGGGGTCGTGCACCTCAATTTCCCATTGCGCGAGCCGCTCGTCCGCGACGAGCTTCCCGAAGCGCCCGGCGAGGGACGAGACGATGGGCGCCCCTACGTGATCCGCCCTGCCCAAACGTGGGAGATGGACCCGGAGACCGCCTTGGCGCCGGGCGCCATCCCCAGCTCGCCCGTGAGCACACTGCTCGAGCTGGTCCGCTCGTGTCGGCGAGGCGTGCTTGTCGCAGGGCGCTACGAGCGGGGGACACCGCTTGGCCATGCTGCCGCCCGATTCTGCGAGCTTCTCGGCTGGCCACTGCTCGCCGATCCGATGTCGGGCGCGCGGCGCGGGGACGCGGCCGTCGCCCATTACGACGCGCTGCTGCGCGAGCCGGGGTTCGTGCGCGAGCACACGCCCGACTTCATCCTGCGTGTCGGCGATCTGCCGGTGTCGAAGCCGCTGCGCACCTGGCTTGCCGACCTTACCGACACTCCCCAGTTCGCGCTCGATCCGGAGGGCGCCTGGCAGGACCCGGCGGGCGTCCTCTCGAGCTCGCTCGCGCTCGAGCCGGCCGCGGCCTTGAGCGCGCTCACGGACATGCTCGAAGGTTCGGCCGCACCTGACTCCGACTGGCTGGGGAGCTGGCGCAGCGCCGACGAGCTGACCGCCGAAGCGATCCTGGGTGTGCTGGCCGCCAGCGGCTGCAGCGAGCCTTCGATAGCCGCCGAGCTCGGCGTGCTGCTGCCCGAGGAGGCGACGCTGTTCGTGGCATCTTCGATGCCGGTGCGCGATATCGAGACCTTCTGGCCGGTGCGACCCGATCCGCCTCGAGTGTTGTGCAACCGCGGCGCCAACGGGATCGACGGCACCGTCTCGAGCGCGTTTGGCGCGGCCGCCGCCAGCCGCGATCCAGTTGTGCTCTTGATCGGCGATGTGGCCCTCGCCTACGACATAAGCGCCCTGCTCGCCGCGCGCCGGCTCGATCTGAAGTTGACGATCGTGCTGATCGACAACGAAGGCGGCGGGATCTTCGATTTCCTACCGGTTGCCGAGGTAAAAATGGCGCGAGGATCGACACGGGGCGTGTCCAGGTCGGGAGACTCACTCGACGATCAGGGCAGCGAAATCGCACCCCAAGACATCTACACCAGGCACATCGCCACACCAACGGGCCTCGACTTCGCTCAGGCCGCCACGCTCTACGGGCTTAGCCATGAGCGCGTCGCGGACGTCGCTGGCTTTCGGGCAGCACTGGAGCAGGCATTGGCGGCGCGAGACTCGGGGATCATCGAAGTGCGGACCACTCGCGACGCCAACGTCGAGTTGCATAGACAGGTCTGGAATGCCGTAGCCGGCGCGCTCAGCTCGTAGTCAGGCCGCTCAGTTCGAATCCGAACGACCCGGCTCAGGTGTTCACATCGGGCAGAGATGCTGTCGCGATCTGGGCTTCGCCGGCTGATTGTTCTTCGGGTTGGATCCAGTCCTCCGGCGGTTCGATCTTGGCTGTGATTCCTGCGTGCTCCTCTAGCAGGTAGAGCAGGTTGCTGCCGCTGAGTAGCTCTAGGGGCTTGTTCTCCGCGAACTGGAATGACGCCTTGCCATATCCGCTAGTGGTGACGAGGATGCCCTTGCTCGCGCCCTCGTTCTGCATCGTGCCGAACAAGTCCCGTACTGCGCTGACGCCAACCGTGTTCTTGTAGCGCTTGGCTTGGATTACGACCTTTCCGCCGAAGATGGGTCGGGGATCGTAGGCAACGCAGTCAACTCCGCCATCGCGCGAAGCTTGAGTCATACGCGTTTCCAGGCCCATCTTCTCGAAGAGGTTGGTGATCAGTGTCTCGAACTCCCCTGGTGTCAGCTCCATGAGATTGGGCCGCTGATCGATAGAGGAGAGAATGTCCGTCTCCTCGATGAACCTTGGGTCGACCATATTGAACTCAAGGACCGGTCGCACCGGACTCAGCTCTGCTGGATTTCGTGAGACAGACGCGTTGAGCCCTCGTAGACAAGCCTCGGGCTCGACGCGAGCAAGATCGAGGCTTTCGAACAGGTCGCGGGTCGTTCGCAGCGTGATCAGGCACGGCCTCGTCGGTCGGCCGGTACGTGGGTCGATCGTGTCGACATGCCCGTTGAAGACGATCGAATCGACGTGTCCAGCCTTATCGGCTCCAAACATCTCGTGCACCGTCGCAGAGTCACTTGCGAGACAACTCTCGTATAGAGAGCCCTTCGTTGCGTAGCAGGTCGCGCCTTTGAGGCGATCTCATCTTTGGCCTTGACGTAGCGATACTCAAGCGCCTCTGGCACCACGTCGTAAGTCGGCAGATCAAGCTCGATCACGAGCTGCCGCGACTCGGGCACGTATGCGACTTTGTGCTCCTGCGGAAAATTCTCGGGGTAAGCGGCTCGCGGCTAGCAACGTGGAGTAGTAGGTGATGACTGCTTCCGCGTTGCCTTCTTCGTAGCGCTCCTTGAAGGTGTCTACTTCTGAGTTGTGTGCTGCGACTCGTTCGCCCTCGGCGCGCACGCGTTCCTCGTGCTCGTGTTCGGCATCGGCCAGAGCGGTCCGCCGCTCGCGCTCCGCCTGAACGGCTTGTGTCAGCGCCTCCGCGTAGCTTGCTTCGGCATCGCTGACGGCTTGTGCATGCTTAGCTTTCGCTCCAGGACGCAGCCTCTCCAAGCCGGTGGGAGGCGCAGGCAACACCAGGCTTGGAGGTTCGATCGGCGTTGCAAGCGTTCCGGGTTCGAACTTGAGCAAAGTTGGCTGCTCCCTGAGCATCTCAAAGTCGAGGGGGGCCTTCTTTGCCAGCGAGGCGCCCAAGAGGCCGTCAAGTTCATCAACGAACCGAGCGATCTCGTCTGTGAGCTGCTGTGCTGCACTCATGCGCTGTTTGAGATAGATCTCCTTCTGTTCCTTCTCGTCGTACGCGCGCTTGCGCTCAGCCTCCCGTTGCAGGCGCACCCGCTCGCGTTCAAGAGCACGAGCCGCACGCTCGGCTTCACGCCGACGCCGCTCGGCTTCACGCTGCATCTGCACCCAAACGCTACGACGTGCCATCCCATCCGCTCCTTCGTCAACTCTCATCAATAATTTGCGGCCACTAACCGTGCGATCCTAATGGCTTGAACGAGCCGCCGGCCCCACAGGACCAGTCCGTCGGCCGGGAACAATCAGAAATGGCAACGCCTCAAAGGCATATCGGCATTCAGATGGGACGATGGCCCCTACGGCATGCTGCAATCATGCTGCAATAGTGCTACGCTGGGAGTCGTGTCGTCTGTTGCCCTAGCCCCCCATCCGCTCATCCGAGAGGCCGTCTACCTACACGAGATAGCTCAGCTCACGGATGCCGACATCGCGCGCGCAACAGGTGTGGCTCGCAGTACCGCGCGGGCGTGGCTTGCGCATACACGCTCTCCGACTGGGGAGAGGGCAGAGCGGCTGATCGAGTTGTCTGCACTTGTGGAGCGTTTGGCGCGCGTGATGGAGCCTTCTTACATCGCGGTCTGGTTGCGCAAGCCCGTGCCTGCTCTTGCGGAGAGCAAGCCGATAGACGTGATCGCCAGCGGTGACTACATGCGTGTGGCGGAGTTGGTTTCCGCGCTCGAAGAGGCTTCTTTCTCATAGGTCTCTGCCGTCGTGGCGTCCGGTGTCCAGCGTGTGTCGGTGGCGGGTTCATGGTGGCGGCAGGCGCCTCACGGTGGGGATCCGTTGTGGCTGGCATCCCCGCCATCAAGTGGCCGTTGGCAGGTAGGCAGCAACTTGGCGGCGATCTACCTTGCTGACGAGGAGCAGACGGCTTGGGCGGAGTGGTATCGGGTGCTCGCCGAGATTGGGCTTCCTCCCACCCACCAGATGCCCCGCGACCTGTGGCGTTGGACGGTCGCTGTAAGCGACATCGCCGATCTCTCCACCTCCGCCAAGCTCGCGAAGCTCGGCCTTACCGTTCCCCATCCCGGTCGGCGGACCTGGCCGCAGTTTCAAGCCGTCGGCGAGGAGCTACATAGAGAGGGATATCGCGGCGTGCTCTATCCGAGCGCCGCCCGCCCAGATCATCAGGCGCTCTGCCTCTTCCGCGAGAACATCGTTATTCCAGGCGCTGATCCGATACGTCCGCCCACGACCTACCGCGACCCTCCACCACCTCCGACGGGAATGTGGACCTGAACCAAGCAAGAGCTCGCCCAAACTCGCCCAAAGATTCCATTCAAGATTCCCAATTTGAGCGAATCTCAGCTGATCCGATCACTGAAGCACGGTAAAACGGGCGATTACGCCCGCAAGAGTCCCCCAGATTCGGTTCGTGACCGGACGCTCAGCTTGTGAGCAAAGGCAACAGCGCCTGCAGCTTGACCTCGGTCTCCGCAAGCTCGGCGGCGGGCCTGGATCCACGCACGATCCCGTTACCGGCATAGCAACGCGCGACGTTGCCGCGCAACAGAGCGCAGCGCAAGGCGACGCAGAACTCGCCGTCGCCGGCCGCGTCGGTCCAGCCGACCGGACCGGTGTACCAGCCGCGGTCCAGGCCCTCCAGCGCCGGGATCAGGCCGAGCGCCTCCGCTGAGGGCTCGCCACCGACCGCCGGCGTGGGGTGCATCAGGCCGGCCAGCTCGATCGCCTCGACCGGCGCCGCCAGTTGTGCTCGGATCGGTGTCGCCAGATGCTGGATGTTGGCCATCTGCACGAGCGTCGGCTCAGGCGGGGTGGCGACCCAGATCGCGTAACGGTTGAGCGTGTGCTCGATCCGTCTTGCCACGATCGCGTGCTCCTCTCGATAACTCTCGTCGCGCATCAGCTGCTCGCCCAGGTGTGCGTCGACGGCTGGGTCGGCGCTGCGACGCGTGGAACCTGCCAGCGCGATCGTGCTGACGCGCTGGCCCTCGCGGCGCACCAGCAACTCGGGGCTCGCGGCCACCAATGTGGCGTCGCCACGCCCGATGCAGAAGACAAAGCACGACGGGAAAGCGTCGCGCAGCACGCCGAACACGGCCGCCGGATCGTAGTCGCTCGGCGCGTGCACCTGGACCTCGCGCGCGAGCACGATCTTCTGCAGATCACCGGCGCGGATCGTCTCGGTGGCGCGGGCCACAGCTGCCTCGAAGTGCTCGGGAGGCATGCCGCTCGAGACCTGAAAGCGGCCCGTGGGGGCTGGGTCGAGTAGCGGCAGCGGCGCATCGGAGAGCTCCTCCAAGCGCCGGTCGAGGGCGCTGAGCGCCTCCTCGGCGGTGTCGTCGGGCTGGACCAGGGCAGCGAGCGTGAGGCGCACGCGACGCTCGCCGTCGTGGCGCTCACGGGTAAGGGTTACCTCGGGCACAACCAGCGAGGCCGGCTGGAACCCGCGCCAGGCCGGAGAGCTGCCGCCGTCGGGGGCGAAGGCAAAGCCGCCGACGGCGATAGGGCCACCGCCTCCCTGCTCGCCCGGAGAGTCAGCTACCGCCTTCGCCGAGAGAGAGCGCCAACGGTCGGCGACAGTAACGAAACGGTCGGGGCCAGAATCCTCAATACGTATCGCCTCGCCGAGGCCGGCGAGTGCAGCGCCACCACGATCGGGCTGCTCGAAGACGAACCACGACTCCTCGGCGCAACGCGACGCGCACACGACCGCGGAAGGGTCGACGTCCGCCGCAAGCGTGCAGGTGACCGTCGCAAGCGTCGGCTGCCCCGAGCGGCGCGCGCGCTGGAGCGCGAGATCGAGCCGCGCGCCCAAGCGTTCGCGGTCTGGCTCACCGAGCGTGAACGGCGATCGCTCGCCGGTTTGGAGCGTCACGAATTCATCTTTCCACGACTTGGAAGGTCTTTCAAAACGACCTGCACGTATCTACACCCCTTGATGTGGAGCTGGAGGATTTACTTTGGTACCTAACCTTTACCTAAGCCTTCGCAAAAGGGGGGTGTTAGGCAGATCATTCAAAAGATGGGCCATACATCCCGCCCTTCATGATCCATGAACGGCCCCACCGCGCCGCCCAACGAACGTCTAGGTCTCGGCCCTACCCCGTGCTATTGCAATCTCGCCCGTGCGCATCATCTC